>VXRG01000100.1 GCA_009838625.1 Caldilineaceae bacterium SB0664_bin_27
CCGCAAGCCAACATGCACATATGAAAGCATCCCAAATGGCGACGATCTTTCATATTTCTCAGCGGACAACACCGCGGCCGGCCCCCGATCCGATCTCCTGCAGGGGCGCCGGCAGTTCCCGCTCCTCGCTCCTCACGCCTTGCCTCTGTTCCCGCCCCCAATCTGGGATGCACCCCCCACAATTACCAGCTTGACAGATCAAGCGTCGCTGCCCTACAATTGTCGGCAAGTACAAACCAATAGGAGAACATGTCGAAAGAGACCGAAGAGGCTCTACCGTTCTGGTCCGAAGGCACACCTGCTATTCCGTACTATGGGCCAAAGGGAAGGGGAAACGAGCTTGGGCAGAGGTTTCCGGCTTCATACCCACTGACCTACTGGCGACGAAACTGACAACAGGCAAGGAGACAACTGTGTCGAACATCGGTTGGAAAGACGTCCTGGCGGATGAAATGTCAGATGATCTGGCCCACGAAATCGATATATTTGAAGGCCAGATGGAACTGATGGGCCAAGGGAAATTGGACGAAAAAGTCTTCGCCGAAACGCGTCTCCGTCGAGGTGTGTACGGCCAGCGCTATGACAATGGCCAGCGGCACGACGGTTTCGAGAGTCGGGAGCTTGCATTCGAGGAAATGGAGCGGATCAAGGGACCAGATACCCTTTGGCACGCCCCCGGTATGCAGCGCATCAAAGTTCCCGGCGGAGGACTGACACCGGATCAGTTGGATATGCTGGCACAGGTTGCCGACGAATACTCGGACGGCATTCTGCATATCACGACCCGCCAGGATATTCAGCTGCACTTTGTTCACATTGAGGACACGCCCGACATGATGCGCCGTCTGGCGTCGGTCGGCATAACCACCAGGGAAGCCTGCGGCAACTCGGTCCGCAATGTCACCTGCTGTCATCTGGCCGGTGTCTGCCGCACAGAGGTCTTTGACGCTACGCCTTATTCCGAGGCCTTTGCCGAGTTCCTGCTCGGCCATGACGATGTCCAGGACTTCGGCCGCAAGTTCAAGCCGGCTTTTTCCGGCTGCGAAGCCGAGGCCTGCGGGCTGGTGATGATGCATGACATCGGCTACCTTGCCCAGGTTCAGGAGGTTGACGGAAAGCCCAAGCGCGGTTTCAAGGTCTATGTAGGCGGCGGCCTCGGAACAGTGCCCCACCAGGCCAAGGTCCTGAGCGAGTTCACACCGGAAGAGGAGATCCTGCCCTTGGCGCAGGCAGTCTCCCGCGTTTTCGCTCGCCTGGGCGAAAAGCGCAACCGCAATCGCGCCCGAATCAAGTTTCTTGTCGCCAAGCTCGGAATCGAAGAGTTCCGCCGGCTCGTTGAAGAGGAGCGCAAAACGCTGCCTCACGACGACCGCTGGACGGCCTATATGGACACCCTCCCCCATTACGAGGAGAAGCCATCCAGGCCGCCCACTTTTTTGAACGGTCAGGTCCGCTCTTCAGAGTTCAACCAGTGGTTCGAGACCAACGTCTATAGTCAGCGCCAGGAAGGTTACAGCGTTGTTACCGTGAATCTGCCCCTGGGCGATCTGACTTCTCAGCAGACCTGGGAGTTGGCCGACATCGCCCGCAAGTACGTTGGCGACAATGTGCGCTCAACGGTAGAGCAGAATATCGTCCTGCGCTGGGTCTCAGACTCCGATCTGCCCAATCTGTTCGAGGAGCTAAAGGAAATCGGGCTCGGTGATTCCGGCGCGGGCACCATCGTCGACATCACCGCCTGCCCCGGTACCGATACCTGCAAATTGGGCATTGCCTCCTCACGCGGGCTGGCCGGCGAACTGCGCACGCGCCTCACCGCCAAGAGTGCATCCCTGCCCGACGCCATCAAGGACCTGAAGATCAAGATAAGCGGCTGCTTCAACTCCTGCGGCCAGCACCATGTCTCCGACATCGGCTTCTTCGGAAACAGCCGCCGCTCCGGCAACTTCAAGATGCCTCACTTCCAGGTCATCCTGGGGGGCAAGTGGCATGACAATGCCGGGAGCTACGGGCTGGCCGTTGGCGCCGTTCCTTCCAGGACCGTGCCAGAAGTCGTCGATACGATCACTTCCCGCTATGTGGAGGAAAGGTCCAAGGGCGAGACGTTCCAGGATTGGATTGGACGAATCGGCAAGAAGGAAGCCCGCAACATCATTCAGCCCTTCATGCAGCTGCCAGCCTTTGAACAGGAGCCGGAGTACTTCTCGGACTGGGGTGATCCCCGGGTCTTCAGCCTTGGCGATATCGGCATCGGCGAATGTGCCGGCGAGGTTGTCTCCCTCTTCTCGATGGAGATCTCCCCTGCAGAATCGGAAGCCTTCGAAGCGCAGGTCGCTTTGGATGAGAACGACCCGGCGCGAGCCGACGCCCTGGCCTACTCTTCAATGCTTAAGGCGGCCAGGGCCCTGGTACGTACCCAGTTCCTCGATGTGGGTGACAGTCCGGACCGCATCGTGCAGGAGTTCAAGTCCCGGTTCTTCGATACCGAACTGTTCTTCGATCAGTATGCAAAGGGCAAATTCGGCCAGTACCTGCTGGACCGGCACAGCAACACCAACGGAACGCCCGACAACGACGCTGCCCACAGGTTGATCGAAGAGGCGCTTCTGTTCATTGAGGCCACGCATGCCTGCGAATCCAAGGTCGGCGGCAACGTCCTGGTAGAGATTTGATAACGGCCTGCCGGCTGTGCTTGATCATACAAGCACAGCCGGCAAGCAGCCTTTCATCCCCGCTGGAGCAAACAATGATTGCACCCCATCGCCTGAGCATAAAGTTCTTTTTTGAAGACTTTTCCGTAGACGTCGAATCCTTTATCCCTGTTTTCCATCGCTGGATTCGGGAAGATGTTGTGCCCAACGAGTTGCTGCTCGACGTGGCCGACTACAAGCACATCATGGACGGTCCGGCGATTCTTCTCGTCGGCCATGAAGCCGACTACGTTATCGACTTGACCGACGGCAAGCCGGGCCTGCTCTACGTGCGCAAACGGGATGCCGGCTCCGATCTGTCGGAAGCCCTGAGCACGACGCTCCACCAGGCATTGAACGCGGCAAAATTGACAGAGAATGACGTGGAGCTCAAAGGAAAACTGAAGTTGCGCACCGACGGGGCTGCGATCGTCCTGTTGGACCGGCTCAACTACCCCAACACTGCAAATGGAGACGGCGCAGATGCCCCCGCCAGTGCTGCTCAGGCCCAGCTCTCGGACAACCTGGCCGCCGTCTTCGGGGACGACGCCACAGTAACCCGACTCGCTAACGACGCCCGTGAACCTCTGACTTTCAAGTTGGACGCGCCTTCCGCTCCCGATGTTAACACGCTTCTCAACCAATTAGGGAGTGGGGACTGAACGACTGACCTCGTCCCGTCCTCCCTGTACCTGTTAAGGACCGACATTCATGCTGGCCGCGACCCCGGAAGTCCGCTCAATTTATGATACGGACAGGGACCCGGCCCCCTTTGTCCCTTTCATTCAAGCGGTCGGGCGCGGCGAGAAGCTGAAGCGAGATCTTACTTACGAGGAGTCAGTCGAAGCCCTGCGCCAGATTGTCGACCAGACCTGCTCCCCGGCGCAGGCCGGCGCTTTTCTGATTACGCAACGGGTCAAAGGTGAGGCCGTCGACGAGGTTCGGGGTTTTACTGCGCTCTTGCGGGCAGAGACAATCACGCGGATTTATCCCCGGATCGAGGGGCTGCTCGATCTGGCAGTGCCCTACGACGGTAAGGTGAAGAGTGCGCAGCTGGCCCCCGCCGTAGCGGTTGTCCTCTCCGAAGCCGGAATGCCGGTTGTCCTGCATGGCGATGAAGGCGTACCCACTAAAGAGGGCATTGGGCCGGGGCCAGTTCTGAGGGAACTGGGCATTGCCGACGACCTGGAACCGGAAGCAGTCCAGTCAATGATCGAAGCGGTCGGCATCGGCTACCTGTCGGCAGAAAGATTCGCGCCGCAATGGCATGACCTGCTGCCGCTGCGGCGCCAGTTTGGCCTTCGAACTGTCCTCAACAGTGTCGAGAAACTCCTCAATCCGGGCAACGCCCCATACCAGGTCAGCGGATTCTTCCATGGAAACTACATCGAGCGACTGCGAGAAGTGCAGACAGGCGCTGTACGCAGCTTTATCGTCCAGGGCGAAGAAGGCTCAGTCGAAATGGCCGTAGGCCGCAAGTCTCACGTATTTGCCGAAGATGCGGCCAACGACCTGATCCTCGATCCTGAAGCCCTCGGTCACAAAGAACGCGTACGCGTACCCGGACCCGCAGACGCCGCCGGCCATGCCGAACTCAATGCAAGGGTACTCGCTTCAGAAAACTGCGACGCGACCGAGCAGGTCTGCCTGACTGCAGGTGTCATTCTCCATCTCTTTGATCTGGCGCAGAGTGTTTCCGATGGGATAAATCGCGCCAGGCGTATCATTGAAAGCGGTGCCGCGCGTGCCCGTCTGGAACGAGCCGCGGCGAAGCATCTGGTGTGAGCAACAAACAGGCCCAAAACGGAAGCGGCTCTTAACCTAATTCACCCCTCTCTCCAACAGACTTCTTGCCAGCGTCTCCGCCTCGTCCGGGGTTGTTACCGCGCCCGCCGCCTGCGCCTCCGCCAGTTCCCGCACAATGGACCCCAGAACCGGCCCCGGCTCCAGCCCCAGGAGCCTCATCAGCGCATGGCCATCCACCAGCGGCGCGGCCGGAAGGTCCGCTGGCCGCGAAAAGGCAAAGGCAAACAGTCCTTCCACGGCCCTGAGGAATCTTCCCCACTCTTCCCCTCTCTCTCGCCCTGTTGCCTGCAGATCCGAGATTGCCTGCAGAGTCACATCCAGCCCGTCGAGACGTTGCTGCGCGCCGCTCGACTGCAGACGATGCTCAATTTGATGCCCCGAAGTCACGCTGCCTGCGTCGCGAAAGAGCCGGTACGCCATTCGCGGACCGATGCGGTTCCCGTCTCTGGGAAGGGATCTGACCAGGTTGCGAGGCACGCTGTGCATCGAAGCCACTGTCTCCGTCAACAGGACTTCACGCCTGCTGAAGCGCAGGTGTGCAACGCGCCGCCCGGCTATCTCCGCGCTCAACTGCTGGTGGCCGGTATAGGACTGTCGTTCCTCGCTGTCCATGGAATCCGCGGCAAGACTACCGGCCTTTCCCGTGTCGTGAAACAGGGCGTGCCAGACCAGCCACCCGGCACGGTCGCGGCCGGACGCAATTTCTTCGCCGAAATGGGCGCGAAGCGGGTCCGCCCATGGTTCCAAAGATCCTCTCAGGTCGCCATCTTCCAGCGGCGCACCACCGCGCAGCCAGTCTCGAAGTTCGGCTGCGCGGCGCACCGTCAACAGGCTGTGGTCGTATGCATCAAGATGGTGGCGGGATGACTGCGTCACCCCTTGCAGTGCGCTGACCTCAGGCAATAGTTGGTCAAGCAGCCCGAGCGCATTCAACTCCCAGACTCCGTCGTCCGGGCGCGGACAGTCCAACAGCTTCCACAATTCCTGCCTCAGACGCTCGGCACTAACGCGAAGGACCGTCCCGGCCAAGTCAGCGATCTGCCCTCGAGTATCATTCTCGATCGTGAAGCCCAGTTGAGCAGCCAGTCGCACCGCGCGCAACAGCCTGACCGGATCGTCGCGCAGACTCTCGTCCGAAATGCGCCGCAGTGTGTGCGATGTGATATCCGCAATGCCGCCGCATACGTCAATCAGCTGGGCTGGACTGTCCGCCGAAAGTTCCAGTGCCAGGGCATTGGCGCTGAAGTCACGCGCCAGCAGGTCGGTCTGCAGGTCGCCTCGCAATGCCGCGGCGTCACACTCAATTCGTCGACCGTCGCTGCCTTTGCCGATAAGACGGGCGACGTCCCTCGCTTCGTCCAGGGGATAGTAGGCCCAGCCCAGCCTGTCCGCCACTCGTCGCGCCATGGGCAATACCGGACCTTTCAGCACAAGATCCAAGTCCGTTGTCGAGGCAGGGGTGCGAGCGCATGCGGAGGAGGCCCTGGCCCGGCCGTGCGTGTGCCCGTCCAAGCCCGCTCGCGTCCAGCCCGGAATCGAAGAGACGCCCAGCAGATGATCCCGCACCGCGCCGCCGACTATGTAGACCGGCTCTCGCTCCGCCATGAAGGCGTCAACGACCCGCGCGACTGCATCTGCTGATGGCTGGCTCGATTCAACTGCGTCCATAGCTGCCGAAAGGGAAAGTGTCTAAGTTGAACGACTGTGGAGTTTCTTCGCAGGCATCTTGCCGTCAGACCATCGCCTCTATCAGCATAGGTCCCGGCTCTTCGATTCCGCGACCCAGCGCTTGGACGAAAGCATCTGCAGTCTCGACGCGTACTGCTGGAACTCCCATACCCTCGGAGATCGAGACCCAGTTCAACTCCGGAGAATCAAGGCGCATCATCGCCTGGGCATGGGGTCCCGGGTCAGCGCCGCCCCCCACATTCAGAAGTTCGCCCTGCAGAATGCGGTAACTTCGATTGGCGAAGATGACGTTCACGACATTCAGCGACTCTCGCGCCTGCGTCCATAGGGCCTGCAAAGTGTACATGCCGGAGCCGTCGCCCTCCATGGCAAACACCTGCCGGTCTGGGCAGGCCACGGCCGCTCCCGTGGCCGCCGGCAGGCCCTGGCCGATGGAGCCTCCCGTCACGTGAAGCCAGTCGTGAGGCGGCGCCGTCTCCGTGTGGGGATACGCCTGCCGGCCGCAAGTGACCGATTCATCGGCAATGATTGCATTTTCCGGCATCAGCGCGCACAGAGCGGTCCAGGCTGCCTCCGGAGTGAGTGCGCCTGTCGGTAGGGCAGGGCGTTCCAATCGGGCCCCTGCAGTCGAAGTTGCCGGCGCTCCCAACTCTTCACTCAAGGCATCGAGCGCGGCGGCTACGTCCTCGTCCTCGGAAGCAAGAAGATGGATGCCTGCGTCGGGCGGCGCCAGCCGGCTGGGGCTGTCCGGATAGGCAAAGAATCCCACCGGGTCTTTGGCGCCCGCAAGAACGACGTGGCGTGCACCGGCCAACAGAGAGAGAGCCTGATCGACAGGATAGGGCAGGCGAGCAAGGACAGGGCGCCCCGCGCCTCTCGAAACCCGCGCCGCGGCGCGATTGCCAACGACCCTGGCGTTTGCGCCCGCCGCGATCCGGCAGGCAAGTTCGCTGACTCCCGCGTTGCACATCACCTGGTCGCCCACGAGAAGGACCGTTTCTTCTCCCCCCCTCAATAGACGGGCGATGGCTGAAATACGCTCCTCGGGTACGACGGCCATAGCCGGCGCGCTCTGTGGGGGAGCAGGACCGTCCGCCGCCCCCCAAGCCGTATCCGCCGGCAGTATCAGTGTCGCAACCTGTCCGGGAGGCGTACAGGCCGCGGCGATGGCCTCGGCACCGTCTTGGGCAACCGCACGCGAATTGGGTGATGTGCGCACCCAGCCCGAGACCGGCCGGGCCAGCCCCTCGATGTCCGCTGTCAGGGGCGCGTCATACTTGAGGTGATAGGTCGCATGGTCCCCCACGATGTTGACGATCGGGGAGTGGGCCTTGCGTCCGTTGTGCAAATTGGAGATACCATTTCCCAGACCTGGGCCCAAGTGCAGCAGCGTCGCCGCCGGCTTGCCGGTCATGCGGGCGTAGCCGTCTGCGCAACCTGTTGCTACCCCCTCAAACAGGCACAAGACCGAGTGCATCTCCGGCACGTAGTCCAGCGCGGCAACAAAGTGCATCTCCGACGTGCCGGGATTCATGAAGCAGGTTTCTACTCCGCCGTCATACAGAGTTCGAATGAGTGCCTGGGCACCGTTCATAGCAAGTTCTCCGAAAAGCCGCTTGAGACAAACTACAAGGAAGGAACTGCGCGCCGCGCTAAGACTCTTTATGAGGTTGGTCAGGGGTCAGATCGGAAACCATTGCCCGCCACGCCTTATCTGCCTCAGCCGCAGTCTGCTCTGAAGGCGGCTCATCACCATAGCGGGCTTCGCCGTAGGCGTCGGTGATGGTCTGCACAAGTCCTTCGTCAAACCTTGGCTTGCCTGCCAGGCGGCCTCCAAAGCGACTGGGCGTCTCACTCTGCAAGCGGGGAACGTTATGCATTTGAGCAGCTTCCAGCAGCCGCTGATAGATCAGACGAATCAGACGGCGGGTGTCGACTTCGCCTTCCAGCGACAGATAAGGGTCCGGTTCCTCCGGAGGCGGGCCGAACCGCGAACGCAAACGGGCCCACAGGTCTGCAAGCTGAGACTGCAGAAGACTGGCTGTCAGGACCGATTCCCGTATCTCGTCGCTTTCCTCTTCGGGATTGCTCCTCAACTGACGCAAAACGAGCATGAAAATGATAAATACGCCTGCTGCCACCACGATCAGAGCAATCCACCGGAAAGGCTCCGGCATTCCTTCGACGGCCCTCTCCGGAAGCTCGGGCATCGGCTCAGGCGCGGGAGGCTGGGCAATCTCGGCGCGCTCCGTCTCCTGCGAACGGTCACCGAACAGGCTGCGAAACAGGCGCATCAGATACTCAAGGATCAGGAAGATCGGATAGGCGATGACTGTAATGATCCAAATGAGAACTTGACTAACCCCCTGCCAGATCAGTCCGAGCGCCTTCCAGAGTATGGCAGCGTCCTCCGGCTGGATGATCGACGCCATAAGCAAGGCCACTCCGAGCATCACGAAGATCGTCAGCCCGATTCCAGCCATCCAGCCGCGGTTGGGACGCAATCTGGCTACACGCGCACGGCGTCTCCATCCGCCCGATTTCCCCAGGTTCGCGATGCCCATCCCTGCAAGTCCTGAGGCCGCAAAGAGTATTATCAGCCAGATGGAGTTGGAAAGTTGGCCGCCAGCCGACATGAATGGGTTCGCTGCAGCCTCAGATTGCCCAATCGCCGGTACAGGAGGAACGATCCAGGCAAAAAGTGCCAGAGCGGCGCCTCCTGAGAGAAACGCCCTCCAGATCTCATCGTGGCGATACTGGCCATGGCCGTCCAGCGCGCCGCGCAGCCAAAGAAAGACTCCTAAGAGCAGAAAGAGAAAAGTGCCCGGTACTTCAATCGGAATCGCATCCCAGTAGATCAGGTCGTACCCTGCGGCTAGCAGCCAGCGCGGGTCCACCAACCAGAATTCTGGTCGCTGGAAGCGGAGCCAAACCAGAAAGAGGATCGCCGCAAAGCCGAACGTGGCAATCTGTTGCCGTATCTGATTCGTCCTGCGATAATCCCTGCGCTCAGCCAGCGTCGGCATGGACCAACGTGCAAAGGTAAAGCTGAGTATCGGCAGGACAATCACCATCCAGGGGTACATCAGAGGCGCAGAGAGGGAGGGAGCCAGAAACCCCTGCAGCAGCAGCATCCAGGGCCAAATCCAGCAGAAGCGCATGACACCGACAACGGCCGGCAGCAGTCCGCCGTCCACGACGTTCCATTCCTTATGGTCCCACGGCAGAGAAAAAGTCAGATTCATCAGTCAGAGTCGTACCCAGCTCGGTCAGGAAGGGGAGCGCAGAATCTCTTGCAGCAGCCTGAGAACGCCCAGTTCCATGCGTCCTGTCGCGAACGGGCCTTCAATCCGCCAGGACAGGCGTCTCAGCGTCGTGCATCTCCTGTTCCGCTTCATCAGTCAAGTAGCTCAACGCCTGTTCCGACAACTTCTGGAAAGCGACGCCGGGGATAGCTCTTTCGAGCGTCAGTTCGCCGATTCCCAGCAGCGTGACGGCAAATCCCCGACGCTGCAAATCGATGAGCACACGACGCAGGTTATCCGACAAAGTCGCGCTGACCACCACGATCGAAGTCCCGATGCGAAGATGGTCGGCCTCCTGTTGCAAGACCCTTTCAATCGACGTATGCGGTATACCCACACAGTAGGCCAGTGCCTCCAGGACGCTGGTAAGCTGCCTTGGATGTGCGCTGGGCAAAACGCGCACACGCCTGCCGGCGTACATCATGCTGTTGGCGAAAACACCGAACTCCTCGCCTTGCATCTGCGCCCAACGGGCAATGGAGGCGCCGACACTGATGGCAAACTCCCGCAGCTCCGGGTCTACCCCTTCAAAGCGGTGTTGAAATGTTCGAATGTTGACAAAGATTGCCAGGGGGCGCGAAGCAGAAGGTTCGAACAGCTTTGTCTGAAGTTCCTGGCGGCGTGCTGTCGCCTTCCAGTGGATGTAGCGAAAATTGTCGCCGGGCAGATACTCCCGTACACCGCTCAGCCGCAATGGGTCTTCGATCAGTCGGTTTCGACTCTCGTGGTCACCAAATGGGTGGCGGGCCTCGAGACCCAGTTCAGGCAGTGTATACATTCGGGGATAGACCAGAAGCAGCGAGGTTTCCGGATCCTCCAGCAGCTGGCTGCGAAATCCAAAAATGTCGCCGCAGATGAGCTGCACCGGCCCGAATCTCCAGGCCCCACGATGGGTACCTGTGACGGTATAGCGGCGTATGACCCTCTGGTAGATACCGAGTGAGAAGAGGTTGACGAGAACGCGGCGCGTGGGCAGATAGTGCCTCGCTCGTTCTTCCGGCTCCAGGGCGAGGGCAACCGGAATGTCATCTTCGCAGCGCAGCCAGGCAAGCGGCAGCGGTTTGGCGTTGGTCACTTCCAGATGAAGATCAGTCTTTTCGCCGAAAAAGACGTGGTCGACGTCGAACCGGCGCCTGTAGCTCACCTCGGAAAGACTGTAACGGCTCCATAGCCAGACAACGAGCCCCAGCAGCCCGAGGATCAGCGCCATCGTGAAAATCAGACTGTTGCGCGTGGAAAGCGCCACAATCAGTATGACAACCGCGGCGGTCCAGCCAGCTCGCCCCATCAGTCTGAAAGAGAGGTGCGCTCGTCAGCCGGTGGGCCGCTGACCGAAGCTTCCGGGGAGACAGCTGCCTCCAGCTCCTGCTCCAAATCGGTGCCGAATGCGCCGACAACGGTAGCCGATTCTGTCTGGGCAGGGCTATCCTGCCAGTTTTCCTCAACCGGAACCGGCACAGTACGAATGATGTCTTCCAGAACCTTGGCGACGGAAGTGCCGTGCAGGCGTGTGTCGGGGCCGGGAATCAATCGGTGGCGGAGAACGGGCGGGGCTAGTGTCTGAATATCATCCGGCGTAACGTAGGACCGCCCTTGAATCGCGGCCCGGGCCTGTATCGTGCGGTAGAAAGCAAGACTGCCGCGCGGGCTGACGCCCAGATCGAGCGCGCTGTCGACGCGCGTGGCCTGGACCAGGTCGAGGAGATAGTCCTCCAGTACGGGGTGAACGAAAACATCACGGCAGACTGTTACAGCGCGGCGGATGTCGTCAGCCTGGACGATAGCCTTGACGCGGGAGAGAGGATTGTCTGCGCGAAAACGGTGCAGGATCAGGCGCTCTTCTTCGCGCTCAGGATAGCCCAGCGCCAGTTGAATCAGGAAGCGATCCATCTGCGCCTCAGGCAGGGGGAAAGTTCCTGCAAGTTCGACCGGATTCTGTGTTGCCATGAGGAAAAACGGGTAGGGAAGCGCATGGCTGATGCCATCAACGGTGACATGCCTCTCTTCCATTGCTTCCAACATGGCGCTCTGTGTACGGGGACCGGCGCGGTTGATCTCGTCTGCAAGGACTATTCCCGCCAGAATCGGGCCAGGACGGTATTCGAAGTCGTCGGTCTTACGATTGTAGACGCTAACGCCTACGATGTCGGAGGGGAGCAGGTCGGGCGTGAACTGGATTCGCTGAAAGCTGATGCCCAGAGAAGCGGCAAGCGTCTTCGCCAGCATCGTTTTGCCAATACCGGGTACGTCTTCAAGCAGTACGTGCCCTTCGCAGAAAAGGGCCACCAGCACCTGGTCTACAACTTCGTCCTTGCCAACGATCACCTGGCCAACATTTTCCCGTAGTCGTTGTGCTAGGTCCTGAACAAAGGCGATGTCTGTCATTTATGCTCCTCAATCGACGGCAGCCCTGGGATGCCCAGGCGAAGTCGACGAAAGGACAAGTGGCCTGTTTACCCTGACAATCAAGAGTCCCGACTGAACGGATGAACCGAACGGGGCTGTCAGAGAAGCCATGAGATAGAGAACCTGCAGAAGGTGGTCAGTTGAGCCTGCAATTGAGGGAGTATAACAGCGGGCCGACTGAACGCCAAAGGAGAAGGGATCAGTTATGGCCGCAAAGAGGGCGGCAGCTTCAACGAACTGCCGCCTACAGTACGATTTCGGATAGAGGATCCTCCCCCGCCCAGACTCGCCGGAGGTTCTCGAAGATGAAAACACCGCGACGCTGCCACGTGTCGTAAGTGACGCCGGCAATATGCGGTGAGAGAATTACGTTGTCCAATTGCAGGATCGGGTTGCCTGGGTCGGTCGGTTCATCCTTGAGAACGTCTAAGCCAGCTGCCTGGATCTTACCACTGGTCAGGGCTTCGGTCAGTGCATCTTCGTCCACAACCGGGCCGCGACACGTATTGACGAGGATCGCGCTGGACTTCATCCGAGCCAGCTCCTCAGGGCCGATGAGATGGTGGGTCTGGTCATTCAGCGGGACGTGCAAGGTGACAATATCGGATCTCTCCAGCAACTCGCCTAGCGGGACCCGCTCAACCTGCAAATCCCGTTCCACGGCGTCCGGAACGGGGAAGGGGTCGAAGTAGATTACATTGGCCTGGAAGGGGACCAGCCTCTTGGCCACCTCTTTGCCAATGTGACCCAGTCCAACAATGCCAACCGTCTTGCCGTGAACTGTGAAGGTCGTCATTCCACTGTCGATTTCTTTCCAACCGTCGTTGCGCACGTTTCGGTCCATCTCCGTCAACCGGCGGTAGACGCTCAGGATGAGGGCCAAGGTGTGCTCCGCCACGTCGATCGAATTCGTACCGCCGTTGTTGGCCAGTGGAATCTCAAGTTCTGACAGCACGTCGAGCGGCATGCGATCGAAACCGGCGCTTACAAGCTGCACCAACTTCAGACTCTCCGCCGCCCGCAGTACGGCCTCGTCCAGCTCGCCGGGAAAGAGAATCAGGAAGTCGGCATCGGAGGCCAGGCTCGCCTTTTCCTCCGCCGGAAGTTCAAATGGCTGCACGGATACATCCCATTCCCGAGGAGCCGGGGCAATGACCTGTAGGGCCAGTTCGCTGGCCAGATTGGTGAAGAAGATTACTTTGGGCATCAGGGAATTCCTGGGTGGACGCTGCTGTTTTCTGTTGCCGGAGACGCTAGTCAGAACCGCGCAAGCGACGGGGCCGATACTTTTCAGCTGTTCAGATTCCAGACCTGCCTGGCAGTCTTGCCGAATATCCAGGCGCGCTCGTCTGTGCTCAAGGCCGAAAAATACTCAAGAGGGAACGCCAGTGAGTTGTCGAAGCCCTCGCGGCTGCTCACAGGCGGCCAGTCGCTGCCCCACATGATGCGCCGCGCACCGAACGCCTCCAAAGAAAGCTCTGCGAGAGGAGGGACCTCCTGAAATGGGCATGGGAGGTCGCAGAATTCGCCAAATCCTGGCAGCTTGATTGTCAGATTTTCGTGACGGGCCAGCGCGGTGATCCCAGCGAATTCTTCCAGGTCAACGCCGGGCTTGACGCCTCCCAGATGCTCAATGATCATCGAGAGGTTTGGGAAGAGGCGCAGTACCTCATTGAACTCGGCGCTCTGAAGGAGTTCCGGCCGGCTGAAGACGCTGACTACCAAGCCCAGCTCGTCGGCAACGCGCCAGTGGGAAAGGGGATCACTTCCTTGACTCCGAAAGTCCGCCAGAAGACGAATGCCGGCGAGCCCCTGTTCAGCCCAAGCGCGAATGGCAGAGCCGTCGTCATCGTCGTCTACGATCATGGCGGCGGCAAATCGACCCGGGTTCGCCTCAATTGCCTCCACTATGTAGCCATTGTCGCTGTTGCCCATATACTGGATCAGTACCGCCTGGTCGACACTGGCTCGCTCCATGTGGAATAGCAAGGCCTCGACAGGCTCGTACTTGTGCAGGCCGACGTGACAGTGTGTATCAACGACGGAGAACTCTCTTTCACTCATCCCTAACACTCCTTCCGTATTCAGCCTTGATTGATTGCAAAACTCAGCGCCTCTTCCGTGGGCTCTACACCCAGGCCGGGCCCTTCCGGAAGCGTAAAAAAGCCGGCGCGGCAGTCCATCGTGCTGCGGATGAACTGTTTATTGCGATCGAAAATGGAATGCTGGTACTCATGCATGACAAAGTTGGCCAGTGTGGCGGATGCATGCAGGCTGGCCGCCTGGGCGATGCCGACATTGATCGTCGCGTGGGGCATCACCTGGCAGTGAAAGGCTTGCGCCAACTCACAGATGCGGACGAAGCCGGTAATGCCGGTGTGGGCCATCTCCGGCTGGATGACGTCCATACAACCGGCTTGCAGGCGTGGAAGGTATTCGTGGACGGTTCGCCACTCCTCTCCCAGACCGATGCGCGTCTTGACCGACCGGGCCACGTGCGCCTGACCTGCCAGGTCCTCCGGCGCGACCGGCGCTTCAGCCAGATACAGGTCGCAGTCGCATAGTTTCTCGATCAATTGAACAGCTTCCAGCGCAGTGTAGCGCCAGTGAAGATCCGCGAGGATCTTCGGTACAGGCCCAACTTCGCCGCGGATCGCTTCAATCTCCGCGATCTCTCCTTCGTCCGCAACGACAGCTGCGAACTTCAATGCCGAAAAGCCACGCTCGATCCACTGCTTTCCCAGCGCAGCCCGGTCCTCCTTTGTCGCGCCCGGCAGCCCCGACACGTAGACGGGCAGCCTCTCATTCCGCAGGCCGCCCAGCAGCTGCCACACCGGCTGCCCCGACAGTTTGCCCCGCAGGTCCCAGAGAGCCATGTCCAATCCGGCGATGGCATCGAGCGCGTATCCACCGAAATGGCCCCGCACTCGCTGCAGGTCGTACAAGTCCTCGTAAATGCGCTCGACGTCGTGTGAACTACGGCCAATGACAAATGGGATCAGCAACTCATCCAGGATCGTCCGTGCGACCTGTGGCGCCACCACACCGAAACATTCACCCCAACCGACCGTTCCGTCACTTGCTTCGGCTCTGACCAGCAGCGTCTGGTCGCATACCGGATAAACAGTGCGGTTGCCGGGTCGCACGATGTAGCCCTTTGGGTTAGGCCGATTATCTTCTTCCAGCGGTCCCAGGTAGGGAACGTCGCGCGGGATGCGAATAGGGAAGAGCTCAATTGCAGATACTTTAGCGTTCATGCAGTTGTATAAACAGTCGTAGATAGCCGTCGATCAGCTGGCTTGGTGTCTGTCGGAAAACGCTGTGCCATTCCTGGGCTTGACCCACCCGGCGGTGAGAGGCTTAACTCTCAACTGGCTTTCAGGATTCCAGAAGGGGCTCAACGTCCTGCCAGATGGCTTCAAACTCAAGCAAGTCCTCATTGTCCAGGTAGGCGCCGGGAATGCGGCTGGCGGCCGACGCAAAGATGTCGCGACGCAAAAAGACCTGTTTGTAAACGGCAACACCGTGC
Organism: Caldilineaceae bacterium SB0664_bin_27; assembly: GCA_009838625.1. Taxonomy (GTDB): domain Bacteria; phylum Chloroflexota; class Anaerolineae; order Caldilineales; family Caldilineaceae; genus Bin5. The sequence continues at coordinate 15,426 of VXRG01000100.1, forward strand.
ATGCGCTCGAAATTGAGCAGTGGAAGCAGTTGGTTAAAGAGTGCCCTCGCACCGAGCTCGTCGTTCTCTTCGAGAAGACCCCAAATCCTCGTGTGCAGGTCTACGGACTGGCTGGCGGGCATATTCCCGCAGGCCCCCCGCCGCCACTCATCGATCATGTAGATGCCGCCCTGCCCTCCAAAAACGCCCTTGCAGGCATCCCCTGCCGCAGCCAGCGAGCGCGAAATGGCGCGCGGCTCCGGTAACGTTTCCTCCTTCAGATACTGGACCCACTCCAGTTCCCTGCACATGCGCGCCAGCAACTCCGAGGACATAGGTGTTCCAATCGGCCCCATGAAATTCTGAATGCAGATCGGAATCGCCAAGGCGTCATTGAGAGCCTGGTAATACGCATAACAGCCGTCCGCGTCAGGATGCAGGATGTGGGGAGGCATCGCCATGATGCCGTCTGCGCCCACATCCTGGGCAAAGCGGCTCAGGGCCACTGCGGGCACCCTGTGCCCGTGCGTGGTAGCAGCTATGACCGGTATCCGCCCGTCGGCCTCCTCGACGACAATCCGTATCCAGCGCTGACGTTCATCATCCGACATCGTCGCGAATTCGCCCGCATTGGCCGGCCCTACGAGTCCGGCCGCGCCCGCCTGAACGCAAAACTCCACCTGACGGCGAAGGGCGTCCTCGTCCAGTTCAAGGCCGTCATCAAAAGGAGTTACGACAATCGCGAATATGCCGCGCCAATCCTTGCTCATCACCTTTGCTCCACCAAATCCAGTTCGGGTCACACAGTTGGATGCCTCGAGGTTGACCCGACAGCACTCCGTCTTCGACCACCGCCCTCTGGCAATTTGCGACCAAGGAAGAGCCGGGAGAGTATCGATCCTGACGCAAAGTCTGACTGCTTCAACGGAAACGGCCGGGCTCGTTTGGAGCGCCCGTTTGTTGCCTTGCCCCTTCGGATCAGTATACTACACTTAGGAAGCCATTCCATTTACAAGCGAGCGAAATGAACATGAAAATCACTGAGGTTTCGGTAGTACGGTTGCAAGGCGTATTGGAGTCTGAAGGGGAGTTCTGGGAGGAGCGGCTGGTGCGTCCCCTCGACATCTACCCGGAACACAAAGCGGAAGGCCCGCACAACATGTTTGCCGCCGGCGACGACCGCTACAACATCACCGCCTACTTTGTCGAAGTCGAGACCGACGAAGGCGTATCCGGGCGCGGCGGTCCTCTTCCTTTCGACCAGGCCTTCATCATCCAGACCCAGCTGGCGCCCCTCCTGATTGGTCACGACCCTCTGGCGACCGAACGGCTTTGGGACCGGATGTACCGCTCCCAAGTACATGGACGCAAAGGCACAGAAATGATGGCCCTGAGCGCGGTGGACTGCGCGCTTTGGGACCTGAAAGGAAACTATTTCCAGGCCCCTGTCTGCCAGCTGCTGGGCGGGCCCACACGTACCGAGGTCCCAGCATATGCCAGCGCCCTGGGTTACTCAATCGATCCGGAACTGGTCCAGGAACGGGCCAGGCAGTTTGTGGCCGAAGGCTATAGGGCCACGAAATGGTTCTTCCGCGACGGCCCTACCGACGGCAAGGCGGGAATGGAGCGAAATCTCCGCCTCGCGCGCACATTGCGCGAGAGCGTCGGCCCGGACGTGGACATCATGTTGGACTGCTGGATGAGTTGGGATGTGCCATACGCGGTGCAGATGGCCCGCCGGCTCGAAGAATACGCCCCCCGCTGGCTCGAGGAGCCGGTACTGCCCGACAAGATCGAACAGTACGCCCAGATCCGCCGCGCCGTAAACATCCCTATCAGCGGCGGCGAACACGAATACACGCGCTGGGGGCTGAAACAACTGATGGACGCAGGAGCCTGCGACGTCTACCAGCCCGACATCTACTGGTGTGGGGGAATTTCTGAGACCCAGAAGATCCTGGCGCTGGCGTCAGCCTACGACGTACCCGTGATTCCCCACGGCCACTCGACTCCCGCAAGTATCCACGTTATCGCTGCCTGGCCGGAGCCGACTACCCCAATGTTGGAATACCTGATCAAGTGGAACGAGGTCCACCAGTTCTTCCTGAAGAACCCGCTCAAGCCGGTCAACGGCAATGTCAGCGTGCCTACTGCACCCGGCATCGGCATGGAACTGGATGACGCCAAGGTCCAGCAGCGAGAGGTTGTGACTTTCTGAGGTGGAGGGACAAGACTATCGAGGTGTGGTTGGATAACCGACAGGATCGATAATGGCTTCGATCAGGTAGGGTGCCCTTGCAGCGGCTGCACATGCCAGCGCTTCATCGCACTCTTCCTGCGTCGAAACACGGGCCGCCGCAATGCCGTATCCTGCAGCGATCTTGCAGAAATCCGGCGCAGGAAACTCAGTTCCGAAAGGCTTCTTGCCCTGCCTGATCTGGTGTGAACGGATGAGATCGATAGCGTTGTCGACCGCCACGACGACGATCACAGGCAGATCAAGCCGGGCCAGGACCGCCAGTTCTCCCAGGCACATCAGCAAGCCGCCGTCGCCGATAAGGCAGGCCGCGGATTCGTCGGGCCGAGCCAGGGCGGTTCCGATAGCTGCCGGCAGGCCGAATCCCATGCAGGACAGTCCATTGGAAAGTGCGAAGCTGTTCGGGGTCAAGGTCGGCCACTCCAGGCTCCCGAAAATCTTGTGGCTGCCCACGTCTACCGCAAGCAACGTCTCCTCGCTCATATGACGGCGCATACCCTCCAACAGCTGCTGAGGCAACAGATGGCCGTGCCGGGGCGTGGGCAAAGGCAACGCAGCCAGTTGCTCGTGAAACGCACGCACCCTGGTCTCTCCCCACTGCCCGTCGGTGCAGAATGCACTGCCGGCAAGTTGCATCAGGGCCGCCGTCATCGACCCCACGAGCTCCACGTCAGCCGGCAGCACCGGGTCGTAGTTGGGCCAGTTCGCAATCCAAATGAGCGGTACGTCATCAGCCCCGCCTGACGATTTGCCTTCCCCGCTCTGCGGCAGCGAAAACTCCTTCACCAGCTCGACTACATCGAAACCCACGGCGACGACACAGTCCGATTCCTCCAGGATTTCGTACACGGGATCGGTGCGGGTCAGACCGATGACCCCCGCGCTCAGCGGATGACCATCCGGCAACGCCCCCTTTCCCTTGGGAGACAAAATTACCGGTGCGTTGGCCGCCTCAGCCAGCGCCCTTAGCGCATCGTAAGGGGCCTCCGGCTCCAGACCGAGGCCGGCAAGAATTACGGGACGTGACGCCTTCGCGACAATGTCTCTGGCCCGGGATAGTCGCTCTCCATCGGGCAGATCTCCGTTCCCGCCCACTTTGCACTGGCCGGTCGAATTACGGGCTACCTGCTGCCCCCTTAAGCGCGCGACCGGAAGTTCCGCCTCCTCATTGCTTATCTGCAAATGCACCGGACCCGGACGGCCCTGCATCGTCAGTGCAACTGCTGCCGGCACCTCCGCCGCTGCGTTCTCAGGCGTGACTTTGAGGGTGCGTTTGGTGATGGGCGAGAAGACGGTCTGCAAGTCGACCACCTGGTGCGTATAGTCCGGCAGCAGCGAATCAGGCTTTTGCGCCGTAATCAGCACAACCGGCGCCCGGTCCAACCATGCGTGGCCAATGCCGGGCACAGCATTGAGTGCGCCCGGGCCCAACGTAGTGAGCGCACATCCCGGTTTGCCCGTTGCCCGCGCGTACGCATCGGCTGCAAACACCGCGCTCTGTTCATGGTGCATCAGCTCAAAGCCGATACCTACGCGCTGTAACGCCTCCAATACCGATACCACCTCTCCTCCCGGCATTCCGAAGGCAAGGCGGACGCCGGCGTCATGTAGAGACTGGGCAATTGTCTCGGCAACAGTGGCCATAGTCGCAATCTGTCCTTCCCTAGCGGTCGAAGTATTTCCCGACGATCAGTTCCAGGCGGTCGACGACCTCCGGCGGAACGGCCTTCTTATCGGTAATCAACGCATCCCGGAGCGCATCGGCATGGGGCGAAGGACCGCTGTCAGCCAGCAGTTCGATCGCGTTGGCCACGGCCTCTACCGCCACTTGCGCGTTATGCATCAGCATCCTGATGACGGCTTCGACCGTCACCGCCTCTTCTGTTTCGTGCCAAACATCATAGTCGGTCACATGGGCCATGCAGGCGTAGCTCATTTCCGCTTCCCTGGCCAGGAATGCCTCCGGGGTCGTGGTCATGCCGATAATGTCCATCCCCAGCTGGCGGAAGGCGATACTCTCGGCTTTTGTGCTGAAGCGCGGGCCCTCGATCGTAACGAAACTGCCGCCAAGGTGTGCTGTTGCGTCGGTCTGCTCTACCGCCCTGTGGCAGACGTCACTGAGGAAATCGCAGAATGGATGGGCGACGCTAACATGCACAACCAGACCGTCAGTTCCAACGTCGGGGTCATCAAAGAAACTGAGCCCTCGCAGCCGCGTGCGATCGAATATCTGGTCGGGGATGACAATGTCACCTGGCCTCAGCCTCTCCTGCAGGCTGCCGCAAGCGCTGACCGCGATCAGGTACTCGACGCCCAGCATTTTGAAACCGTAGATGTTGGCGCGCTGGTTCAACCGCGTGGGGCTGATACGGTGCCCCCGTCCGTGCCGGGCAAGAAATGCCACTCGCTGACCGTGCAAGGTACCAACAATATAGGCGTCCGACGGTTTGCCAAAAGGTGTGTCCAGTTCGACTTCTTCGACATCAGACAACGTATCCATCTGGTAAACGCCGCTGCCCCCGATTACTCCGAAGCGAATAGGTCCTGTCATCTAGAGAACTCCGTGTAATATTGAAAGAAGACTCTAGTCTTCCCATGGAGGGCGTATTGTAATCACTGCGCGGCACCATTTATTTCGGGGTGAAGGAATCATTGCATCCTTCAACGCTCACCGCGTCGCCAACAGAGCCGCGGCCGTGCCGAGAACTCCCGCGCGGCCGCGTTTGTTGAGCACAGGAAAGCGGATTCGGGCGATTCCGCCGTTTCGCTTCAGGAATATCTTTCCCCGACGCTCGTAAAAGCGGGCATCAGCATCCTCGGAAAGCTGGGGCCAGACCGAAAAGTAGGCAATTTGCCCCGCCTCGTCGTACGTAACTGTGTCAGAGGGCATCGGTTCGCTGGCCGTGTACGGGATTTCATTCCCGTTTGCACGGAGCCAGCGGCCAAGACCCAACCTCTTGTGGTCTTTGACGCTTACGCCAACTAGACGGAATGCGCTGACGTGGGCCACGATATCGGCATTCGTCCAGTTATCCCTTTCGGGAGTGCTCCTGGAAAGGCGCAGGTCTATCGAGTCTTTCCTGCGAACCCAGACAGCCCGGAAAGGTAGGTCATATGCCCGGACGTTCATTCCAACCTCTGCAATCATTCTCTAAAAAGCGAGGAGATTTCGCTTAGTCCGTGCCAGAGCAGACCTGCCAGACCAGCAACCATCAGTGCAGGACCCCATCCGATTTCAGGCGTCTGTCCGTACAGTTCGGCCAAGGTCGGCAGGACCTCGCGAAACTGGGCAATGGGAAAGTAGATAGCGGCGCCCGCGCTGACGACGAGAAGAAGACCGCGCACAAGAGCAACCGACCAGGCGGCCCGCCAAAGGCAACCGCGGCGGCCGTTGCCGTCCGCAGTACCGCCAAGTGATTCAACTAGCGTTCGGGGAGACTGGAAAAGCCCAGCCACGGGGCTGAGAGCAACCAGCGCCAGGCAAAGAACCATTGCAATCGTTTGCAAGCGAAATTCAGGGGTGAGCAAGAGCCGGGGCGTCCACGCAGGGGGCAGGAGATTCAGCGCTGTCACGATAGCAAGCAGCAAGAGCGCGATGCGGACAGGCCAACCGTAGCGCGGGCCGCCTTCTTCGGCTACCGTTCCATCAGGACTCGCCTCCCGCCGACGCGAAGCACTGGAATCGCGGCAAAAAGCGTTCAGACTGAGGCTGACACTCATCGCGACCAACGGCAGATAAAAACCCTCTCGCCACAGGCGGATTTCACCCTGTTGCACGGGGTGCAGGAACTTCACGAGCTCTCCCAAGTCCAGTCCCAATACAGCCAGCCCTGCCGCCTTATGCGCTATCCATGGTCGGACGTAGCCAAAGAATGCGCACAGCGCGGCGGCGGGCAGCAGCCACTTGTTCAAAGAATTCAGGACTTGGGTTAAAGAGTGTCGAAAGGGTTGCATCTGCGGGTTGAGGCGGGTCCTACTTCACTTTCTTGCCGGCGCGCTTGAGTCTCTGGCGTTGCCGCTCCTCGCCCTCTTCGAATCGCCGTCGTTCCGCTTCGTTCGTCAGTTCCAGCCGCGGCACTTCGGTCGGCTTGCCCCTTTCGTCAAGGGCCACAAAGATGTAGTAAGCGCTGTTGGTGTGCGAAATCCCACCGGTCAGAAGGTCCTCCGCCTGGACGATGACTTCGACCTCCATGGACGTGCGGCCAACATAGGTGATCCGCCCGCGCAACCTCAACAGCTGGCCGACCCGCACTGGCTCATGAAAGGCCATGCTGTCAACGGCGACCGTCACCGCGACTCGCCGTGCGTGGCGTGCAGCTGTGATGCCGCCGCATTCGTCGCACAGCTTCAGAATCACCCCGCCGTGCACGTTGCCCAGCAGGTTCGCATGCTCGGGATTCATTATCTGGCTGATGCGCGTAGTCGAGTCGGCGACAGTCTTGCTCATGGCTTCCAAGTGTAATGAGTTGACGGCTGGGTGCTGTGCATTGTATCACATACTCAGGCCAGCGCCCGTTCGTAGGCGTCGAGGAGTTGCCGCAGACTCCGACTCCAGGTAAAAGAGCTGGCATGCGCCTCTCCGGCGGCCGCCAACTGGGCCCGCAACTTGGGCTGCGAGGCAAGGCGTGTGATGCCGCCGGCGATGCTCTCGACCGACTCGGCATCAACGTAGAGGGCGCCCTCTCCCCCGGCCTCCGGCAGACAAGAGTTGTCCGACGTGAGCACCGGTGTTCCGCAGGCCAGTGCCTCCAGAATCGGGAGCCCGAACCCTTCGTATAGAGAAGGATAGGCAAAGAACTCCGCCCCCGAATAGAGGGCCGGCAGATCAGCGTCGTCAATGAATCCGGGAAAGTGAACTTCACGCTCCATTTCAAGCTCTCGAACCGTGGCGAAGATCTCGTCAAAAAGCCAACCTCTCTTGCCCCCAATGACAAGCCGGTGAGGCAGGCCTGAATCCCGGCGGGCCGCGTGAAATGCGCGAATCAACCTGGGATAGTTTTTGCGGGGCTCAAGTGTGCTCAGAGCGAAAATGTATGGCCCGTCTCCAATTGAGTACTTCTGACGTGAAGCATGCAGAGTCTCAGGATCTGATACGCGTCGAAAGAAACTGTGGTCGACCGCGCCCTGCACAACGCTGATCTTTCCTTTGAGTCGCGGCCAAGCCGATTCGAGGTCCTCCGCCGTGTTGCTGCTGTCTGCGACGAGGTGGTCTGCCCGGTTGATGCTGCGGGGCACGACGACGTTCAGGTAGTGATGCAAAGAGGGCATGGCCGCCTGGGGATAGTGCATGAAGGCCAGGTCGTGTACCGTCAGCAGCTTCCTTGTCGCGCTCACCGGTGGCATAACGAAGTCGGTCGCGTGAAACAGATCGACAGCGCTTCCAGTCAGCCACTCGACGCGCGGGGCGGGAATGTTAAGGCGGTGCCAGATGCGGGTCAGATTGCGTTCGGAAATGCCGGGAAAAGTGTGCAGAGGAAGAGGGCTTGCGGCGCTCTGCTGGTGCGTAACCGTCCCGGCCACAAAAAGTGAGATTTCAAAGCCGGGATTGTGCCGGACCAGCGCGTCAACCTGCCCGCGTATGATGCGGCCGATGCCGGCCGTCTGCCGCACGGCCGGAGTATAGTCGATTACAAGCTTCACAGCCCTTTGAAGGTCCACAAGCGATTGGCGGCGAAGTTCCAGAAGAGCACGACTCCGATAGCGAAAAGCTTGGCGGAACTGTAGCTCAAAGTAAATCCCAGTTCGGCACTTGACAGCCAGTCAACCCAGTAGGGGCGCAGAAGCTCATCGGAGAATCCAAAGACGAACTGATTGATCCCCAGGCCTACCAGGCTGACTAAGGCAAACTTCGCCATCTGCTGGCGAGTATTGTGGATTCGACTCTCTGGATAGGTCCACCAGCGGTTGAGGATGAAGTTTTGGAGCACGGCCGCACTGAAGCTGAAGCCGTTCGCGATTAATGGGACCAGGCCCACTACTTCGACCAGAAAAAAGAGGAGACTGAAATCGGTGACGGATCCAAGCGCGCCAACAATTGCAAACTTGGCAAACCGTTTCGTCTCTTTGCGTCTGCTGCTTTCCAGACTCAGGGGTTTGGCCCTGTTCAAAAGTAACTCCTTTTAGCATTTTCATGGCTGCCGCCACTTCGGGCCGGCCGCAGAGCAGTGCGCTCCGGCACTTCCTGCATAATGTCTGCGCCGCGTCTGCGAGCTCCAGAAAAACTGGAAGTGTGAGAATCAACGCTAGCAGTCGGTCGGTCGCTGACCAGCGCAACTGCAGCGCCAAGCCACAGTGCAACATGCAAGTACATCCCCTGCACGTAAAGATTGTCAAACAGGTGATGTACCGAGAGATGGACAACCACACCTAGGACGCCGAGAAGTACTGCTGCGTTCCACTCAGGCGACGGATTCGCAAATGTGCGGCCCGGTTCCGGACTGACTTGGGAGTCAAGTTCTTCCCGCCGTCCGCGCAGAATACGCCTGCGCATGCATATCAGCCAGGCGACTACGCCAGCCCACAGCGCCAGATAAGCAAACATCCCGATAAGTCCGTTCTCGGCAAGTACGTTCAAATAAGTGTTGTGGGCGTGCCCCAATGCATCTTCCCATCGAGCCAGCCGAACTTTCGGGTAGACGGCCGCGTAGTTGCCAGGTCCTACGCCAAGCCAGGGCGACATCTCCCACATCCGCAGGGCAGCGATCCAGTGGGCCAGACGCTCGATTACAGAAAAGTTGCTATCCGTTACCGGTTGTTGAACGATTTCCCACATCCCCGTCCCAAAATAGGCAGGAAGATCGGCTAATCGATCGGTCAAGGAGCTGGGAATGTAGCGGTAAGTGATTGGCCCCAGCAACATAATGGCACCTGCTGCGGCGAGCGCAGCCCCCTTCACCATCCGTCCCCCTTGAACGAAGAGGACAACCGCCAGACCAGCGGCAGCGCCAAGCCAGCCGCCCCGACTCCAACTTGCCAGAAGTCCAATTCCGATAATGGCCGCCGCTCCCCCATAAGCACCCGCGCCCGCAAGAATCAGACCCAAGCTCATGCCCTTTCTTCTCAAAATCGAGGTGAAACAAAAGAGGAAAAGGGCCGCAGCCACCGGCAAGGTCAATCCCAGGTAACCTGCAAACGGATTCGGCTGGCCGAATGTTCCCGCCGCTCGCATGAATCGGTCCAGCAATAGAAAGTTGGGCGGACCGATGCGGAAAACAAACTGGTAAATGCCGAGCGCGGCTTGCAGTACGCCGCCGGCCAAAAGACCCCAAACGAGCCAGCGTATCTGTCTCTGCGACAGTGCCTCCTGGACCAGAAGAACCGCCACAAGCATCTGCAGCCACTTGATTGCGCCTTCGACTGCTTCTTGCAGGTCTATCGCATTAGAAAATGAGAGCAGCAGCGCAAACAGATAGACGACAAACAGAATCGGCAGTGGGCCCGAGGCAAGGCGAAGTCGGCCCTTTCTCACACCGTCAACAAACCACAGCAGTACCGCAGTAGCCAGCATCAGGTCGGCCAGGCTGATTGGACCCCTCTTGAGAGCGCTGGCAAAAGGAAGCGCGACGGCAAGTCCCGGCCAGATCAGGTGCGGGAAACGCAGCAGGATTATGCCCGCGCCGCCGGCCGCTACCGCAGCCGCCGCCCAGAGCAGCGGCAGCTCAGCAAGCAGCCAGGCCAGAACTATCAGCCCGCCTACCGCAGCAATAGCGCGAACCTTTCGGCCGGAGGCGTTAGCCAGACCGGTTGGCGGCCCCGGCAGCCCGCCGGTCATTGGCGTCTTGAGTGTCCAGCCCAACCCCATACCTGCAGCCCCCACTCTTTACATCTGTACAGTTCGTCCCGCTGGAAGCCAGTGCGAGTTTCTGTCACTTCCAGCTTCCCGAGCAAAGAAAATTCCCGGACACGCTATGTCCGGGAAACGAGGCGGAGAGGGAGGGATTTGAACCCTCGAGGGCGTAAACCCTACGCGTTTTCGAGACGCGCGCACTCGGCCAGACTATGCGACCTCTCCAAAATACTGCCCGTGCCGGGCAGGCGCAGCACGGGCAATACTAGCACATTTCTCAATCACTGTACAGTTTTTTGATGAACTGTCAGCCCTGGAAATACGACACCGACTCTGTCAGTCCGACCGCTGAATGCGCTTTCTGATGGTGACCGCTCTCATAACAGGGCGTCAGCCAGTTGCGTGAAGTCGGCCACCGTCAGCGCCGGCTGGAAGGGCGAGTCCTCGACCGGCATCTCGTAGCGGTCCACATACGCTGCCTGGAATCCGCATGCGCGTGCACCCACGCAGTCAAATGCATTGGCCGATACCATCAGGCACTGGTGGACCTCCAGTCCAAGTAAATGGGCAGCCCGCCGGTATACGCCGGGATGCGGCTTGAACGCGCCGTTGCCGGTGGCGGATATTACATCGTCAAACGGGTACGGCACCCGATTTTCGACCAGATGATCCAGGTAGTGGGGATCTCCGTTGGAGAGAACAACCAGTCGATACCGGTCATGCAGGCGCTCCAGCGCCGGAACAACCTCAGGAAATGGGGAGAGCCACTGCCATGCAGCCATCAACTCCTGAATGCGTTGCTCTGTCGGCTCCAACTCGTTCATTCGCAACACGTAGTGCAACGCACGCCGCACCGTTTCGAGATAGCCGGCGTGGCCCATCATCATGATCGTGTCCTGGTACTGTTCCAGTCGTTGACGAGTCCGCCACTGATCCCAGAAGGCATCCGGCGATCTGCCAGGCGCGTCCCTTTCGAGAAGTTCTGTGATTGCAGGTTTCAGACTTCCACCCAGATCCAGGATAGTGCCGAAGAGGTCGAAAGTCAGTGCAACGGCGCCGTCGGTCGGGCCCATGGATTCTCCTCTTTGGCATCAAGAGACAATCTGCACCGGCGCCGGCGGCTGCAGCGCGCCTTCCGCGGTGAACTCGACAGACTGCAGAGACCCAACATCCGTTAGAGCGGGTATATCGCGGGCCTCTTCCAAAAGCGCCGGCGACAGCCACAGTGTATCCAGTTCAAGCGTGTTCCTTATCCAGACGACCCGCGCCGAGTCTGCTGCCTTGCCCATCAACCCGGTCTGGATTACCTCCTGGTCGGACGGCAGAACGACAGGTTGCTTTGCAGCCGCGAAGTTGCCGGCGGTCAGGCAGTTCGTATAGGTGGCATGCCAGTCGACCTTGGCTCGCAACCGTTCAGGGATGAGATCGGCCAGGCCGACACCGGAGGCATTGCCGTGGCTGCCGTCCGTCAGATCCAGGACCGCCAGCACACGAAAGTTTGGTTCCCTCGGACCGCCGTTGCGCCGCCACATTCCGATGATGTTTGTATCCATGCCCGTGCCGCTTATGTTTTTGCCCATCTCCTGCACGATCAGCAGATCGAGGTCGTCAAAAGGAATAGACGGTTGCAGCGCTTTCGCCTTGCGCAACAGCTCCGGCTCCTCTTCGAATATTCTTTCGCCCGCCAGGACCGCAATCTCCGCGGGCTCGTGGCGGCCGTTCTCCACGATTGCAACGCCGGCGACGACCGGCATCGTCTTCAGGATGACCTGAGCAGCACGGGGAATCGCAGTTACAGCGTCGTGGGCATGGAGCGTCGCCGCACCCTTCCTTTTCCCCAGCCCAATTGTCATGATTTTGCACAGACCGCTCTCGTGGTCTGCGCGAAATGCCGTGTGGGCCTTGACGCGATTGACAGGAATCACCGCATCGGCCTCGGCCGCGTGACGATCCCAGTAGACCGGCATGCCGGCCGCTTCACCAATCTGCTTCACCTCCAGGCTGCTGTGAATGGGGACGCCCAAATCATCCATTCCGTATCCGACGAGGACGGCATGTTGACCTTCGGCTGTACCTCCTCCGTGGCTGCCCATTGCCGGGACGAGAACCGGCTCCGCCCCCAAAGACTTCAAAGTCTCGACTACGGCCTGCACCACTTCCTTGTAGCAGGAGATTCCCCGGCTGCCTACGGCCACCGCCACTCGCATTCCAGGCCGCACACGCTCAGACAGTGCCGCCGCGTTAAGTCCGTTCCATACGGCGGCTGATACATTCTCTTCTCTCTGTTCAGAGACCGACTGCCGCACCGGCGCGAGTTGAATCATTGTTACCTCCGTGGAGCGAATCTGCCTAAGTACCTACCTGACTCTTCAACCATGCCTCGATAAACTGGTCCAGGTCACCGTCCAGGACCGTCTGAGGTGAGGCGGTCTCAACTTCGGTGCGCAGGTCCTTCACCATCTGATAGGGATGCAGGACATAGGAACGGATCTGGCTGCCGAAGTCGGCCTGGACATTCTCCCCCTTTAGCCGTGCCTTTTCAGCAGCGATCTTTTCCTGTTCGATGGCGTAGAGCTTCCCTCGCAGAATCCGCATTGCGATTTCCCGGTTCTGCGTCTGGCTGCGCTCATTCTGACACGATACGACAATGCCTGTCGGCAAATGGTGGAGGCGAACAGCCGTCGCGTTCTTCTGCACGCTCTGTCCTCCGGCCCCACTGGACAGAAAGACATCCATTCGAATTTCGTTTTGTGCGATTTCTATTTCGATGTCTTCGTCGATGATCGGCATGACCTCAAGTTTGGCAAAGGAGGTGTGTCGCCTGTTGCCTGCGTCGAATGGGCTGAGCCGTACAAGACGGTGTGTGCCCCGTTCCGCCTGTAGATAACCGTAAGCGTAGGATCCGTCTACCGTGATCGTAACGCTCTTGATGCCGGCCTCTTCGCCCTGAGTCATGTCTGTGATTTCTGTCGCGTAATCCTTTTTCTCAGCCCAGCGCAAGTACATGCGCTGTAACATCGCCGCCCAGTCCTGCGCCTCGGTACCGCCGGCCCCGGCATGAATGCTGATGATTGCCCCGCCCGAGTCATACTTTCCATTGAGCGCCAGCGTGAATTCGCGCCTTTCCAGCTCCTCGTCCAATGAGCTGGCCTCACTGTCCAGTTCCTCCAGCAACTCCTCGTCGTCGTCGGCCATCTCCGCCAGATCGAGCGCGTCCTGGGTGCGCTGACTTAACCCATCCCAAACTCCGATCTGTTCCTGCAGGGCATTCAGTTCCTGCATCTTCTGCTGGGCGGTTCTCTGATCGTCCCAAAAATCCGGCGCTATTGACGCCTCTTCCAATGCTTTTGCCTGCGCGACTTTGTCCGGCAGGTCAAAGCCGCCTCCGTATCGTGTTGACCCGCTCTGCAAGCAGATGAAGTCTGTCAGTTAACTCGCCCATGTGTCACTGTCTCCTTCGATGAAATAAGATGGCATTCCGGGGCCTCCGCTGGCCCCAGCATTCAGGACAATCGCAGTCCACCACCAATCCAGGCGCAGGCCCCGCTACTCTCCCAAAAGTCCTTCTACAAACGTTACCGGTTCGAACTCGGCCAGATCTTCAAGTTTTTCCCCTGTGCCAACGAAGCGCACGGGAATCCCCAACTGTTTCTTGATGTTCAGAACCGCGCCGCCCTTGGCAGTGCTGTCCAACTTGGTCAATATGATTCCGGTTACGCCGGACGCCTCTTCAAAACCCTTAGCTTGCAGAATGGCGTTTTGGCCCGTGGAAGCGTCGAGAACCAGCAATGTCTCGTGCGGCGCTCTGTGTACCTGTTTCCCAGCAACTCGCCGCATCTTCTCCAACTCCTGCATAAGATTGAATTTGTTCTGCAATCTGCCTGCCGTGTCGGTGATCAGCAAGTCGGCGTTTCGACTCTCCTGACTCGCCCGTATTGCGTCGAAAAGCACCGCCGCCGGGTCGGACCCGGGCGCCTGCGCGATAACGTCCACGCCCGCCCTTTCTCCCCAGATCTGGAGCTGATCGATAGCCGCCGCCCGGAATGTATCGCCTGCAGCGAGTACGACTCTTTTGCCCTTTTCCTTGTACCGCAACGCCAGTTTGCCAATCGTAGTAGTTTTGCCCGACCCGTTCACGCCAACGACCAGCACAACAGTCAGAATGCGCGGCTCCTCTATCTGTAACGGTTCCTCAGCCTCCAACAGCTTCACCATCTCCTGCTTCAGGATCAGGTAGGCATCCTCACTGCGTCTAACCCCTTCTTTCTGCACCCGTTCTCGAGTGGATTCGACGAGTTCGACCGTAGTGTCCATCCCTACGTCGGCTACGATCAGTGCCTCCTCCAGCTCCTCCCACAACTCATCACTGACCTCGTTCTCCTGAAATATCGAGCCGATCTGGCTGAAGATACCCGAACGGGTCTTCTGCAGACTTTCTTCAATTCGTACATCGTCCGCCGTCTTCTCTTCCTGGCGGCCAAACAAGCGCCTGAGCACGTGGGAGTCTCCTGAATTGGGCTCTACACGAGGCAATTATAGCACGGGCGGGAACGTTAGAAAGAACATCCACCCCATACGCGTCCGTTTACGAAAGTGTCCACGGAATTGTCCACGAAGTGCAGGCAGAACCGTAATCAGACTTGAATCCTCTGTTGGCGAAATTGGGTCTTCTGCCTGTATACTGGGTTTAGTGGGGAGTTCTCATTCTGCAGCACCATTCTGGTAAAGCAAGGACTGCCTCGCCCCCGTACCGCCTCAGGCCAAAGAGATGGTGACCAGAGAAGAGTTGGAGCAGAGGGAAGCCAGAGAGCTGGCCGCATACGCCATGGCCAGTTGCCGCAGCCGCGGGCGGGTTCATCCTGCTGCCGAGCACCCCTATCGCACCGCCTACCAGCGGGACCGCGATCGAATCATCCACACAACGGCATTCCGCAGGTTGCAGTACAAGACCCAGGTTTTTGTTTACAACGAGGGCGATCACTACCGGAACCGGCTGACCCACACCATCGAAGTGGCACAAATTGGCCGCACTCTTGCTCGAACCCTGTCCTGTAACGAAGACCTGACAGAAGCGATCTGCCTCGCCCATGACCTTGGACACCCACCCTTCGGCCATACCGGCGAAGAAACGCTGGATGACCTCATGCAAGGGCACGGCGGCTACGATCACCAGAAGCAGACTTATCGCATAATCACCAGGTTGGAGCGCCGCTACCTCGAGCATCCAGGCCTGAATCTGACATTCGAGGTGCGTGAAGGGGTGGTGAAGCACGACACCGACTATGACGTTGTCGATGCCCGTGACTACAATCCCGATGAAAAGGGTACCTTGGAATGTCAGGTAAGCAACCTGGCGGACGAAATTGCTTACAGCACCAGTGATTCAGATGACGGCTTGCGGGCTGGCATTCTGGACCCCCGCGCGTTCCTTGAACTGGCCATCAGCCGGCGCGTCCTGAACTCACTTGGAGAATCCGCGAACTCGATTGACCTCACTCAGCCCTTGGACCGTTACCGATTCATCCGCCGGTTGGTTGGGATCGAAGTCAACGACGCCATCCAGGCCACGGCCGCGAATCTGCGCGCCGCCGGCGTAGAGAGTATCGTCGATCTGCGGGCGCAGACAGCTAACGTCGCAGCATATTCGGATGAACTCGCAGAGGAAAACCGGGAGCTGAAACGATTTCTCTTCGATCGCTTTTACCGGCACTACCGTGTAGCCCGCATGGCGGCCAAGGCAGACAGGACGATTCGCGCCCTCTTTTCCGCATTTGTCGAGGAGCCGGCCCAGCTCCCTCCTGAAACGCAGGCCGACTTTTCTGACCCAGGTACAGACCTCCACCGCGTAGTCTGCGATTACATCGCCGGCATGACCGACCGCTACGCCATTGCCGAGCACCGCCGACTGTTTGATCCGGAAGAGGTGGTCTAAACACCTGACAACCAGTCGCCTTCTCTACAGATCACGACTGCACGTGGATAGCCAAGCTTGCGCTGACCGAGCGGAACGGCATTGGCGCCTGCTCGCCGTCCAGGAATGTTAAACTCTTGATCGTGCATTCCAGGACAATGTGGTCGGACCGAAGTGTGCAAGTCAGGCCGGGGCGAACCTCGAGTGGGGCCGACGAAGCCGAGCCGCTCCCCTCCTCGAATCCGTCCAGCCCCGACACGTCGAAGCCAGGCGAGACAAGGGGCTGGCTGACACTGCGAACGGCCGTGCGGTCATATAGCCAAATGTCGAGAAGCCGTACTTGGCCCGAAGTCGCGGCAGCGCGGTCCACCGATTCGTTAATTCCCATCCCGCAGGCGCCCAGCAATTCACCGTCCGCTGCGTTGATGGTAAAGCTCTCATCGTAAGTCTGGACACCGAAAGCGAAATTCGCCTCAAACTGGCCAACCTGCTGCCCGGATGAATGGGAAACCGGCGGCGTTTCCCCCTGAATGCGGACGGAATCTACGATCTCAGGCTCCAGCGTCTGGAACCGGGCAAATTCAGTATCCTGTTCAGCAAGCTCCTCGCCGCCGCTTATCTCGTCTGCAGGCATACCTGCGTCAACACCTGCATCCGTCCCTGTTTCCGGTCTGTCCTGGCCCTCGCGGAATGTCGTCTCGGCTGGAGCCGTTTCCCAACCGTCATCCCATTGTTCCCGGGCCTCGCCGTCCCGGCGCTCTCCAATCTCTTCGTCTTCGGAAACAGCCGGTAGAGCGCCGGACTGAAACACGTCGTCCCGCCTTCCTGCGTCCCCGTCTGCAGCCGGCTGCCGCGGGCTCAGCTCCTCTCTTTCCCAGTCAACGTACCGCTCGCCAACCGGCTCATCGTCGCCCGCCTGCTCAGGAGCCGCAGGTGGGGCATACGAAATAGGACTGCCCGGCCCTTGTTCTGGCTCGACCGGCCGCTGTTGCGGCGCAAATGAAGAGCCGGCTTCACCTTCTGCCCAGGGCTCGTGAGACGGACCGTCATCATGCTGGCTCCAGGGACCGTCTGCTTCATTCCTCTGGGTTTCCTGAGGGGAGGTTTCGCTGTCCGGCATCCGTGATATGGGAGACCGTTCACCTGTACGCAGTTCGTCAACAGACTGTTCTCTGAATACGGGCTCTTCGGTACTTTCCGCATTCTCGGATTCCGCCCCCCTTCGCAGCCAGTTCAGGGTGGGTTGACGGGGCCTTGCTGGTCTACCCGCAAGAGGTGGAGATTGGGTCCGCCGATCACGCGCGACAGTGGCTTGTTTGGAGCGGCTTCTGCTGAAAGGCAGCGGAAATGGCGATTCCTTTGAATCCTTGTCCTGAGATTGACGCAAAAGCTGGTAGCCGATGACGACGCCCCCGACCAGCAAAAGCGCCGCGGCTAAATAGAGCAGCCCTTGATTCACCCACTCCATCAGGACCGAATAGTTGGATTCGGAGTTTCCGCTCTCTTCTGCAGGACTCTCCACTGACTGAGCCGGCGCCGACGCGGCAGGCGCCGTTGCAGGAGCCGTCCCAGGCGCATCGATCCACTGTACGGGCCACACCCACCAACCGACAAAGAGGCCGAGCGTCAACCCGACCAAACCGGCCATTAGCAAATGGATGAGTGACCTGTTACGGTCGATCATTTTTCTGACTGCAACTTTCGCCGCGATCGAAGGACCGTTAGAGGAATTCGTCGCGATCAGCGGCCTGCAACTCGGCGACGACCTGCTTCACCTGTTGAATACTTTCCTTTTTGCCGATCAATAGTGCGTCACCGGCATCAATCACGATCAAGTCGTCGACGTCGATCAGCGCCACCAGCCGCTCTTGGGCTGCGACAATGTTGCCCCGGCTATTCAACGGCAGGATCTCCCCTTCCACAGGGTAGTTCCCGGCGTCATCCTTGGCGACGACTGATTCAAGCGAATCCCAACTTCCCAGGTCGTTCCATCCAACCTGCATCGGCACCACAGCCACTCCGTCGGCGCCTTCCATGAGCCCATAGTCTATCGAAATGTCGGGCATGGTCGGCCAGATCTCAGCCAGCACGACTTCCTGTTCCCCGGTGCCAACTGCCGCGGCGATGGAGTTCATCGCATCAAACAGGTCGGGCATCTGTCTTTCATATTCGTCCAGCAAGCGTTCGACCCGGCTCACGAATATGCCGCCATTCCAGTAGTATCCGCCATCCGCAAGAAAGCGCTCGGCGGTGGCCTGGTCGGGCTTTTCCAGGAAGCGGTTTACCGCGAAAGTCGGAAGATCTCCTGCCAGCGGCAGACGCCCGTCCTCCCGCTGAATGTAGCCATAGCCGGTGTGGGCCTTTGTCGGCTCGATTCCCAACACGGAAAGATAGCCTTCGCGAGCGCTTCGCTCCGCCTGCCGTAACGCCCTCTGAAAGCCGTCAAAGTCCTGAATGAGGTGGTCCGCCGGCAAAACCGCAACCACTTCATCCGGATCGCGCCGCTTCAGATGCGCGCAAGCGAGCGCAATCGCCGGGGCCGTGTTGCGGCCTTCCGGCTCCACCAGCACATTCGAGTCGGGCAGACCGTCCAACTGCAGGGCGCAGAGATCGGCATAGCGTCTGCCCGTAACTACATAGGTGTCCTCCATGCTGACGAGCCCCTCGAGCCGGGCGACGGTTGACTGAATCATCGTCTGGCCGCTGCCGGTGACGTCGCTGAACTGTTTTGGAGTGCTTTGCCGGCTGCGGGGCCACAATCGTGTACCTACACCGCCGGCCAGAATTACAGCGTACATTTGGTGACAATATCAGTTGACGCGTACATACTGCAGCAGCCCCACCTGGCGTACCAGGCCCTTGAGCTCCATCATTGCCAGCAAACTGCTGACCTCCGAGGTCTCCAGTGGGGCCGCCCGCACGATTTCATTCATGTGCTGCGGCTCGGTCGAAATATGTTGGAGAATCATCTCCTCTGTCGGCGATGCCGGGACCGTGACGCGGGCCTCCTGCTGCGCGACTGCGTCCGCAATCTGGAGACGTTCCAGCAGATCGCTGGTGGACGTTACGGGGATTGCGCCGTCCCGAATCAGCCGGTTGCAACCTGTGCTGCCCGGACTGAGAATCGAACCCGGAACTGCAAATACGTCGCGAGACTGTTCCGCGGCAAAACTGGCAGTAATCAGCGCGCCGCTGCGTTTACCGGCTTCGACGACGATCACGGCCAGGCTCAGCCCGCTGATGATGCGGTTTCGGGGCGGAAAGTTGCTGGCCTCCGGCCTTGTTCCCATCGGGTACTCGCTGACCAATGCGCCCTGTTCGATGATCTGCAGCGCCAGCTTACGGTTCCTCGCCGGGTAGATCTGGTCGACCCCGCTCCCCAAAACAGCGATCGTTCGGCCGCCGGCGTCGAGGGCGGCCTGATGTGCGATTGCGTCTACACCCAGTGCCAGCCCGCTAATCACGGTTATGCCGTGCCGACCCAATTCAGTGCCCAGCTCACGGGCCACCTCCCGCCCGTAGGTGGAAGCTTGCCGCGTGCCGACAATGGCCACTGCCAGCTCGTCCTGTTCCTCGAGCTGGCCCCGAACGTACAGGACCGGTGGGGGTTGTGGAACCTTGCGCAGGTTGGCGGGATAGCAGTCCAAGTCCCAGCAGAAGACGCCGCAACCGCTGCGCAAAACCCTGTCCAACTCTGCTTTGGGGTCCAGACGCTGCCGGGCATTCAACAGGTTTTCGATACTGCGCCGGTCGAGACCTGCCTCCTGCAACGTCTGTATGGGCGCCTTCCAGGCCTCGGCGATGCCTCCGCATTTTTCCAGCAGCGCGGACAGCCGCGCAGGTCCAATGCCGGGCACACGGTTGAAGGCAATCCAAAAAGCTCGCTCGTCCATATTCACGCGAAAGAGTTCAAATGCCAGCGGCTGCCGGTTCCCGGTTACTCTCCACCTTCTTCGAGTAACCCAGGCTGCAGGCGAACGGTCAAAGTTCCGGCCTCAATGTCCACGGATCGCACGACCTCCTCCAGGGCAGGGATCAGCAGGTCCCGGTCACGGTTAACACCCGGCGCCGGTCGGACAATGTAGACCTCGTTCGCCCCGGTAAACAGTACATCGACCACTTCGCCCAACTGGCTCCTGGACTCTGTTTGCACTGTCAGGCCGACAATGTCGTGAACCCAATAGGAGTCATCTTCCAACTCCATTGCAGCCTCTTCCGGAATGTACAGCCACTCATTATAGAGATCTTCGGCTCCGTATCTGTCCGAAATCTCGGAAAACTGGACCAGGAAAATACCTTTATGAGGCCGCGACGCTGTGATCTCCGCCAGGAGCAGCTCCTTTCCGACCAGGAGTTGCTGCCCTGGATCGAAGCGGGAGTCAAAGTCGGTATGCGATTCAATCTTCACTTCTCCACGCAGACCATGCGCGCCAAGGACTCGACCGACGGCAAGGTGCCCGTCAGGGACCGAGGTTGAGCGCTGACGAAAGCGGCTCTCACGTGGACGGCGGCCCCTGCCAGGCCGGCCGCGCTTTGTCTTTGATCGGTTTCTCATTCTGACAGTTCCAGCGCCCGCAGATTCATTCTCTTTGTCAGGTGACCGTCCTGTCTAAATCACGTCGCCGAAAACTGCGGCCAAACCGTTCAATCATTTGACCGCCCGTCCCTTCATCAAGAGGAATCAAGGCCCGCCTTCCCCAGGGGAGCCAGGGACCAGGCGGGCCAGTTTGCGGTCGTGAAAACGGGCAGTTCCAAGCGGTCTGCCTGCAACGGAGGAATTAAACTGTTGCAGCGGCTACATGATTTTCAGAATCACATCACGCGACTGGCGAATCGACGCGACCTTCAGCACGGACCGCATAGCGTTGGCTACTCTCCCGTTCTTGCCGATCACTCTTCCGGCATCCTCCGGAGCAACCTGCAGGCGCAGAACCACCCTTTCCCGGTATACGCGTTCCGAAACGTGCACCTCATCGGGAGACTCCACGAGAGCTCTTGCCATGAATTCGACCAGTTCTTTCATCGGATGCTCTCTCTATCAGGCAGCTTCCGGCTCTGCCGGCGCCTCTTCGGCTGCCCCGTCTGACCCGGCTTCAACCTCTTTCAGCTTGCCGTGTTCATCTGT
This sequence comes from Caldilineaceae bacterium SB0664_bin_27, assembly GCA_009838625.1. Taxonomy (GTDB): domain Bacteria; phylum Chloroflexota; class Anaerolineae; order Caldilineales; family Caldilineaceae; genus Bin5. The sequence continues at coordinate 36,484 of VXRG01000100.1, forward strand.
GATTCCGGTCTTTTTCAACAATCGGGCCACGGCCTCACTGGGCTGGGCGCCGACACGCAACCAGTGACCGGCGCGTTCGCTCTTGACGTTGATAGTGGGTGGATCTGTCATTGGATCGTACGTGCCGATGTTTTCAATGAATCGACCGTCCCGCGGGCTGCGCTGGTCGGCCACGACAATTCGGTAAAATGGCTTCTTTTTGGCGCCCATGCGGCGCAAACGGATGCGGACCACTGATTACGACTCCTTGGTTACTGGCTTTCAATAATCGTTTTATAACAGTTCGCCGGTTACGAACCCGGCATGCCTTTACGTTACGGCGTTCCTGATTCTGATGCCTTCAAGAAAGGCGTCCCTGACGCAACGACGCCAGAATTCCCTCAGAATCCGGTTCGCGCTGGCGCTGGCGTCGTCGCCGCCTCTTCTTCGTTCCGCCCTGATCGCCGAGCATGCCCGCTTGCTTCATCATCTTCTGCATATCTCGGAATCGTTTGACGAGCTGATTGACGTCCTCTACGGATGTGCCGCTCCCAGTTGCGATCCGGCGCCGCCGGCTCGCGTTGAGCACACTGGGCAGGCGTCTTTCCTGCGTCGTCATACTGTTTATTATGGCTTCGATCTGCTTGAGGTCGGAGTTGATGTCCTGGCCGTCAAGCTGCTTGGCCATCTGCCCCATACCCGGAACCATCTTCAAAATGTCCTGGATAGAGCCCAGTCGTTGAAGCTTCTCCAACTGATCGCGGAAGTCTTCGAAATCGAACTGACCACCGGCCAACCTCTCTTCCATCGCCAGGGCATCCTCTTCACTGATGCCGTCCGAGGCCTTCTCGATCAGTGTCAGTACGTCCCCCATGCCGAGGATTCGCCCTGCCAGCCGGTCCGAATGGAACGGTTCGAGCCCGTCCATCTTTTCGCTCGTGCCGAGAAACTTGATGGGAACGCCCGTTACCTGGCGGATGCTGAGCGCAGCCCCGCCCCTGGCATCCCCGTCAATCTTAGTCATGACCAGCCCAGTAACCGGCACCCGCTCGTGGAAGCCCTGGGCGACCGACACGGCCTCCTGCCCCGTCATTGCGTCGACCACCAGCAGTACATCCGCAGGTCGCGCCACCAGGCGAATCTGCTCCAATTCCTGCATCATCGATTCGTCAATCTGCAAGCGGCCGGCCGTGTCCAGAATCAAGACGGTATAGGCTTTCTCTCGGGCAATTCGCATCGCATTCTTGACGATAGTGCTGGGCGCGACCTCCGTTCCTTCGTTGTGGACCGGGATATCGATCTGCCGGGCCAAAGTCTCCAACTGCGCGATCGCCGCTGGTCGGTAGATGTCAGCTGCGACCAGCAAAGGGCGCTGCCCCTGCTTGCGAAGACGCAGCGCAAGTTTTGCAGCCATCGTCGTCTTGCCTGCCCCCTGCAAACCAACCAGCATGAGAACGAGAGGCGGCGGCCCGGACAGGTTCAGCGGCGCCGGATCACCCAGAAGCTTGACCAACTCCTCGTTGACGATCTTGACAACCTGTTGAGCCGGCGTGAGGCTTTCCATCACCTCCAAACCGATTGCCCGCTCCTTTATCCGCCCAACGAACTCTCTGACAACCTTATAGTTGACATCGGCCTCAAGAAGGGCCAGCCGTACTTCACGCAGTGCCGCGTTCACATCGCGCTCTGAGAGCCTGCCGCGAGTGGCCAGATTCTCAAATACCCCTTGAAGCTTGTCAGACAGACTTTCAAACACGTTGTCTTTCCCGTTTGCTTCTCTCAACTGCCAATCTGCGACAACACAGATGCCCTGTTCTGGACTGGAACGGGTGTGCCGGGCTAAAGTCAGGTCACACAGCACAGCAACGGTCGCGCCGCGCGCAGCCATTCCCCAAAGTTTATACTGAATTGGGCATTTCTGCCAATAGGGAGACCCGCCGGGAATACTGGCAAAACGGGGCGAGGAGCCTTCAGGTCGCGGGCGCTGCGGCGGCAGGATCCGCCTGACTCAGTTGCCCGTGGGCTCCTCTCCCTGGGATGTCGACGTGCGTACGTAAACTTCATGGATGCGCTGGACCGCAGTGATGTTCGTCATCACCGCCAGCACCCACAGGACGGGCAGCACAAGTCCCAGAATCAGTCCGGCAATGAGCAAAACGAGACGCTCCGGTCTTTGTAGAATTCCTGCCTTACATTCGACATCCAGCCCTTCGGCCCTGGCTCGGGTGTAGCTGACTGCCCAGGAGCCGACCAGAGTAAAGAAGATCAGAAGGAGGTGGGTCTGAGTGTTACTCTGATTGGCATAATATATCGCCAGTCCCAGGAATGTTATGCTTTCGGAGTAACGGTCCAGTGTACTGTCCAGAAAGGCGCCGAACTTGCTCTCAGTTTGACTCAGACGCGCCAGTGCGCCGTCAACCATATCGAACATCGCTGCCACCCACAGCACACATCCGCCGATTCTCAGAATACCCGCGGCCAACATGGCTGCGGAGCCGATCGTCAGCGCAAAGCCGGCCAAAGAGACCATGTTCGGAGTTACGCCGATGCCATGCAGCCAGCGAACGATTGCGCCCACCGCAGAAGAAAGCATTGGCCGAACGTGCTTCGCCAACATCGATCGACTTCTTTCAGAATCTCTTGGGTAGGTGGAATGGGTTTGGACAGGTCGGGTGCAGTATACATTCCCCGCGCCACGATGGCAAGAAGCCGGCGAAAGGGCGTTTATCCTGGATCTGGTGTGGGCACGGCAGGGGTTAGGCGCGAGTGGTCAGAGCTGCAGTGGACAGAGTTGCGGCAGTAGTCAGTGACTGCGGTGACTGATAGAGGATAAGCGCGGCTAGCGTGCGCGGCCTTGCGCGATTAGGCCGTTTGCGGCAGTAAACAGCTCTGCTGAAAAAAATCAACGAGCCGTTTGATTCAACGGCTCAAAAAAGGGAGCACAGAAGGGTTTTGGCACAAAATGGCACAAAATGGCACAAAATGGCACAATTTGGCACGGATTTAGGGGGTTCCCCCCTTTTGCATCGGTTCAACAGTGACGGCACTGAAGAATTTCCTTAGGTACTTTCATGTTTACAAGGGGACCCCAACACATCCTGTCGATGGCCGAAGCGTGGTATGACCGCGATGCGGCGGTGGCAGAGGCGGGGATGCGTCAATAGAGATGCGAACGAAGATGCAAATACTATTTCCTTCTATCAACTGAGGGCCGAACAGGTCCCTTCGCTGTAACCACCACTGTTTGAGCGATCACCCCAAATAACCGGAATGCACGCGCGCAAGACAGGCGGGTCGGACGTGTGCCTCCTACTCGACAGGCCACTGACTTCACCGCTGAAAATGAGTGAGCCGCTCAACGCATTCAGGACGCGGGCCGTTCAGGGTTTGCTGTGGCGGGGGGGAACAGGCCTTGAACCATGCGCTTTCATTCGCGGGGCAATAGGTTCGAGAGTTCTGCAATCTGACGGCGACCAGATCCGAATTGAATCGCCTCAGCCGCCCGTGCTCATCTTTACCGGCGGCTCTTCGGGATACTCAGACTTGCACTGGCTGCCCGTACATGGAAATTGGATTCGCGTAGAGTTGCCCGCCGCGCAGCGAAACGAGCGTGAATCCCCACCCGTCTCTTTGGCGGGTCTTTTGCTGTGACCCCGGGTCAAGAATGTACGCGGTAGCAGGCGTTGTGATCGAAATCGTATCCTGAAAGGGCGTGACATGGGAGTAATGGATGTGCCCGCTCAATAAGGCGTGAACATGGTGGCCGGCGATAGCATTCGCCAGCTCATCCGGGTTGTGAAGGCAATGATGGCTCAGCGGCTCAACCGTGCTGAAAACGGGCGGGTGGTGAATCGCTATCAGATTGCCGAGCGGAGCAGGTTTTCGCAATTCTTCCGACAGCCACGCCAGCTGAGGCCCGTCCAGGTCGCCATAGACTGCGTCCGGCAACTTGCTGTCCAACATAATCACTCGCCGTCCGCCGAACATGGTGCTGTGGTAGTAGCGCTGCGATTCGTCCTCAGCCTCTTCTCCCAATACGATCCGGCGAAAGTTGACCCGGCAGTCGTGATTCCCCAGACCTAGAACCAGCGGCACGCCGAACTCTCGCAACTCATCCAGAACTGTGTTGAGCATTCTGTATTCGGCTTCTTTCCCATCGTTTACCAGGTCACCGCTCAAGATGAAGAAGTCGGGACTGACGTCCATGTTGCGGACATGCTCCACGATGCCCCGCAGCTTGTCAGTAGTCCGCCGTCCGTAGAGCAGGTCATCGTCGTTGGCCAATATGTGTAGGTCGGACAGATGCACAAAGGTCATGTCGGTCATTGTTGTTGCGCCTTCCCACTAGGGGCTATATATTGATTGTAGACTCTCCAGGGCCAGCGGACAGGGCCGGCGTCGGTATCCAAGGTCCCATGATAAACGCCTGATGGTCACTGAACAAACACCGAATTGGAAAGAGTATCGAGATGAGCGACAAGATTATCTACTCGATGGTGGGCGTCGGCAAGAGCTACGGCCCCAACCAGCGCGTTCTCCGAGACATCAGCCTGGGGTTTTTCCTTGGGGCAAAGATCGGAGTTCTGGGCCTCAACGGCGCCGGAAAATCCACGCTACTTCGAATTATGGCGGGTGAGGAAGATCAGTTCGATGGCGAAACGATTCTTGCCGAGGGCTATACGCGCGGCTTTCTGCCCCAGGAGCCGGTTCTCGATCCATCCAAAACGGTTCGAGAGATCGTGGAAGAGGGCGCGCAGGAAGCGGTTGATGCCCTTGCCGAGTTTGACGCAATCAACGCCCGCTTCAATGAAGACCTCACGCCCGAAGAGATGGACAAACTCATCGAGCGGCAGGGCGCAGTTCAGGATCAACTGGACGCACTGGACGCCTGGGACCTGGATAGCCGCCTTGAACTTGCGATGGACGCGCTGCGCTGTCCGCCTGGCGAAACTCCCGTGGCCATCCTCTCCGGAGGCGAACTGCGGCGTGTCGCGCTGACGAGGCTTCTCCTGAAGAAGCCGGACATCCTTCTCCTGGACGAGCCTACCAACCACCTGGACGCGCAGTCGGTTGCCTGGCTGGAGCGCCACCTGCAGGAGTACGAGGGGACCGTCATTGCCGTTACCCACGATCGCTACTTTCTCGACAACGTAGCCGGCTGGATCCTCGAACTCGATCGCGGCCACGGCATCCCCTGGCGGGGCAACTACTCAGGCTGGCTGCAACAAAAGCAACAGCGCCTTGCCCAGGAGGAAAAACAGGAAGGCGCCCGCCAGAAAACGCTCCAAAGAGAGCTGGAGTGGCTGAACATGTCACCCAGAGCCCAGCAGACAAAGCGCAAATCGCGCGTCAACGCCTACAACGATCTCCTCAGCCAGGAGTTCGAAAGAGCGCGCGAGGACAGAGAGATCTACATCCCGCCCGGCCCCCGCCTGGGCGACCTGGTAATACGGACTGACTCTCTGACGAAAGGATTCGGGGAAAACCTGCTTTTTGAGGATCTCACGTTAGACATTCCGCCGGGCGCAATCGTGGGCATAATTGGCGCCAACGGGGCCGGCAAGACCACCCTGTTTCGACTGCTGACCGGGGCAGACGCGCCTGATGGTGGCCGCGTGCAGCATGGTGAAACGGTCACACTCGCCTACGTGGACCAGAGCCGCGACAGTCTCGAATCTGAAAACAGTGTCTGGGAGGAGATCAGCGGCGGGAATGAGCAGCTGCTGCTGGGCGACCGGCAGGTAAACAGCCGCGCTTACGTTGCCCGCTTTACCTTCAGCGGCCAGGACCAGCAGAAGAAGGTCGGCACCCTGTCAGGGGGCGAGCGCAACCGGGTCCATCTCGCCAAACTCCTGAAGTCCGGCGCCAATGTGATCCTGTTGGACGAGCCGAGCAATGACCTGGATGTCAATACGTTGCGGGCGCTGGAAGACGCCCTGGAAACTTTCGCCGGTACCGCAATGGTTATCTCCCACGATCGCTGGTTCCTGGATCGCGTCGCCACACATATACTTGCCTTTGAAGGTGACAGCGACGTGTTCTGGTTTCCAGGAAACTACAGCGAATACGAAGAGGACAGAAGCCGCCGTCTCGGCCCTGCGTCTTCGCGGCCCCATCGTATCACATATCGAAAGCTGAGTCGCGCCTGATCGGCGCCTCTACCGTTGGTCAGCCAGCTCTCTTGCATTCTCCCGCAGGCGTTCTCGTTCCACACGGGATGCAGGGCAGCCGAGAATTTCCGCGATCTGCTGCGCGTCCAGCGCTGCCAACTGGGAAAACCTGCTGACGCCGGCGTTCTGCAGTCGCCGGGAATAGACCGGGCCGATGCCCATCACCCGTGTCAGATCGTCCGCTTCGCCCAGCGGCGTGGGATCCTCGCGTGGTGATTCTGCCGGCCCCTGCTCTCCATCTTCAGGTGGGTTCTCCACTTCCACGGTTTCAATCTGTTCGTCCTCTTGCAGCCCGGCGGCTTCGCCCTCCGGTTTCGACAAGCCAGGGCTCTGCGCCGCGGAACCTGTACTGCTGTCTGTTGCTGTCGCCTCTCCGTCCGGTCCAGGACCGTCCGGTCTGCTTCCCAGAACGCCCGCGGGAAGGCGTCCGGTGCCCCGAGCAACATGCACTATTGCCGCGCCCGTTCCGGTGGAGCCGATAAGCAAGCCAATGATGATGCCCAGGCAGGGAAAGATCACCCAGGAAAAAGCTGTGACGCCGGTGATGACCAGCGAGCTCAGGCCCACCGAAATCATCGGATTCCAGTAAAGCTCGCCCTGTCCCGAAACAAGCTCATCCAGGCGGCGGCCCAACCAGTAGGACGTTACCGTCCAGCCGCATAGCACTACCAACGCCAGCAGGGCTAGAAGCGGCAATGCAAGCAGGGCAAAGCAGATGGTGATCGTCAGGATGGCGGTCAGTATTGCCGACCCTGCAATTCCGATCGCTCCAGTGGCGAAACTGAGCGCTGTCTCTCTTTCCGCGGTCTTGGAAACTGCTCTCACCTGCTTGGGGAGCAACCAGTTGAAGAGCAGAACAAGGCCGGTGATGAGCAACGTCCACAAAAAGGCCTGTACCAGCTTTCCGAGAAAAACAAGGAACCAGGGCGTCCGATGGGAGGCCGCCTGGGCACGCGCTGCTTCTGCCCACTCTTCTGCAGCCTTCTCCGCTGCGTCTGCCCATTCCTCTGCAGCCTCTTCCGCCAGCTCTGCAGCTTCCTCTGCAGCCTCCTCTGCCAGCTCTGCAGCTTCCTCCGCTGCCTCCTCCGCAGCTTCTGCCGCCTCCACCGCTGCCTCGCGAAGCAGTTCGGCCCGGGCGTGGGCTCGTTCTCCTGGTCGTGCTCTTTCGACGACCTCTGCAATTGGGGGATCAGGCTGTCTGGGCGGGTCCGTAAAGGCAAGTGGAGCCGGCGCAGCTGAATGAAGATTCTCCTGAGAGACTCGACTCGTGTAGTTGCGCCAGCTCACGTCGCCGCCCACGTGAACGGCCGGATCCTGCTCGATGCGACCGCCGACAACCCTGACGCTGCCGCCGACGCGTGAGTGTCCGGCCAGATCAACGTCGCCGCCAACAGCAGCAACGTTGCCGCCGATCACAGAGGATCCCTCAACGTCGGCATCTCCGCCAACCACACTGACATTGCCGCCGACTTGAGCCTGTCCGGTCAATTCAACGTCGCCGCCGACTACAACGAGATTGCCGCCGATTCGCCCTTCCAATGTCAGATCGTCGCCTACGACCAGCAGGTTGCCTGCTATCTGCTCGTCTTCGCCGATCCGCACGTCGCCGCCGAACATGGTTACGTTGCGCTGTACATGACTGACACTGACTTCGTTTCGTCCCTGTCTTGACTGTGTGAACAGAAATATTACTGTCCCCAGCGCAAAGACAAGAATGAGCGTTGTCCAGCATCCCAACCTGCGTAACCACTTCATCCTGCAATCCTCTTCGTCACAAGAGACAGGGCCGCACTGCCGGTTACTCCCCTACCCGCTTGTTCACCCTTGATGGGGCTGCGCAGTCCTGCACAGCCCCGCACACTCTGCTCTATACCGTCATTTCTGAACTGTTGAATCCGAAAGTGTTTCACAACATCCACTTCGTTCAATCATCTCAACCCCGGGAGCGGAGAGGTTGGGTCGTACGCTGGATGATGACGCACCAAACCGCAATCGCAGCGACCGCGAGAACAACATAGGCCGATGCAACGCCCAGCGCGGTCGGCGTCGCCGTGACTTCGACAACTACATCCCAGAGCGAATGCCCTACTACGCCCGCCACTGCCCATACTTCATTCAGGAACAGACCCGTTTCCGTCAGGCGGTCCAGGTTGGTGTAGACGAGCGCACCGGTCATTGTGCAAACACCGACCAGACCCAGCGACCAGATGAACAAGGTAAAAACGGTCAGCATCACGCCGATACGCAGATTGCGCAAGCGTTCCTGTTGGGCCAGTCGCTGCGCCACCGAACGGGAAAAACCGGGCGCCGGCACAGGTACAGGATCCGCACGCAGCCTTTCGTCGATAGCTTGCCACACGACCCACTGCGCCCGGCACCCTTTGCACTGCTCCAGATGCCCGTCAAGTTGCTCCTTCTCTTCCGGGCTCAGCATGCCGTCCAAAGCCAGCGAAATCAGCATCATGTACTCGCTGTGATCCCTTGCCTTGCTGAGTGACATGCTTGTTCTGTTAAGCCTTTCCGCCATCTTAGCCTCCTGAACTTCTAAAGGCTTGCACCGCTGGTGAGGGCCCTGTGCAAGAGAACTGTCTGCGCCGTCCAGCCTTCATCCTGCTCCTCAGACCGTCCTGCTGCTTCGAAGCGGGCGGACTGTTGGCTGGTTTCGTCACTTTGTGCAGCTTGAATCTGGCCGGACAGCCCGGCTGAAGCCCTGGCGCCCTCCGCTCGATGCGTCTGCTGCGCCGCCTCGTACAGTTCAGCCAGCTTTTTGCGTGCGCGAAAGAGCCGGCTCTTGACAGCAGGCACGGAAATGTCCATTACGTCGGCGATTTCCTGGTAGCTGCAATCGTTCCAATAGCGCAGGACCAGGGGCGTGCGGTAGTCCGGTTCAAGTTGATTGACAAGCGCCTGCATCTCTTCAGCCTGTTCAACCGCCAAAGTCTCCTCTTCCGGCCGGGCAGATTCGCCTTCCAAGGTGAATACGACAGGCGACTCGTCCAAATCAACAAACTGTACGCGACGCTTTCGTAGCCTGTCAATGCAGTGGTAGTTGGCGATCGAAAACAGCCATGTGCTGAACTTGCGTCCAGGATCATACTGGTTCAGTCGGGAATATGCACGCAGGAAAGTCTCCTGGGCGGCATCTTCGGCTTCGGATACGTCGCCGAGCATTCGATAGGCTAGTGCAAAGACCGGTCTCTGATATGTCTCTACCAGAAAGCCGAATGCCTCTTGCTCCCCAGCCCTGGCACGGTCCAACCAGTCTTGTTCCTGTTCATTCATTCCTGTGCACCTTTGGATGCTTATAGTCTACTACGCATTTGCGAACGCAAAGTTTCGGGGGGCTGAGGTTTGTCTTGCCAATTGTCCTCGTTATATAATAAATCGGATACGGCATTTGGCGTCCTGCCATTGTCCTGACTGAAAGCTGACATTCATCTGCCTGGAGATTTCCGGCCCGGCGGACGAACAGCGGTTTTCAAAGCGGTAGCTTTCATACTCGACTCCGCACCGCCGCAGTCACATCAGGATGCAAGCGCGATGTTCTCCGTTCGGAGGAACCACGACATCCCGACTTCTGCCTGAATCTTGAAAGGAACGGAACACGATGCAAGTCATTTATCCATTCACCGCGATTGTCGGCCAAGAGCGCATGAAGAGAGCGCTTGTCCTGAATGCAGTCCACCCGCTGATCGGCGGTGTGCTTATCAGGGGCGAACGCGGCACGGCGAAATCTACCGCCGCCCGCGGCCTGGCAGCCCTTTTGCCGGCGATCGAAGCTGTGGATGGGTGCCCCTATGCCTGTTATCGGGACAGTGCACTCGGTATGTGCCACGTCTGCGAAGGCAGCGCCCTCAACGGCGAGCTCAAAGTGGGTCAACGCAATACACCATTCATCGACCTTCCGGTCAGCGCAACCGAAGACCGTGTAGTCGGGACACTGGACATTGAAAAAGCGATTCGCCAGGGCGAGCGTCACTTCGAGCCTGGCATTCTCGCCGCGGCAAACCGGGGGATTCTCTACGTGGATGAGGTCAATCTCCTGGACGACCACGTGGTCGACCTTCTCCTGGACAGCGCGGCCATGGGCGTCAACGTTGTCGAGCGCGAGGGGATTAGCGTGCAGCATCCGGCCCGTTTTGTGCTCGTCGGCTCCATGAATCCTGAAGAGGGGGATCTGCGCCCCCAACTGCTCGACAGATTCGCACACGCCGTAGACGTCGTCGGCATCGACGAGCCTCGAGCTCGCGTCGAGATTCTGCGCCGTCGGACCCGCTTCGAACAGGACGCGGATCGCTTCTCCGATGATTTCTCCGACGAGGCAAAGAGCTTGGGCGAGCGCATCATTAAGGCCCGCCGCCGCTATGACAGTGTTGGTTACACAGATAAAGATCTCTACACGATTGCCGCCCTAACCAGCAGCTTCAACGTCGACGGCCACCGGGCCGACCTTGTCATACTCAATACGGCCCGCGCTCAAGCCGCTTTTGAGGGCCGGGACACCATCACCGACAGGGATATTCTCATGTCGGCGGAACTGGCGCTTCCCCACCGCATGAAGAAGCAGCCTTTCCAGGACTCGGCCCTGCAGCCGGAGCAACTCGAGGCCAACATGCGGCAGGCACGCGCCGAGGCCGAGGAAAATGAAGAATCGATGGAAGAGGCGGACGGAGACGCGGCGACAACGGAAAAAAAAGTGAAGAGGGTGATGACTCAGAGGAGCTAGACTCCTCGCCGGAGAGCGGTGAAGGCGGCGTAGCACAGCCGGACGCAGCTCCCCAACAGAGTTCATCACCCGGAGACGAGAAGGGAGCCCGCAAACCGGTCGACGTCGGCGAGGTTTTCGAAGCCAGGAAACTGGATACGCCTCTCGACAAAATGACGCGTGAAAAGTCCGGCAAGCGCTCCTACAGCCGGACCGACCGCAAGCGGGGCCGCTACATCAAAGCGCGACCTGCACATGACAAGGTCGACGACGTCGCCTTCGACGCCACGTTGCGGAACGCTGCCCCCCATCAGAAGGAACGCCGCGAAAGTGGCGAGAGCGACCTTGCGCTGCAACTGCGCATGTCGGACCTGCAGCGCAAAATCCGCGTGCGCCGCACCGGCAACCTCATCCTCTTCGTCGTGGACGCCAGCTGGTCGATGGCGGCCAGCGAAAGGATGGAAGCCACCAAGGGCGCAATCTTCAGCCTGCTTGTCGAAGCCTATCAGCGCCGGGACCAGGTCGGGCTGGTTGTCTTCCAGCGCGACAAGGCTCGCGTCGTTCTGCCGCCGACCAATAGCGTCGAACTGGCCGAACGGGCCCTGCAAGATCTCCCTGTGGGTGGCAAGACACCACTCAGCAGCGGGCTCCTTGCAACTTGGCAGGTAGTCGAAAACGCTCAGCGCCGCGATCCGGAACTTCGTCCGCTGGTAATGCTGCTGACGGACGGCGCCGGCAATGTAAGTATGACCGGGATGCCTGCCCAGGAAGAGGCGATGAAGATGGCCTCACTTTTTGACAGTGAAGACGTCCGTACCATCGTCATCAACATGGAGCACATGGCTTTCGACCGCGGGCTGGCTCAGGCTCTCGCAGAGCAGATGGGGGGCGTCTGCTACAATCTGCCGGACCTGAGAGCCGATACACTCCTCAATACAGTCAAGCGGGAGATCGGTGGATAAGCGCGTTAGTTGAACTTGGCATGCGACGATGCCTGGCGCGGCACCGATTTCCCACATCAACCAATTCGCATCGCGGGAATCTCAGATGACAACTGACACGCGCAGGTCGGGCAGCGCTGCCGCACTGAAAGGCTCCTGGGAGGCCTTGCACTCCGAGGCACTGGCCCTTTCACGACAGGGAAACGACGAGGCCCTGAACAAATACGCTTTCCTCATTGAGCGTCTGGCCGCCCTGCCAGAGTCGCGTCGTACGGCCCAGGAACAGCGGCTGCAACAGATCCTGGACCAGAGTGTACTTGGCCTCCAGTCCCATTACGCCCGGCGCAACCGTCTTGACGACATGGCGGCCATTGATGATGGTGTCTTCAAGGTATTGAGCCAGGACGCCAGGTCGTTATGGCGGGAGAACCAGGCACGCGCCTATTGGTGGCAGGACCGCCAGGAAGAGGCGGCAGAGATCGTACGCACCGAATCAGAGAACCTGCCATTCGACGTGGACCTGCGCTGGTTGCTTTTCTCCATTTTGATCGACGACAACAAAATCAGCGAGGCCGACGCAGTCCATCAGTCATTGCGACTCCTACTGCAGAACCTGTTCCGTTCTCAGGGTCTTTCGGAGTCTCTCGTCGATGATGTAGATGTGCAGATGCAGGTCAAGGAGCGGCTCGACAGCGAGAGCGAAGCGAACCAGGTTTCAATCCAGTTCGGACTGATTCATTTCTTGCGCAGCTGCGTGGCGTTGGAGACGCAGCGCTGGCAGGAAGCCGCCGATGCTTTCGGCAAGGCTGCCAGAGTGTCCGATGCCTATGGCGAACGCTGGCATCTACTCTATCGGCCTCTCATTCTGAATGGACAGGGCCGCTTGGCCCAGCGAGCGCTCAATCGTGAGAACTCCCCCGTCTCTCAGGGTTTCTGGCGGGGGCTGTCCGGCTACTATACCGGCGATCGCCGGGGCGCGGCGACTGAATGGCGCCGTGTGGTCCAGGTCCCCCTTGAGGAAGTTACCCTCACAGCGGTCGGCGACTGGATCCTGGCCCACTACTATCTGGGAGCGCTTCAAGCGCCGCCTCAGTCCGAGAGCCAAGGCGCGGCGCCGCCGGATACCGGCGAAACGGATGACGGGGAAGACCAGGGAAGCGGCATTCAGTCCGACGAAGTCCGTCAGGGGCTGCACGTCGCCCTGAACCTCCTCGGGCAACAGGAAACGCGGCGGGACCCGCTCGTTCTGGGGCTGGCGGCGTTGGGATGGGGCATCAACGGCAATGAAGATCACCTGCATCGCAACCTTCGCCATGCCGTTGAACTGTTGCGAGCCTCCCTTCAGGACAACAGGCTTTCCGTCTTCAATTGGTACTTCTTCAGGGATTTGCTCACGCCGGAGGTCTTCGCAGAGGTAGAGGACTTCCTCCGTGCACCAAGAGACGCAGGAGAGAAGCCGGCAGCGGCATAGCAGGGGCGACAAACGCAGGCAACCAGGCTTTCCGCCCCATCCCCTGGGCAAGCCTTCACTTAGCGGTTGCTAAGAACTCTTTCTGTATGTGTGGAGCACACCGCCGTACGGCACAGGCCGGATTCTCTTGCGCCACTTTGCCCACGTACTCATCAGATGGGGCCAGAAGGGAGATTCCTTCCCCATAGGCTTCGCATACTGCAGCGCGTCAATAAACGACTCCGCATCGTCTTCAAACTCCGGCATCTCCGTGTAGCATCGCCCCAATTCAAACGGAATATGTGCGTCGCTTCCCGCCGTGGTAAAGAGCCCGCGCTCTTGCGCCAGCGACATCGCCGCGAGGTTGTCCTGCGGCCTGACGCAGCGTGCGTTTCGCACCTCCAGGGCGTCCACCAGGTCGATCACCTCCAGAACAGTGGACATCCCCATCGCCGAATTCCGCAGTGAGTCCAGCGGATGCGGAATGGCAACTACGGCGCCCTGGTCGCGCAGCCGGCGAATCGTCTCCTGCGGCGACAGGCCGCGCGGCACCTCCTCCTTGACAAAATAGGCGATCAGTTCACCGTGAGTCGTCATGATCTCTTCACCCACGATGATCAGATCGGGGGCCAGCTCTTTTGCTCTCAGGGCGCCGGCCAGATTGTCGTGTTCAGTGATCGCCAGCTTGTCCAGGCCGATGCTGCGCGCACGGGCAATCGTGTCCTCAGTCCGCGTGAGGCAATCCTTGCTGAAGATAGTGTGAGAGTGGAGATCGACTTTCCACATGGTCTCTTTGTGTCCTGACTTTGCTTTAGAAGGAAAGGGCCCGGCCGGCTGCTATGTCTGCACCGCCTGCCCTTCGACCGTTGCTCCCTTTTGCGTCGTCAGCAAATGGGGCCACAGGGCCAGACTGACAAGGCCGATGGCTACACCGAACCACAGCGTGGCAAAGCGGATTACGAGTGCCGCAGCGGCGGCCGCCGGCCGTGACAGATCCAGCAACTGTATGCTGAGTGCCGCAAGCGAGCTCTCCACGCCCCCCAGGCCGCCGGGCGTCGCCACCACCGCGCCCACGACCGTGCTCATATTGAAGGCAGAGACGGCGGTCAACATCGTATCAACACCCGCGTCAACGCCAAAGCCCAGCAAGACGAGATAAAAGCCAATGCCCTGGCTCGTCCAGCTGACCAGGCCGATGAGAACGGAGGTCAACAGGTACTTAGGTTGCAGAAGAAAGTAGCTGCTCTCGTAGAACGCGGCCAGCTTGTCCGCAAAGCGGTTGATCAGCGGCAACTTGTGGCCAAGCGCCAGGCACCACAACGCCAGCGGTCTTATCTGAATTGCGATTATGATTCCTGCAATGACCAGCAGCGCCGCCGCCGCCGCCAATCTCATCGACCCTTCTTCGATGGCCAGCAGCCCCAGCCCGGCCAGAAGAATCATGGCCAGCCCATCGGTCATCCGCTCCGCCAGTACAACCGGAGCAACGACAGAGAAGGGGGCGCCGCTGACATTGCGGACCATGAACGCCCGCACGAACTCTCCGACCTTGCCCGGCGTCATCATCATCAGGAAGCTGATGCCGTAAATGCGTGCGCTCTGGCCGAAGCTGATCGGCGTCTTTATCAGACTTAGATACCAGTGCCATTTCAGTAAACGGACGCCGAAGTTCACGAGCGTCAGACCCAGTGTCGGCGGCAGCCATTTCCACGGAAAATCGGCCAGCAATGCGGACAGCTGACGCCAATCTCCGTATATGATCAGTCCTATGTACACAAGCAGAGCCAGCAACACTGACCACAGGAACTGAACGCCCAGCCTTCTTCGGTCCATATCTTATCCGTCTGTGTGAGCCAGGCATCTGAAAGTCTGCATCTATATTCACTGTGAGCAGAAACTGTATCCTCGCCCAGCGCGAATCCTCAATCATGCCCCCAAGGAGACAGGAGTGTGCCTGTGGTACAATTATGTCTTTCTACGCCGTCGCGCGCGAGTCCCCGCTCACTTGCCAGAAATCGAGGGCCGCCCGCGCGAATTTCTTCGGCCTCTCCAGTTGCACGGCATGACCGGCCCCAAGGACGACTACCTTTTGCGCCCCGGGAATGCGCTGCGCCATCTGCCGGTTGACGGCAACGAACTTCTCGTCCTCGGCGCCAACGATGAGAAGCGTGGGCAGAGCCAGTGATGGCAGTTCATCGAGTAGAACGGGTTGCGCGCCAGTACCCATCCCCCGCAGGCTGTTCGCCAGGCCGTCAGGTCTATTCCGCAGCCGTTGCGCTCGCAGCTGCCCCCGCTGCCTCACGGAAAGACTCTGCTGCTGGCTCTCCCACATCGGCAGAGATTCCCAGTAGTCTACGAAGGCGGCAATCCCGTCCCGTTCTATCCGGTCGGCCAGCGCATTGTCGCTGTCGCGACGTTCTGCCCGCTCGGTAGCCGCAGCGATGCCGGGTGACGCGCTCACCAGGCACAACGTCCGAACTCGATCCGGGTAGCTGAGGGCGAAAAACAGGGCAAGCCGCCCGCCCATCGAATATCCCGCGAGATGAACGGCCTCTGAGCAAGTCGCATCCAGCAGAAGATTCAGATCGGCGGCGGCGCAGGCCATCTCGTAGCGCGTCGACTCGCCGGGATGCGGCGAGCTTCCATGACCGAGCAGGTCCGGCGCCAAAACATGAAATCCGGCCGCTGCAAAAGTCTGCCCCGCCTCGGCCCAGCTTCCCCCGTGTCCTGTGAATCCGTGCAAGAGCAGTACGGGCGGATCCCCTGCTCTGCCCCAGCTGTGCAGGTGATAAGGGCAGGCGGACGGCGGAGTCACGGAGTCGGCCAGGTGTTTAAAGGGAACGACACTGAGGATTCAGGCTTTGCTGCCGCCGTGGTGTCGGGCCATGCTACGCCGTCACCTTCCAATTGCTGCTCTCCGGATTCGAAAGCGGGAACCCTTCGCCTACCAGCTCCTCGCCGTCGCCCACTGTGAAGCCAGGAATAAGTACGTGTTCGGGCGATTGGTCCAACTTTGTCCTCACACCCTCGGCCATGAAGATCATGACATGGGCGCGGCGCTGCCGGTTGGTCTCGTTGGCCGGGGTGGAATGAAAGTTGAGACAGTGGTGGAACATGCACTCACCGGCCTTCAATTCGACCGGCTTTCCAATGTCTGCCGGTTCATAGGCCATCTTCTGCCGGTCTGTCTCTTCAATTTCGCGCCCTTCCGCCTCGGCCTCAGCCCGCGCGGCCAGTTCGGCCGCATAGGCCTCAAGGCCGAACCGTGGATCCCTGTGACTCCCCGGCACTACGTGCATGCAGCCGTTGTCGGGCGTCGCGTCATCAAGAGCCAGCCAGCAGGTTACGATTCGGGGTTCCCTCAGGGGCCACAGATAGAAGTCCTGATGAAAGTGAAAGTGACGGTTCTCCTCCGGCGGCTTGGAGATGATCTGATCGTGCCACAGCCGCACACGCGGCGTGTCCAATAGAGCGCAGGCCACACCGGAGATCACCGGGTGGTGGAGTAGGCGCTCATACAAGGGCTCCCTTTTGAACATATTCACATATTGAACAATATGCCGCGGCTGATACGCCTCCGCGTCGACCGCCTTTGGCGCTCCTCGACGGTGCCCGTACTGGAACTCTATTTCCGATTCATCGCCGCCGGCGTCTTCGATGGCGATTACACGGTCCAAGCCCGCCCGCAACGCCTCCACCTCGGTCATGTCCAGAACGCGGCCGTACCGCAGGTAGCCGTTCTCGTTGAAAAAGTCAATCTGTTTTTGGGTGATCATGGCTGATTTCCTCATTGTGAATTTGGAATGAGCTCTCTTTCAATGGCCGGAGAAACAGATCGATAATGTTCAATGGCCCATTTCTTGGCTTCCGTCAAAGTGGAGAATGAATGCCGTGTCTCGTCCAGTCGGGAGAAAATTGAGACTAATCTATGCCTCTCCAGCACTTGGCCTTCAGCAACGAGCATCCCTTCTACAAACAGCCGGAAGTTCTCGCGGTCTTTGTAGGAGATCCAGGCAAACGAAGACCTGAGGTCAGAACTGTCCGGAGTGTGGGCCGTGCTTCGCCTGGAGTCGAACAAGCTGATCGCCCAACTTTTCGCTGCCCGCATAGTGCGAAACGAGCGCGTCGTCCCTTCCGGCCGGGAGGCAACTGTAAACAGGTCCCGTCTCTCAGAGACCCTACCTTTAGCAATGGGCGACCCATCGACAAACAACTGGAAATTCGTGCGGTCTTCGGAGGAGGCCCAGGTATAGTAGGCCCTGGAGGTAGAATCGCCAGGCGGATCCTCAAGTGCGTGGTGAATGTCAAAGTGCTCGACAGCCCAGTTCTTCGCGTCCCGCATCGTCTGAAATACATGCGTCTTTCTGTCCAGTTCAGACGTTACAGTGAACAGGTCGCGATTTACTGAAACGTGACCTGATGCAACCAGCATCTTGTCCACAATCAGTTGGAAATCCGTGCGGTTGTCAGCATTGATCCAGGAATAGGACGCCCTGACATGCGGCATCATTTCACGGGCTGGGCTTGCGTGGCGAAACCAGTCGGCATCCAGCTCGTAGGCGTCCGGGTCGGCCTCTATACCGGCCTGGATGGCAGCCTCTTCGCCTTTCTGGGCTGCAATTTCGTCGAATGTGCTTTTGCTATCCCTGTTCATATCGTTTCACCTCTCGCGGATTGGCCTTGCGCAAGCTTATGATTCGCCTACTATCGCCGCGCTCGGTAAACACGATCACGTGGAGCCGCTCGCCTATGTATCCGATAGCGACAAATCGAGGTTCATCGTGGCGGAGATCATCTGCCAAGGATGCCGTAGTCCAGTCAAATCTATTGACGGCGCTGAAGTCAACTCTATGTTTTTCCAGGTTTTCGCGGCGCTTATTTTCATCCCTTTCATACTTCTCTTCCATTGTCTATATCATAGCGGCAATTTAACTCGCGTCAAGGAGTTGGGTGAACTTGCCTCGTGCCTCCTGTGAACTTTCCAGCTGAGTCTGCAGGGAAGACGACACGGATGGCAGCGTTGTCTTCCGGCTGCCTGAACCCTCCCTAGCCCTCAAACATTGTCCTGACCGCCCGCCGAGCGATCTTGCCCGAAGCCGTTTCCGGCAGAGCATCGACGAAGCGGATATGTTTGGCTGAAGGCTGCTTATAGCCGGCCAGGCGCCCCCGGCTGAACGCCAGGAGCTCGTCGCGGGTCACGGTCTTGCCTGCATGTAGCTGCACTGCCGCCGCACAGCGCTGTCCCCATTCGGCGTCAGGCAGCCCTACCACGCAGACGTCGGCCACGGCAGGATGTTCCCGTAATACTGTCTCCACTTCGACCGGGTAGATGTTCTCTCCGCCGCTGACAATCAGGTCCGCCCGCCGTTGCAGCACAAACAGATCGCCGTCGCTATCAACGCGGCCCATGTCGCCGGTGCGCAACCAGCCTCCCTGCAGAGCCGCCGCGGTCGCAGTGGGGTTACGGTAGTAGGCCGTCGTCACCTGCGGTCCGCGCACCAGTATCTCTCCAACCTCCCCCTGATGGAGTGGACGCCCATCGGAATCCGCAATGCGCAGCTCCGTAAACAGCAGGGGCCGCCCTACTGTGCCCGGCTTTCTCCGAACATCGGCAGGCAGAGCTGTCGCCGCCTGGGTAGCGGCCTCTGTCAAGCCGTACGTAGGCGCAACCGGGACACCTTCTTCAAGGGCGGTATGCAGGAGTTCGGGCGAGGCAGCCGCGCCGCCAATCAGAACCGTTCGCAAACTCTGCGGCCATTCCGTCGCGGGGGAACTGTGCAGCAGCCGGTGGAGTAGCGTAGGCACCAGCGAAGTCTGCGTTACCCTGTTCTCGCGCAGGCAGCTCTGAAACTCTTCCAGCTGAAAACGACGTTGAAGGACCACCGCGGTACCGTAAAGGCAGGAGCGGAACACAACGGCCAATCCGCTCACATGATACAGGGGCAGGCAGGAGAGCCAGCGGTCTTCCGTGCCCACACCCAGACGGAATGCAGAGGCGGTAGCACTCCAAAAATGATTGGCAAAACTGAGCTGAACGCCTTTGGGAGTCCCCGTCGAGCCGGAGGTGAAAACAATCGACTGAAGCTGCCCTTCTTCCTGTTGGTGCGGCACTCGACGCTCGCTGCCCGCGCCTCTCCCGATCAAATGCTCGTCGCCGCCTAGCTTTGCCAGAGAAACGGTCTGCATAGGCTCGGACAGGAGCGTTTGAACATCTGGTGCTGGCCCCGGCCATTGCCCCGAGCTTTCGTCGCCCTTACCGACCGGTTCGTCGTCGACCACCAGCAGCGCCGGCTCGACCAGGTTAAGCTGCCTTCCAATCTCTGCGGCAGTCAGTCGCGTGTTCAAGGGCACGAAAACAGCGTCAATACGAGCGACAGCATGGATGAGAGCGACCGCCTCCAGGCTGTTTTCCAACCGTGCTGCAACCTTGTCGCCGGACTGTATTCCCTGCGCCGTGAGACCGGCGGCTTGCCCAGCGGCCATTCGGTCCAGTTCAGCGTAGCTCACCGACCGCCCCTCAAATACAACGGCTGTCTTTCCGGGCGTAGCCAGCGCTCGCCAGTACAACCAATCTTTCTTCACTGAAAGCACAAGAAACTCGCTCCGGACCTTGGAAGGTACGTATGCTTTCTCTTCTTTGCGCCCCTATGGCCTCCAGGGGAACTGCCGGAAATCAGGCCGCCGCTTCTCGTTGAACGCGTCCCTCCCTTCCTTCCCCTCTTCCGTCATGTAAAAGAGCATTGTGGCGTCGCCCGCCAGAACCTGCAATCCTGTCTGACCGTCCAGGTCGGCGTTGAAGCCTGCCTTGAGGAACCGGATCGCAATCGGCGACTTCCGTAGAATCTCCTGTGCCCAGTCCACGCCTTCCTCTTCCAGCGCTTCCACTGTCGGCAGCACCTTGTTTACCAACCCCATCTCCAGCGCCTCCTGGGCCGAATACCGGCGGCACAGGTACCAGATCTCCCGCGCCTTCTTCTGGCCCACGACAGAGGCCAGGTAGGATGCCCCGAGTCCGCCGTCAAAGCTGCCGACGATGGGCCCGGTCTGGCCGAATTCGGCGTTTTCTGAGGCCAGGGAGAGGTCGCAGATGACGTGGAGCACGTGCCCCCCTCCAATCGCGAATCCGTTAACAAGCGCAATCACCGGCTTGGGCATGTTCCGCATGATCCGCTGGAGTTCCAGCACGTTCAGCTGTGCCACTCCCTGTTCATTCATGTATCCTGCATGCCCGCGAACGCCCTGGTCGCCCCCCGCGCAGAATGCGTGGACCCCGTCCTTGGGTGAAGGTCCGTTCCCCGTCAGGAGAACGACGCCGGTCCGGTCGTCCGCCCAAACATCCTTGAACGCCTCCGTCATCTGATCGATCGTCTCGGGGCGGAAGGCGTTGCGTTTCTCCGGGCGATCGAAGGCGATACGCGCCATTCCGTCCGCCTTGTGATAGGTGATGTCGCTGTATTCGGCGACCTCCTGCCAGTCTGCACTCTGAGGGATCGTCACGTATATTCCTCCTGATGTTCTCTTAGAGATTCGATAAGTTCTCGCCGCATTCGCTCGTCACGCGCGCCGTCGGTGCACACTTCGATGACCATCGGCCTCCTGTCGCGGGTTGACGCGCAAATCGCCTGGGCCAGGCCCGCCCCGTTTTCACCTTGAATGCGTACAAAGTCCAGGCCGTACATCTCCGCTGCCAGTGAAAAGTCCAGGTCGGGAGGCGTGAGAAACAGCCCCTCAAACCGTGTTTGTTCCTCGGCAATTGGAAGTCTGCGGAAAACGCCTCCGCCACCGTTGTTCAACAGCACAACCGTGACGTTGTCCAGCCCTAACTTGCCTACGGCCAGCAGCCCGTTCATGTCATGGTAGAAGCTGACGTCGCCAACAATCAGCATCATCGGTCTGCTCCGCTCGGCCGCGGCCACGCCAAGTGCACTCGACACTACGCCGTCGATCCCGCTTGCCCCCCGGTTGCCGTATACGTGTACCCTCTTCGGATCAGGTTGGGCGAACTGGTCCACGTGGCGCACGGGCAGGCTGTTGCCAACGAAGAGATTGCTGTCTTCCGGCAGAGCCGTCACCGCGGTCGCGGCCGCTGCCGCGTCAAACCAGCACTGCTGCAGGAGAGAATGCTGCAGCTGCCGGCAGCGTTCCTCGGCTGCCAGCACTGAGGCCGCCCACTGGCCCGGCGTCCTGCAAAAACGTTCAGCTAACTGCCGGCAGAAGACGGCCTCGTCCACCTGCAGATAAGAGTGTACGCGGTGGCTGTCGTCTGCCCAAACTCCGTCGCTGCGGACGTGGACCTGTATGGCCGGCGCAATGCGCTCCAGGTACGCGTTGAGGTACTTCGAAGTCGGTACGGCGCCGAACCGGATGACGATCTGGGGAGCCTCGAAATCGGTCTGGTGCTGGAGAAAGCTCTCATAACTGCCTATGATCGGTGTTTTTCTCGTGTGCGGGCCAAAGCGAAGCCCTGAAAGCGGGTCCGCGAAAACGGGATACCCTGTCCTGCGGCCCAATTCCGCCACCGCGTCGACCAGGCTGCAGGGCGGGCGCCCGGCCCACGGCCCGCAGACGATCCAACCCCGCTCATGGGCGGAAACGAGCGCAACCATCTCTTCGATCTGCTCGGCGGTCGGTACCAGCACACCCCTCTGAATGGAGCTGCTCCGTCCCTTGTCAAAACTGGGGCTGTATGGAGCGTCAGGCTCCAGCGGTTTCCGGAAAGGGAGGTTGATGTGCACAGGTCCTTTTCGGATCCCGTTGGCTACTGCAAAGGCCCTGGCCGCCAGCGTGCGAGCATTCCTCAGGGCAACGTCCGGCGCGTCATCTTCCGGCAGCGCTGCCTCCACCGCCCATAGGACATGGTACCCGTACATCTTGACCTGGTCGATCGTCTGGTTGGCCCCGCTGTGGCGAAGCTCCGGCGGCCTGTCTGCTGTCAGCACCAGCAGGGGCACGCCGGCCACTTCCGCCTCTACCACCGCTGCATGAAACTCCAGTGCCGCAGTGCCGGATGTGCAAACCAGCGCTACGGGCCGGCCGCTGGCCTGTGCCATTCCCAGTGCAAAAAAGCTGGCGCAGCGTTCATCCGGATGGACGAAGGTCTCGATCGATGGGTTGGCGTCAAAGGCGAGCGCCAGCGGTGTCGAACGCGAACCCGGCGCAATGCAGACCGCCTTCAGTCCGGCATCCGCCAACCCCGCGACCATTATCTCTGCGAAATGTATATTCGGGTTCCCACTGCTTGCGACACTGCTCACGCCGGCTCCCCGTCTACCGCTGAACGAATTACCGGCTGGAACTTCCAATTCGTCTCTTCCCACTCCGCCAGCGGAACGGAACCGGGTACGATGCCGGCCCCAGCATAGGCCCAGGCCCGTTCCTTCTGCACGACGGCCGACCGAATCGCCGCGGCAAATGCGCCCTCCATGTTGCTATCGATCCAACCGACCGGCGCCGCGTACCAGCCCCTCAGCGTCGGCTCATTCTTTCGGATGAACGCCATTCCCAGTTCGCGCGGTGTTCCGCCCATTGCCGGCGTCGGATGCAGAGCTTCCACCAGCGGCAGCACACCCTCAGGGCGGTGAAGTCTGGCCTTGACCGGCGTGTAAAGGTGCTGAATATTGCTGAGTGCCAGCACCGTCGGTTCGCTGGCGACGTTCAGCTGGCGGCACAGGGGTTGCAGTATGACCCGCAGCGCGTTCACCACGAGTGCGTGCTCGTGACGGTCCTTTGTCGAGGCCAGCAGCGCCGCAGCCAGTTGCGCGTCCTCATCTGCCGTCGCGCCCCGCTCAATCGACCCAGCTAGCGCCATAGTCTCCAGCTCCACCCCCTGTACACGCGCCAGTAGCTCAGGCGTGGCCCCGAGAAAGGCGTGCCCCGGTTGCGGCTCAAACAGGAAACTGAAGCAGTCTGGATAATCGGCGCAGAGATGCGACAGCATCCGCCTGATAATGAGCGGCTGCGGCGCCCGCAGTTGCGCGATCCGGGAAAGGACAACCTTCTCCAATGGCGTTGCGTCAAATGACAACAGGGCATTCTCGATCAACTTCGCCCAGTCGTCGTATCCCAAAGGGTAGTCGATCGCCAGGCCTTCCTGCTTCCCGTCCTGGAGACGTCCTTCTACCTCCCGGCCCTCGGCCTCGAATTCTCCCCTGGCCAGCAACGCGGCTTGAGCGTCCAGAGCCTCTTCGAGGAGAGGGAAAGTCGCCGTCGCGTCATCTTCGGGGGGCAGAAGTGCGTTCATGGTAAGCCAGCTGAGGCCGTCCTGCTCAACGAACTGGTAGTGGGGCAGGATAAAATGTCCCGGATGGAAGCCCGTCCAGGTCATGTCCGGCACAAAATCTTCCCGAAAGGCAAATCCGCCGAACAGTCGAGGCAGCGCCAGTTCCGGTCTGGGCGCCTGCCCGAAGCGATGGGACGGGCGGGTTTCGGCGTATGCAAAGATCTCTTTCGCCTGCCGCTGAATGGCAGCAAACCTGACGCGGCCGTAGCCAATGAGGTGGGCGGCCACCCCCGACCCCGCGAACGTGATGCCCTGTCTACCGTCGCGCCAAAAGAAGCGTTCCTGCCCTGACGCCGCCTGAAGAAAGCGCTCAAATGGCAGCTCGGCTACCGGCCGGCTGGCGCTCACCAGGCGCCCGTGGCGCTCCACGCTGTATTCGTCTCCGCCGCCGCCTTCGGCGCCTTCCAGCCAGCCGGCATCCTCAGTCAATTCAGGACCATTCCTGCCGGCCGCCTCTCCCACACGGTTTTGTACCGTCATCTCACATCAACCCGGGAATTATCAGTCGCCTGCCTGCCGGACTGCGTCACCTCAGATTCACGGAAGGACCCGCTCAGTCCCTTCTGTAGTTCACGCTCCGCAGGAGCATAGGCACCAGTGTGCTGACAATGCGGGACGGCTCCGGTTCACCGCTGTAAACCCAGCGGATCGTCAGATGGTAGATACTGCCCAGCCAAGCATAGGCGATAACGTCTGTATCAACTTCCTCGATTTCACCGGCGGCGACGGCCTCGTCCAGGTAGATTCGGATCAGATTCGCGAATCGCTCGTTGATTTCAAGCCGTTTTTCCTCGAATACCGTTCCCAGTCCGGTGGCCTGGACCAGCATAACCTTGGCCGGACGCCGGTAGCGGCCAAACGCCTCCAGGCAAGCCTCCAGCGCGGCCTCGACCTTCGCCATCGGGCTCGTCTGCCGCTCAATTGCTTCCGTGACACGTCGTTCAACCAGGTCGGCGAACTTCTCCACCAGCGCCAGAAAGAGCCGCTCCTTGTTGGGAAAGTGGAAATAGATCGAGCCTTTCGATGTTTCGGATTCAGCAACGATCTCGTCCAGGCGCGTGTCATGGTAGCCCTTGTGGCTGAAAACGCTTAGCGCGGCATCCAGGATGCGCTCCCTGGTCGATTCAGGACTGCGGATTGGCTCTTCGGACATAGTGATAACAGAGTTCAGACCGGCCTAAACCGACCGGTCAGTCGAATGGGGCGTCAAAAAAAACTTCCGGCTACATTTTCCCCAAGAAGGCAGGCCGCTGCAACTTTGGCTACCGTCGAAACGGCTCAGTCTGAATGAAAGGACGGCCCTGCCGAAAATCCTGAGAAGACAAAAACGGGCGGCGGCGCAGCTGCGATTTTACCTGCCGGAATCTTCACCAGCCGCGGGGTACGGGGAAGCAGCGAAACTGCTGGGCCTGGGCGAATACGTCCCAGATCTGTGCCATCTGTTCAACGATACGCGTCGGCCTGCTCGCCATTTCGAATCCGCGATGCTGGCCTCTCACCACCCTCCTGGGCTCCCAACCGGTCCCCTTGCAGTAGTCGTAGTAGTCCCGGAATGTCGTGAACTGAACATTCATGCCGAAACTGTCGGGCTGACGGCTCATCGGCGACATTGGGTCGAGCGTATGGCAGGGGTTGAGCATTCGCAACAGATGATGAGGGTAGGTCTTGCCGATCTGGTCAGCCAGATAGAGTGTCTTCTTGAAGGTCTGGGGCGTTTCACCGGGCAGATTCAGGCTGAAATAGATAAAAATTGGCACTTCATACTTCTTTAGCGTCTCCAGCATCCGCAGGAAGCGTTCATTCGTGTAGAACTTTCCGTTTTTCCGCCGCACCTCCTCGTCACCTGAAAGAGGAGAGATCGCCACCTCTGTGTGAGCAAGGTCGGCTGTCTTGCAAAGCTCGTCAATAAAGTCGTTCGAAGGAAGTTGGAAAAACTCGTTGTAGATTCCAATCCGTATTCCGTCGTTCCGCAGCTGCGCAAAGAAGGCGCGCCACCACTTGGCCGGATAGGTGGCGATGTCCAGCGACAGATTGACCTGCTGAAAACCCTCCTTCGCCAAGCGGGCCACGTCCTCCACGACCCCCTCCGGCGAGCGAAGCACATAACCGTTGCGGCCGGCGAGCTCGCTGTGGGACTCCTTACCGCCGCCGCAGTAAATGCAGTCAAAGACGCAGCCGCGGCCTACAGTGAGCCAGTGGCTGAGCAGTTTCGGCTTGCGCAGCGTCATTAGCCCCGCGCCGGAGTACTGGAGTGCAGCATAGGCCCGCTGATTCGAAAGCCAGTCCATCGACACAAAGTCGAGGCTGTCCAACGTAGCCGCGTCGGCGAAGTAGAAGCCGAGATTCTGTTCAGGCCTCTGACCGCTCCCGGGACGCTGAATCAGGTTGGGTATATCGTTGACCTGTGAAGAACCCTTCCCAACCACCTGGGCCGCCAGTTGACGCAGTGGTTCCTCGGCATCACCGCGTATCGCGTAGTCAACGTAGTCAAAGTCGGCCAGAATCTCTTCGCCGAAATACGAAGTCGTCAGTCCTCCGACCACAACCGTCGTATCCGGCAGAGTTTCCTTGACCGTCTGGGCAACCGACATCGCTCCGAAGGAATGCTCGTACCAGTGGAGATCGATCAGAACGAGCTTCGGCAGGATGCGCTGGCTCTTCAGCCACTGGCGCAGACTGAACGTGGGACGCTGCAGAAGTTCAACGGGAAGGTTTAGACCGCGGACCTGGTACCCCTCAGCCCGCAGCATGTTGACGAATCCGACGACCCCTACCGGAATGAAAGGATAGGGCGGACAGGAGCGAAACTTGTCATAGCGCGCCTCGACTTCCTGTTTGGCCGGATGAATATAGAGGATATCCATTACGGAAACTACCGTGCACTGCGGCTGGCAGCGCCCTGGCAGCTAGACACTGCCCACCGGCGCCAGCATTCTGCCGCGCGGCGCAACCGGCTCGAGAATCTGCCGTCGCTCCGGTGTAAGCCGGGCGGCCAGTTCAGTTGACAATTGGTAGTTGAATCGTGTGCGCAGGTAGCGGGGCGAATAGCGGAAAATGACCGAGCGGCGGAAACCCGGATTGGTTCGCTCGGCTGAGCCGTGCGTAATGGCGTCGGTGAAGAAAACTGCGTCGCCGGCCTCCAGGTAGATCTCTTTCATACCGAGGGCCGTGCCGGCGGCCTCTCTTTCGTGATGGGCGGCGACAATGCCCTTGCCATCCAGCTCCAGCCGCGGATGGATCTCCGTCGATTTGTGGCTGCCGGGTACCAGGACGGTTGGGCCGTCGCCGGGCCCGATGTCTTCGAGCGCCATCAGGACGTTTATCTGCCCCACCATCCACTCACCCGTGTTGTGCTGGCGGAATGTCAGATAGAAGAGGGGCGTGTGTCCGCCGCAATGAATGTACAGAAAGCCGCCTGGGCCCCGCACATTGAGCAGGTTTTCGTGTATTGATACGCCATTGACCTCGTTGATATACCGTGCAGCAAGCGGATACCAGGAAGGGTGGTCTATGAGTCTCTCAAAGACGGCGCCGCCTTCTACAATGTTCTGAAAGTTAACGCCATCGTCTTTGCCGTAGCTGTGGATCTCGACGTTTCCGAGCCAGTACTCCGGATCAGGATTGACGCTTAGTTGCGCTTCGCCCAGGATTGGCGGGTCTTCGACATAAGCCCAATGGTCGTCCACCCAGCTGTTCATCTCCGCCAGGTCTTCCTTGGCGATGGCGCCCTTCAGGACGAGATATCCCTGCAGGTCAAACAGGTAATCGAGTTCCTTGACTTCTTCTTTGGAGCGCACAGTCGCAGTACCTCGTATTGTGAAGCGGGCCGCCGCCTGGGTGGCCTGCAAGGCAAGTGAAAGAGAGCCGAGAACAACGCGGCGCTACCCCTTTACGCCTGAGACGACGATTCCCTGAACAAAGTGACGCTGGGCAAAGAAAAAGAGAATGATCGTCGGCAGGACGCCGAGAATCGATGCCGCCATCAGCGCTTGCATATTGTTTGTCATGTGTCCCTCAAACAGGCGCAGGCCAAGAGCGACCGTGTAGTTGGGCACGCCCTGAATATAGATGAGGGGGTAAAGGAAGTCGTTCCACTGGGCGGTGACCATAAAGATGAGGACGACGCCCAGCGCCGGCAGGCTCAGTGGAAGATGGATGCGCCAGAACAGGCCGATAGGATTGCAGCCGTCGATCATGGCCGAATCATCCAGCTCTCTCGGAATCGTCATAAAGAACTGGCGCATAAGAAAAACATAGAAGGCGGGCGCAAACCAGTTCGGAATGATGAGAGGACGGTAGGTGCCGATCCAGTCAAGTTCGACAAAAAGAAGGTAGGTGGGAACCAGACGGACGTGCTCGGGCAGAATCATGGTCGCGAGTACGACGACAAACATGATGTCCCGGAGAGGAAATCGGAGCCGGGCGAAACTGAAACCCACTACGGAGGAAGAAAGTGCCGCGCCGATGGCGCTGCCGGCGGCAATAAACGTGCTGTTCAAAAAGAATTTGGCGAAAGGAAAGACGGCAAAGGGCGTTTTGAAATGGTGCCATTCAAACCGCTCAGGCCACCACTCGGGCGGGAAGAGGTAAACTTGTGTCGTCGGCATTACCGAAGTGCGCATCATCCAATAGAAGGGAATAGCAAAAACTATCCCACCCAGAACGACGGCCCCGTAGAGGAGAAAGCGAAAGAGAGATTCGCTGACTCTGCTGTTGCCATACCGTTCGGCTTGGTGAACAGCTGTACCCGTTTGGACGGTGGTTGCCATACAAGACGCTCCTGCCTCGAAAAAGACTCTATTCGCTGCCTAGACCCGCTCGTAATGCACCCAGGATGACGCGCTCCGCAACGCGAGAATGACGAAAATGAGTACGATGACAAATAGGAACCAGGCCTGGGCGGAGGCGTAGCCGAAATAAAAGTTCTGGAAACCGGTATTGTAAATGTGCAGGACCATTGTGAGCGTGGCGTTGTTTGGGCCGCCGCGCGTCATGACCATGGCCTGCGTGAAGACCTGCCAGGAACCGATGATGTTGAGAACAACGTTGAAGAAGATTGTCGGCGTCAGCAGGGGCAGCGTGACCGCAAAAAAGCGGCGAAAAGAGCTGGCGCCATCGATTTCGGCCGCCTCATAGAGTGACGTCGGGATCCCCCGTAGACCGGCCAGATAGATCAGCATTGCGCCGCCCGCGCCCCAGAAGGCCATTATGATGAGTGACGGCAGCGCCCACTCCGTGCTGAAGATCCAGCGCGGCGGGTCGATGTCGAAGGGACGCAATAACGGGCCCAAAACCGAATTCAACAGGCCGATGTCAGGCTGATAGAGCCACTTCCACAGCAGTGAAACCGCGACACCGGACACGACCGACGGAAGGTAGTAAACCGTGCGCCAGAAACTCTGAAGCCGGATTCCCTGATTCAGCATAACTGCGATCAAGAGCGCCAGCGCAGTATTGATGGGCACAACTGTGAAGCTGAAGATCGCAGTATTAATCAACGCCTTGCGCACAAGGCTGTCGCTCAGAACATTCTGATACCACCTGAAGCCGACGAAAGTCGTCTCAGTCAGAAAGTCGGTGCGATACATGCCGATCACCAGCGAAGCCAGCATCGGCCCGACCGTAAAGACGATGAACCCGATGATCCACGGCGACGCGAGCAGATAGCCATACCACGCTTCTCGCGTGGACGGCTTCATAGGTTTCCCGTCCCGCCCGAACAAGGAGGCAAGCCCTTTCTGAGTCTGGGTTTCGCTGATGCTGGCCATCTGAATCCCCGGTTAGCGTGCAAGTTGCCGGCGTCTTGAATCAGACCTTGCCGCCGGCCACATTCTCTGAGACTCGCGGTACATCGTCTTCGGATCGACAAAGGCGTGGGAGGCTATCCTCCCACGCCCTTCAGATCGACGAGCTAACTGAGCTTATCCAGCTCCGCCCCCAGATCTTCGATGTTGATCTCGCCGCGGTTGAAGCGGGTTGCCACTTCTCCGTGCTGTACGATCAGGTCAACCGGCTGTTCTCCCAGCAACATCACCAGGTCGAAAGCCGGCTTCAGAATCTGATTCTTGCAGACCAGGTCCTCGGCGAACATCTCCTCCGGCCCGCCAATGTCCTGGCCGACCGAACTCGTGAACACATCCAGGTTGATCTCTTCGAACTTCTCATTGGCGGCGCGCATAATGTCGGCATATTCGGGCAGCAAACTCTTTCGTGAAGGCTGCTTCTGCGCCCACGTGATGTACAGGCGGCCGTAAAGAGGGCTCGTCAGCCACTTCATCAGCTCCCAGGACTCGTCCGGGTAGGCTGTGCCCTTCCAGACCATGGTGCCATCCACCGACTGATGCGTCGTGGGGCCGCCAGGACCGTCTGGCATTGGAGCGACGTCCCAACGGAAGGTCGCGCCGTCCGCTTGCACGCCCAGATTCCAGGGGCCGATCTCCATCAACGCTATGCGCTGCCCCAGGAAGAGCTCGACCACGCCCATCCCAATGTCAGCGCCGTAGGCAAATAGAGGTTCATCGTGCACGATGCTGCGCATCCATTCCAATGCATCGTACGCTTCGGGACTGTCCAGCCCGCAATGCGTATTGTCTTCGGGATTGACCATGTTGGCGCCGAAACCGCGAATCCAGTACTGCGACAGCCAGTTGGCGTTCAGACCATAGTTGGAAGTTCCCCAGAGCTGCGGCTGCGCGTCGGCATCGGCAAACTGGCGTAGGAGGTTCGTGTAATCCTCCCAATTCCAGGCACCCCACTCCTGCGGCGGGTAGTCAATACCCTTGGCGTCGAACATGTCCTTGTTGAAGTAGATCACCTGCGTACCTGTAAAGCGGGGCATCAGGTGGATGTCGCCGTCCAACGTCCAGGGATCGAACTGGGCCTCATAGTAGTCGTCCAGGTTTACTTCCTCAGCATCCCGGTCGATATAGGGCTGCAAACTCAACGTCTCGCCCTTTTGCATGAAGAAAGTGGAGCTGGAGCAGCACCACTCGGTCAGGTCTGGCGCATTACCGGCGACCATCGCGCTCAGAGCGCCTTCACGGCGGTTTGCGCCGCCGGGATCAGGCAGGAATTCGACCTCGATGTTGGGGTTGGCTTCCTGGAACTGCGGGTAGAACTCCTTCCAGAGTTGTGCAATGCCTGCCGCCCGCTCAGGTTCTCGCGACTGGTAGCGCAGCGAGATCATCTCAGCCATCGCCTCGCCATCGCCGGAACTGTCGGCTGCCGGCGCCGCCGGCGCCGCACAGGCCGCCAGAAATGCTGTCGCGCCTACAGCAGAACTCATCCGCAGGAATTGGCGCCGGTTTACACTTTGCTTCTCTTGCATGGTGTGCATTCTCCTTTTGCGTTTTGAAAAAAAATGTGTCAACGGCTAAAGACAAATCCAACCGCGGCGGCTGCAAGCAGGCAAAGAAAATCGCCCGCAGGCCGCTGGGTCTTTCACTTGGACTGGTCGAGCAAAGTTACGCTGCTCGTATCAGAAAAAGGTGTCTTTGGCGGAGAGTCCCGCCCAACTCGCTTGATGGCAGCCGGTGAATCTGCGAGGGGGAAGTCACTAGGTCTGCTATCTTGATCCAAATCCGCCAAGAGTATAGCAGCAAACACTGGGTTTTCCCAATTTTCTTCAGGGGTTGGTTCCCGCCCGTCAGCCCCGGAAACCCGCGCAATTCGGGAGAGTGAGCTGAGCCCGATTTCTAGGACAGCACAAACCGTTCCAGTGCAACCGCGACGCCATCCTCATCCAGGGTCGGCGCGACCCAGTCGGCCTCCGACCGCACGACCGCGGTTGCCTGGCCCATACACACCGCCAGACCGGCCTCCCGCAGCATTGGGATGTCGTTCTCGTTGTCGCCGATTGCCAGGACGCGTTCAGGGTCGATTCCGAGCCGCTCCGTCAACCTCAGTAGACCGTGACCCTTGTTCGCCGTCGGCGCCGTTCCCTCCACAAGGTACTGGTGCGAGCGGCTCATGTGAATTCCTTCTCCAAACCGTTTCTGTAGCGCACCGGTCTGATCGGGTTCCAGCGTGGGGTCGTTTACTGTTATGAATTTCAGGGGGCGGACGCCCGGTGCGGACATGACATCGAGGAGCTTTTCGTGCATCTCTCTGGGGCTCCCGAACCAGTGATCATAGGTAGAGCTGTCCCAGCCCTCCCAGCCGCTGCTGCCGTTCCCCTGGCCAGGCGCGTTCTGTACCAGGCGCGTACATCCTCCGGAGCTGTTCAGATAGAAGACGGTTGTACGCTCCTCACCGTCAGCCCAGGCTGCCACGTTGCGTGCATCATCCTCCCGGATCAGCGACTCGTGCAGCACCTCGCCGCTGACCGGATCGCCGATCACCGCGCCCTGCGCAGTGATCACCGGGAGCGTTATCCCCAACTCCGGCGCAATTGCACGCACAAAGTCAAAGATTCGCCCCGTTGCAATGGTCACCGGTGTCCCTGCCTCCTGCACGGCTGAAATCGCACGCCGCACTCTCGCAGAGATGCCGCCAGCGAACTGTCTGCCATAAATCGTACCGTCCATGTCGAGGACGACGAGGTCGATTCCGCTCTTCATCGTAAGCCTATTCTACCCTGAATGGGGGGTGCGGCAAGAGCTGTCAGACGTAGCCCGCTACTGGATGATTTCTGGAGGGATTCCCAATATGTAGAGGATAGATACAGCCTCAGACCAATTAGGCGTCAGCCGTCCGAAAAGAGAGAACGTGGTCACAGCCGGAACAGGCACCCCATGCTTCTCAGTACTCCAGCGTTACCATTCTCACCTGACCGCTGTAGTCCCGGCGAAGCCCAACGTAGGAGGGCTTGGGACGGAGTTCTTGTGCCATCCTTTGCACAACTTCCCCTTGCCTGGGGGAGATCTCCAGGAGTACCGCGCCGCGATCCTGCACTCGGTTAGGCAGCTGTTCCAACAGCCGCTCTATCAGGTCCAGACCTTCGGCGCCGGCCTTCAACGCCAGACGCGGCTCGTAGTCTCGCACGTCCGACTGCAGGCCGGAATACTCCTCGTCGGCAATGTAGGGAAGATTCGCAACGATTACATCTGCCGGTTCAGGCAGCGGGCTCAACAGGTCGCCTTCCAGAAACTCGGGTCCACCATCCGGTATGAGCCGCTTCTTGTTAACTTCCGCCACGTCAAGCGCATCGCGACTGATGTCGAGTCCGTAGACTTTCGCCTCCGGCGCGTGCATTGCAACGGTGATGGCAATCGCCCCGCTGCCCGTGCCGATGTCGGCCACCACCACCGGCCGGCCTGCCCTGTCGCTGATCTGCGCCAACACAAGATCGACCAACAGCTCCGTTTCCGGCCGCGGAATCAGGACACGCCGGTCCACGCCAAATTCCAGTCCGTAAAACTCTTTGCGACCCAACAGATACGCCACAGGTTCCCGCCGCCTACGCCGCCTGATGAGGTCTGCGTAACGGCGGCAGTCCTCTTCGCTGAGTTCATGCTCGTGGTGGGCGAACAGCCAGCTGCGATTCTGTCTCAGCACATGGGCCAGCAGCACCTGCGAGTCCAAACGCTCCGTCTCGCTGTTTGTCTCACCCAGCCGCTGCGCAGCCGAGATTAAGGCGCGACCAACCGTGGTTCCAGTGGTCAGAATCCAGTTGAAAGGGTCCTCGTCCGGACTGACTTCAAGATCTGGGACTGCCCCCGCTCCGACATCTCGACCTTCCTTCCTGCCTTCGGCGTCATGCCGGCCGTCCGCACGATCAGCGGCCAGGTGGGGTACGAGTCCGTCGCCCTCCGGGGGACTCTCTTTGCGTTCAAACATGCGTTACTCTTCTTCGCCCATGGCCTGCAGCTGCTGCGCCTGATCAAACGCCGCCAGATCCTCGATGAATTCGTCAAGTTCCCCGTTCAACACCTGTTCCAGCTGAAAGAGCGTCTTGTTGATCCTGTGATCGGTAACGCGGCCCTGTGGAAAGTTGTATGTGCGAATCTTCTCGCTGCGGTCGCCCGAGCCGACCTGGCTGCGCCTGGCCGCGCCCAGATCCTCCAACTGCTTCTGCATCTCGACGTCGTATAGCTTGGTTTTCAGAATGCGAACCGCTTTCAGCCGGTTCTGAAGCTGGCTCTTTTCGTCCTGGCAGCTGATCACGATGCCGGTCGGAAGATGGGTAAGCCGCACGGCTGAATCAGTGGTATTGACACTTTGCCCGCCGGGTCCGCTGCTGCGAAACACATCAACCTTCATCTCATTCGGCGCGATCTCTATCTCCACGTCTTCGGCCTCTGGCAGTACAGCGACAGTGGCCGTACTGGTATGGATTCTTCCCTGGCTCTCAGTGGTCGGCACACGCTGCACCCGGTGGACGCCCGACTCGTACTTCATTCGGCTGTAGGCGCCCTTGCCCCGAACTTCAAGGATCGCCTCCTTGATTCCGCCCACGCCGGTATCGCTAACGCTCATTAGCTCAGTCTTGAACTTGTGATCGTCCGCCCAGCGCGTGTACATGCGCAGAAGATCTGCCGCGAATATCCCGGCCTCATCCCCTCCTGCTCCGGCCCGGATTTCGACGATCACATTCTTTTCGTCGTTTCTGTCTTTCGGCAGAAGCATGCGCCGCAGTTCGTCTTCAAGTGCCGCTACCTGGTTCTCAAGCTCTGCAATCTCCAGCTCGGCTAGCTCGGCCAGCTCCGGATCGTCGCTTTCCGCCAGCAGCTCCCTGCTATCCGACAGCTGCCCTTGCAGGTCCTGGTATCGGCGAAAAGCGCTGACCGGCTCTTCCAGACTGCTCCGCTCCTGCGCCAGCTCCAGCACGCGTTCGTAGTCGGCCACTACGTCGGGATCGGCCATCAGCCGGTCCAGCTCCTCGTAGCGCTCTTCGACTTTCGACAGCTGTTCAGTAAGGATCATGATTCTGTGTCTGGTCTTCTTCCAACCTGTTGACTGTCCAGGATCAGTCAGTGAAAATTGGCAGGTTTCCCAGGGCCGTTATCTGCTCCCAGGAACCGGGATCCCCCTCGGTAAAGACAGCCATCTCGCCAGCAACCTGGCCTCCTCCGTCCTTTACCAGGGAGCGCAGCCCGTCCAAGGTACTTCCGGTACTGACGACGTCGTCCACCAGGAGCGCCTGCTTCCCTTTGATCAGCGCCAGGTCTTTCCCGTCTATGTACAGCGTCTGCGGCTCCCCCGTCGTAATGCTCACTACCTCTGTCTCCAGGCAGTCGACCATGTAAGGCTTGCGCAATTTGCGTACAACGACAAGTGGGAGACCGGTCGCCACTGATAGTGCATGGCCGAGCGGAACGGCCTTGACCTCCGGCGCCAGAACTACCTCAGCTGTCTCAGGCACCTCCCGAGACAGCAACCGGGCAGCGGTCTCGACGACTTCGGTATCGCCCAGCATGTTGAAAATGGCAATCTTGACACCGGGCGCGACTTCAAAAATGGGCAGGTCGCGTTCACAGGTCCCGACAGTTACTCGATAGGTCCGTCCATCGTAACTCATAGAACTGGCTCCTCCGGGCGGGCGTTCCCGTGTCTGATTCTGCGGGGGGCGATCCGGACCTTGCACTGCTGCACAGTACGGGACTTCAAAAAACGAACGAGACGGTACACCCTAACACAAGACTCGGAAAGTTCCAAGAATTCAGTTGGCCGTTGTCAGGTCAATCGCATCTGATCTGGTCTGCCAACATTACCGACGTTAACTAGAGGGTCCACGACGGGCACTCTCAAGGAAGAAACTTAGAGCCTGCACGAGGGCAGGCACAAGAACTTGGCCTACCGTATCATGAGAGAGAAGGCGAAGAGTGCGATGTGTATGAGAATGCGAGGGCAGGCAATTAGCGGGAGCAAATTGCTTCTTTGACAGCGGTCAACGAGCCGTCCGAATCAAGGGCTCAAGAGTGAGTGATTTGAGGCGTTTGTCGTGTTTTGTCGCCTTTTGTCGTGTTTACAGGGGGGATGTACGATATTTTATATCTTTTTCTACGAAAGGGAGTCGACTGGCTGCCTGGGTTGAAGCCACCATTGTTTTCGTGATCACCGTAAGAATCCCTGGATGCACACTCGCCATTTTTTTATGAATTTCATATGCATCGACAGACAACCAGGCTTGGCCTAAACCCTTCCCGTCCCATTCTGAGCGGGTCCCCACAACATCTGCAAAACCTGTACAAGAGCTATACATCACCGACCACAAACAGCCGCGTTTCCGCGCCGATTCTGCGGCCGGAATCAGCTCGAAAACGCGCGCCCGCGACACCTCCATATCCCCCGATTTTTTGCACAAAGTGATGCATCCCTTGTGATGCACTGCTTTCGCACCGTTTTTCGCCCTTTTTCTCTCTGGTCAGGACCCC
>VXRG01000137.1 GCA_009838625.1 Caldilineaceae bacterium SB0664_bin_27
CTTTCATATATCTCAACCAACGACAACACCGCGGCCGGCCCGCAACCCGATCTCCTGCAGAGGCGCCTGCAGTTCCCGTTCCTCGCTCCTTACCCTTGTACCCACCCCAAGTCTGTACTGCACCCTCGGCAGATGACCGGTTGACAATCAAAACACGGTTAACTATACTTTCTCTCCAACACTTGCCATCACCTATATCCGGGCTGTGTCCCCCGGAAACGCACTGGGCCCGACGTTTTTCACTTTTTCGCGCCAGGGTGCTGTTTCATCAGCGCCCCACAAAGACCACGGGAGGTTGAACGTGAACGAAACGAGATTGAGTCGTCGGAATTTCCTTCAGATGGCTGGCCTTTCCGCCGCAGGCGTTGCACTCGCCGCCTGCGCGGCACCCGTTGCGCCCCAAGAAGGCGCCGGCGATATGGAAGGCGGGGCCGAGCCTCAGACGGTGCAGTTCTACACACTTGTGTGGCAACCGGGCGCGGTAGAGGCCGCACAGGCCGCGATCGACAATTGGAACGCCGAGCATGGCAGCCGCATTACCGCCGAATATATCCAGGGGGGATGGGGTCAGGCGCGTGACTACCTGACTACGTCGATTGCCGGCGGGGTGACGCCTGATATCGTCCACGGCATCACGGCTTGGGCAAACGAGTACGGAACGCAGGGCGGTTACCTGGATCTGACCGAACTGATGAATAACTCCGGGCTGGTTGAATCGACCCATCCCAAGGCGCTTGACGCGGCCGTCTCCCCCTTGGACGGCAAGATTTTCAGTGTGCCCTGGTGCTGGGAAGTCGGGACGATGTATGTAAATGCGGACCGGTTCCACGAGGCAGGATTTGAACTTCCACTCGATGGCTGGACCTGGGACGATTTCATTCCGGCTGCCAAGGAGCTCACCAGTCCGCCGGAGTATTACGGACTGGCCGCCAACCTTACGGCGACACAGACGACCGAGGACATCATCGCCTGGATGTGGCAGACCGGCGCCGAGGTTATGGGCGGTTCAGGACAGAACTGGGAGATCGACGTGCAGCCGGCGCGCGAAGCCCTGCAGTTGTGGCATGACATGCTCTGGGTGGATGATATCCTGTCTCAGGAGAGTTTTGGCGGCTCCAACACTTTGGAGGCGTTCGGACTGGGCATCTATACGATGCGCCAAACGGGCTGTTGGGCCAGGCGAATCGTGATGGAGGCCGAACCGGAGTTCGAGTGGCACATGGTCCCGCTTCCCCATTACAAGCGCCACGCAAACAGCAGCGAGCCGCAGACCTGGTCTGTTGCCACGGACTCGACTGCCAGAGGTACGGTCGATGCCGCATGGGAAGTCACTCTGTGGCTATCCAACGACGAGAATTCTTCGGCCATCGCCTACGGTGACTGGCTCTTCCCAACGAGCATAAAGGCGATGGAGGATCCCCGCTTTACGACTACGGAACACGCCTGGGACGTGGCTCTGCGCGAGGTGGAGCACGGCGTCGGTTATCCCAAGCACCCTGCCTGGGCCGAGTTCGATGACCGTCTGCTGGGACCGAATATCCAGAAGTATCTGCAGAATGAAATGACTCTCGACGAACTGATCGATCTTCTGGAGGTCGAAGGAACCAAGATACTGCAGGAGTATCAGGCCTAGCGAGCTCGTCTTCTCTCGCCCCGGTCGTCAGTGCGTTCTTCCTATTCGTGCGTTGATCGGTCAGGATACGATTCAAGTCGTCCGAAGCCCTGCCCTCCGCTGAGGGCAGGGTGCCGGATGCACAGTAGACAGGGGATCCCCTGTCTACTGTTTTGAACTGAAGGGGTTCGCAGTTTCCTTGGTGCAGGCAACACAATGGGCCTGTGCCCGTACTTTCTTCCCGTAATTCCCGGTTCGCCCTCTTCGACAGTGACCGCCCTCGCCCCTTAAACGGAGGTCACTGAAGTCTGGTTGGAGGCACACGTGTCTACGAAAACGTTGTCCGTTCCCTTGCCCGAAGGACTTGAACGCCTTTCGCGCCGCCTGAGCAACCGCCACATTACGCCCTACTATTACCTGCTGCCAACCGTCATTCCACTCTTGCTGTTGACGGTGTATCCGCTCTTGCGCGGGATTTACCTCGCCTTCACCCAGTACAATCTCTACAATAAAGATACGACCCTGGTCGGCGCATTTAATTTCATCGAATTGACGACCAACGACACGCTATTCTGGGGGGCGCTGGCCAACAATATCCTCTGGACTGTTGGCATCGTAGTCATTACTTATGCGTTGGGACTGTTTACGGCGATCGCTCTAAATGAGAATATGCCATTGCAAGGTCTGTTCAGGGGACTTGCCCTGATTCCCTGGGTGTGCCCCGCCGTTGTTGCCGCTCTGACATGGCGCTGGATCTTCGATCCGCATTTCGGGATGTTGAACTACGCGCTAATGGAAGTCGGCCTTATCGACCGCCAGATAGGCTGGCTGGGCGACAAGAATACGGCCCTGGCCGCGACGATGGTCGTGGCTATCTGGAAACTGTTTCCTTTTTCGGTGGTGATGCTGCTTGCCGGCCTGCAAACGGTGCCGGAGGAGCTCTACGAAGCGGGGGCGATTGATGGCGCCGGCGTTCTGGGGCGCTTTCGTTACATCACCGTTCCGCTCCTCAATCGCGTTGGCAAAATCGCAATCCTGCTGACCACGATTTGGGCCTTCAACCATTTCGATAGCGTCTATGTCCTCACTGGGGGCGGCCCGGGCGATACGACGATGTTACTCTCAATAATGTCCTACCTGAACGCCTTCCGCTTCTTTAAGATAGGCTATGCCTCGGCTGTTGGTGTGGTCATGCTGATTTTGCTGCTGCTGCCGATCACGCTCTATACGCGGCAAGTGCTGGAAGACGTCGAATAGGAGAGGCCCTCATGGAAAAGTTTGTCCGCCGCCGGCTCGTCCGCTATGTGTTTGCGTATGCCTGGTTGCTCATCATCAGCACTTTTACTGCGTTTCCCTTTTTCTGGATGTTGACCAGTTCATTCAAGGCGCGTCCCGAGATTTTTACGCGGATTCCTGTATTTTTTCCCAAGGAACCGACCCTGGCCAACTATAACTATGTACTCACCGAGACTCCGGCCGGCCGCTATTTTCTCAACAGCCTCTATATCGCCACCGTAACGACTTTGCTGGCACTGGTGCTGACTACGCTGGGCGCGTACGCTCTGTCCCGCTTTCAGTTCCGCATGCGCCGTTCGCTGGGCGTGTGGCTGATCGCCGGCCAGATGTTTCCGGGCGTACTGATGCTGATCCCGCTCTTCGTCACGTTGACGCGCCTTAATCTGGTCAACACCTATGCGGGTCTGATCATCGTCTATACAATGGGGGCACTGCCATTTTCGACCTGGATGCTCAAGGGCTATTTCGATACGGTCCCGCGCGAGCTGGAAGACTCGGCGATGATCGACGGCTGTAGTCGCGTGGGGGCGATTCGGCGCGTCTTTCTGCCGGTGGCCGCGCCCGGAATCGCGGCAGTGGCGCTGTTCGCGTTTACGATCGCGTGGCAGGAGTTCATGTTCGC
Organism: Caldilineaceae bacterium SB0664_bin_27; assembly: GCA_009838625.1. Lineage (GTDB taxonomy): Bacteria > Chloroflexota > Anaerolineae > Caldilineales > Caldilineaceae > Bin5. The sequence goes on from VXRG01000137.1 coordinate 3,531, forward strand.
GCTGACGATGATGAAGGACCAGGAGAAGTATCCGCTCTCGGTCGGTATCAACTTCTTTGTCGGTATCGCCGGCTCGGTCGTTTGGGGCAACATCATGGCGATGGCCGTGCTGATCATCGTACCGGGTCTCATCTTCTTCCTGTTCCTGCAGCGTTACATGATCAGCGGTCTGACAGCCGGTGCGGTCAAAGGGTAGGTGCAGAGTCCGGTAGTATTTGCCCCGCACTAAAATGACAATCGAGAGTGGAACCATGACAGACAACAATAATCGCTATCTGCCTGGGGAGCATTCCCGCGCGCGTTTTCTGCGTCTGGACGCGGCGACCATTCTCAAGCGATTCTACTTGTGCGAGCGGGCACTGATCATTAGCCAGTCGGGCTGGTTGGCCGGCATTGCCGCGCTGGAAGTGAAGATGACGCTGCCGCGTTTCACCTGGCAGGATACGCTGACTGCGCACGCGCTGCGGGAGCGGGTCTTCGAGCTGCGGTATCCGAGGCGGATGCTGGAAATCGGTGAAGATGCGCCTTTGATCGAGGTCTTCGATGAATCTATAAGTGCACCCAGCGCGCAGGCTTTCATTCTCGCGCTTGCCCAGGTTTTCAAGCCCGCATTGTTGACAGCCTATCGCAGCTACGTCAGTTGCGCCGATGACCTCAGCGACGGACCGATTCTGCGTGCTCTCAAACTGGCGATAGCGGAAAAAGAAGCGCAGATCGCCTGGCTGGAGGGCCAACTGGAAGCCATGGCCGGTTCTGAACCGGAACAACGGCAGGAAGCGGAGAGCTGGGCCTCGGCCTTGGCAGAACGGTTGGAACAGGTGGGAGGATTGAAGCTGGAGGCGCCTCACGCGGCCCCGACGCCGAACGATTTACCTGGACGCCGGCCCTTCAAGCTGGCCGAAGTTCCGGCGCGGGACCCCCGCTTTCATCTCTGTCACTTCTACTGGCCCGATATTGTCGACCCCGATTTTGCTTACGGTGAGGGGATCAATCTGCAGCTACGCAGCGGCGTCAGTCATCTGAATGAAGTATGGGCGGTGGAAACGGGCGGCGCCATCTTGCACGCTTTCGCCGACGACCTCGATTGGGAATACATTTACGACGCCGCGCGCTGGACCTACGACGAAAGTCGCCACGTGCTGATGGGCTACGAGCGGCTGCGGGCATGGGGTTTTGCACTGCACGAAATGCCGCTGGGCAGCTATATCTATGACAGTGCGGCCGGGCATGAGCCGATCGTTCGACTGGGTATGCTTCACTATTTTGAAACAAAGAATATCGGCAACAAGGTCAAGCGGGCAGAAGCCTTCGAACAGTACCAGGACAGGATGAGCCAGCACGACATGGAGTTCGACTGGGCAGACGAGACAATTCACGCCGCCTACGGGAAGCGCTGGCATACGGCACTTCACAAGAAGTTTCCCGACCGCATCCCCGATATGGATGGCCTGCACCGGCGCTGCGATGAGCTGGTTGCGGAGGAGATCGCCGCAGCCACGGACGCCGAACGGGCCGATATTCGTCAGGTCGCAGACGCTATGATCGCCAAGGCTAGTGAGGTCGGCCTGAAAGAGCCGGCCCAGGCAGCCCAGCCCAACTGAGCCGCAGAGACTCCTCGACATACGATCCCTGACACCGAAAGAGAGACCCACCGATGACCAAGCCCGTAATCACCGTTGTCGGCAGCTTCGCCGTGGGCATGACTCTGCGGACGCAGCGCATGCCTGTCTTTGGCGAGACGCTTGTCGGCTCTGACTTTGACATGGGGCCGGGCGGCAAGGGCTCGAATCAGGCGGTCGGCGTTGCGCGGCTGGGCGCGCAGGCGTACTTCGCCGGCATCATCGGCGACGACAAGCTGGGGGAGATAGCTGTCGACCTTTACGCCCAGGAGGGTGTGGACACGACCTACCTGCAACGGACGGAGGAGATGGCCACGGGCGTCGGCTTTATCATCCTGAATGCCGAGGGCGAGAACGGCATCATTCTCGACATGGGCGCGAACGAACTGATGGACAGCGCATTTGTCGACCAGGTCGAAGAGCAGATTGCCCGCAGCGACGTGGTGATGTCGGTGCTGGAGATTCCGGTGGCGGCGGCGGCGCGGGCGATGGCACTGGGTAAGAAGCACGGCGTGCGCACCATCCTTAATCCGGCGCCGGCCGCGTCGCTTGACGAGAGCGTATTGCAGAACGTGGACTACCTGTCACCCAACGAGACCGAATTGCGCATTCTCCTCGGCCTGCCACCGGACGATCCTTCAGACACCGTAGTTCTGGCTGGGCAGTTGCGGGCTCGCGGCGTTGGCAATCTGATTGTAACGATGGGAGAGAAGGGCGCCCTCATTCTGACCGAGGACGGGCAGGAGGAAGTGCCTGGCGTTGCGATTGACGTTGTCGATACGACCGGCGCAGGGGATGCCTTCAACGCGGGCCTGGCGGTGGCGCTGGCTGAAGGGAAGAGTCTTACTGAGGCGGTTGCGTTTGCGAATCGCTGCGGCGCGCTAGCGTGCCAGGCGCTTGGCGTGATACCCGGCCTGGCGACGCGGGCAATGGTTTGAGGGCAGTTCTTGGTGGTCAGTTCTTAGTTTTCAGTTCACCCCAAAGTCCGCGACAAGAGCCAGATATTGGGAATGAATTGGGCTGGGACAGTTGTCAGGTTACCGTTACCGTGCGCACCACGATACTCTTGCGCTTCTGACCTTGGGCGTCGGGGTAGTTGAAATCGGAGTAGGCCAGCAGCGCCGTGTTCCCGTCCAGTGCCAGCAGGGCGGAGTAGGAGCAGGTGTCCTGGCGCCTTTCGGCTGGCTCGACCACCACCTTTTTCTCATCCCATTCAAGACCAGCAGGATCCTCTGTCGCGCGGACGTACAGACCTGGCCGTCCATACGACGCCAGCGTTATCCCGTTTCCGAGCGTCAACATGCGCGGCCACACGCCGCGGTCGTCAAATACACGCGGGTCGCTCCAGCTCTGGCCGTTGTCCAGCGAGCGGGACCAGTAGGATGGGCCGACGCCCAGCAGGTCGTGGGTGCGCAATAGACACAACACGCCACCATCCGGCATGAAGTTGAACTCCGGCTCGGTGAAGCCGTCCCGCTGGTCCGCGTGCGGATCGGCCTCCCTGTCCGGCTGGTAGAGAATCTCGCTCAGAACATCCCAGGAATATCCCGCATCGACCGACCGCAGATAGACAATATTGTTCGCCGGCTGTACCTTGCCTTCGACGATCCGCTTCGTATGAATCGCTTCCCAGATGGAGCCATCGGGCGCCAGTTGCGAGCGGCCGTGATGAAAGGAGGGCCAGAAGGCGTACATCTCCTCGCGGACGATACGGATTTCGCCGGGCATGCGCACGGTGGCCGTCTCCTCCACCCAGTCCTCTTCTCCGCTGCGCTGGCGCAGGAAGCGCCAGCCCGAGAGCTCTGCGGGAAAGTCGGCAGCACGGTATATGTGGGTTATCCGGCTGGGCGCATCCTCCTGGACCAGCACCGGCTCGGGCAACGTCACCTCGTCACGGTGGCGGGACTGCAGCTGCACAGGAAGCAGCCGGTCTCCGTTCGGCAGCAGTAGACCGCCGCGTGCCTCGCGGCTTTCAACCGCCTGCCAGGTTCCGCCGTCGTCGGCGGAGAGCGCATGCCTGGTGGGCAGCCCGTAGGCGGTGACCGAATCGGCTTCGACATGGAATTCGAGGTGGATGCGGCCGTCGGCCAGCCGTTCAAGGTGGGGGAATTGCCAAGGGCCCCAATCTTTCAGGCCTATCGGTGCCTGGTCAATCAGGACCGGCTCACCAAGGGTAATTAGCGGCATTACAACCTCCCTCCTGTCGTGGCTTGCTGCAAGGCGCTGTACGGGATACTGCCATGCTCAGGTCAAGCCCAATTCCTCGGCGCGCTCGCGCACCGCTTCGGTCAGACCGGGCAGGAAACGCAGGCGGCCGTCCGCTCCGGTGTGGTGCCTGTCGTAAAGGGCTGCGGACTCATACATGGTGTAGCCGTCCAGCCGGCCGGAGTGGAAGGAATACTCGATCTGATCGGCCAGGCGGCCGCCATCGCCCTTTGAAATCCCCACCGGCAGGCTCAGGTGCGCGGGAACAGCGTTCGTTTCTACCTCGTCCAGTACATTTTGGACAAAGCCATCGCTGAGAAGGCGTTCAGGCGACCAGGCGCGGCCAAAGAGGGTCGTCTCGTCGGCCAGACCGGTGCGCAGCCAGCGGCGCCAATGGAATGTGATGTTGCCGGGGCGGGAACGCGTGCGCGACGGCGAGGCATCGGGGCGGAATGATTCGATTTCAATGTGGTGGTGCAGCGGCAATCCGGCCGCGGCGAGGCGCGCCCTGGCCGCATGCAGAAATTGATCATACAAGTCGCCGCGTACGTCGCCCAGTAGGTCCGCATCGTATGGCTCGACATCGGGGTTGACGCCGTAGCGCCGTTCGTACTCGGCCGCGACCGGCGGGTTGAAGCCGTAGATCTCGGGCCAATCGGTCCATGAACTGTGGCAGGAGATGCGCACGTCCAAGCCGTCGACGCCGGCGGCAATGCAGTCGCTGACCCACTCCATCCAGTGCGCCTGCACCTCGGGATAGCCTTCGCAAAGCGAACCGGAGACATAGGTGTTTCGGCCTTTGGCAAAGGCAATGACCCCGTCGGGTGCGTCGTCGGCGTGGGAGAGGACATTGTCGAAAACTGAGGCGGAGTTGGACACGTCCAGCCGGACCACGGCCCCGCCTAATCCGGTGTCGTACTCCAAGTCTCCGCTGCGCAGGTCGCGCTGCGGGCGCCATATGGCTTTGTGGCTGGCGACCACGATGGGCAGGGGCTGGTCGTCGGGGCCAAAAGCGCGCACCATCTCCACCGCCGTGTTCGTGAACGTGCCCTCGCCGTCATCGAAATTGGTCGTGACGGCGATGAAGGGATCGAGAAGATTGAGGCCGATGACATTGAGGACGCGCACCTCTTCGCCCTTGCGGGTGACCGGATTGCCGTCGATATCGACGACATCGCGGGGGCATGTCTCGGCCCCCTCAGTGACTTCGAACGCCAGGTCGCGCTTGCGGTATCCGTTGTTGTCGTCGCTGGTCCAGATCTCCAAATTTTCAGGTTGGATGCGAAGCGGCGTCGCGTCTCTCTGGCGCAGCTGGATGCGCGTGACCGGCGAACTGTCCAGGCCGCGCGGCAGGTCGGCCTGACGGGCTTTTACACGCAGTTCCGGCCGCGCCAGCACCCAGGGGTCGACGTGGTAGTAGCCGCCGATACCGGGCAACCCGATGATGCCGTCTTTCGCCAGTACCGCCTTGGGATGCGCGTGGCTAACGCCGTTCTCATAGGGCTTGATGACGGCGTAGAACTCCATGCCGCGCTCATGGGCCAGACGTCGTCCCACACGCATCGGATCGCCCAGGTTTTCGAGCGTTTTGGCCACGCCGCCGAGCGGGCCGTAGGCCAGGAACCACTCCCAATGACCGGCATGATAGTAGTTCCAGTAGACACGGCGCACACCCATCCAGTGCAGACGGTCAATCAGCTGCGCGACCAGATCTTCGGTGAATTCGATTCGCTGGCAGTCGTCGGGGAAGTCCACCAGGGTAGAGAGGTGAAAGGGACGGTCTTTCATTGTCATCTGCTCCAGGTGGTGTGCGGCCAGAGGCAGGTCTAGCTGAAGCCCGTGCGTTGGCCAGGAGATGGCGGTCAGTCGAGACTCATGCGTGGATCGAAGGCGTCGCGCAGGCCGTCGCCCACGAAGTTGATCGCCAGCACGGTGAGCAGAATGGCCAATCCGGGGGGTACCCAGATCCACCAGTGGCGTTCGAGGATGAAGATGGATTGGGCGCCATTGAGCATATTGCCCCAGGAGGGGGTCGGAGGCAGTACGCCCAGGCCCAGAAAGGACAGACCGGCCTCGCTCAGTATTGCAGAGGCGACGCCAAATGTTGCCGCCACCAGCAAAGGCGCAAGTACGTGCGGCAGGATGTGCTTGAACATGATGCTTCGGTCCAGCACCCCCAGGCAGCGCGCCGCCATCACGAAGTCCCACTCCCGCACCGAAAGGATCTGGCCGCGCACCAGGCGCGCTGAGCTTGGCCATCCAAAAAGACCTATTACCGCCATGACGTTGAAGATGTTAGGTCCCAAAATGGAAACCACGGTCATGATCATAATCAGAACGGGGAAGAGCATCACGATGTCGGTTATACGCATGATGATCATGTCGACCGAACCGCCATAATAACCCGCAACTGTCCCCAGGAGTACAGAGATCAGGATCGAGATTGAAACAGCTACGAGACCAACCGAGAGGGAGACGCGTCCACCGTAGACGACACGGGACCAGACATCGCGCCCTGCTATGTCTCCCCCGAGAATGTGTTCGGCGCTGGGGGCGGCGCGGCTCAGGCCGGATTGGATATCGGTCGGAGGGTGCTGGGTTACCCAGGGCGCGGCGATCGCGAGCAAGACAATAACGACCAAGAAGACCAGGCTTGCCATCGCCATTCTGTGGCGTCGAAAACGGCTCCAGAAGCGGGCGCGGAGCCTGGCCCTGGAGGAACTCCGCGGCACATCAAAGATTTCCTCGGACGCAATCGCCGCTTGTTGCTCCGTCATAGTTCTCAGCCTTCTTCATAGCGGATGCGCGGGTCGGCCACAGTGTAGAGCAGGTCCGCCAGCAGGTTGGTCAGCAGGACCAGGATCGCAGCTATCAGGACGCCCCCCATCATCAGGGGATAATCTCGATTGTTGACAGCCTGCACTAAGGTCCAGCCGACACCAGGATAATTGAACACGGTCTCGATAAGCACTGCCCCGCCAAATATGCTTGGAAGACGCAGTCCGAGAATGGTTATTATCGGCAGCAGAGCGTTGCGCAGTCCATGCCGCAGGATTACGACGCGTTCAACTAGGCCCTTTGCCCGCGCTGTTGTCATGTAGTCCAGGCTGAGAACCTCCAGCAGGCTCGACCTTGTATAGCGCAGCAGGCTGCCGGTCGTCTCATAGGCCAAGGCAAACCCTGGCAGGATGATATGTGAGAAGCGGTTCCCAAAAGAGGGATCTGCGCCCGGTGTCGTGACGCCTCCGGTCGGCAGGATGTCCATTTTGATTGCCACCGCATATATCAGGAGCAAGGCGAAGAAAAACCCAGGCACGGCCACACCCGCAAAGGCGAAAGTGGTCAATATGCTGTCGAGCAATGAATATGGCTTCAGGGCGGATATGATGCCCAATATGATCCCCGCGATGGTAGACGCCAGGAGGGCGAAGATCATCACCGGCATACTGTTGCCCAGAGCGCGCAACATCACCTCGAACACAGGCGTGTTGTACCAGATCGAGTAGCCCAGATTGCCCTGAACTGCCTGACCGAGCCAGAGCAAATAGCGGACCGGAATCGGCTTATTCAGGCCCAGAGCCTCGCGCGCTTCCTGCAGGTCTTCTGCAGTCATGTTGCTCAGCTCAAAGGGGTCGATCATGGCGGAAACCGGGTCCCCTGGAGACAACGCGAATATCGTGTAGTTGATAATTGTAGCGCCGAGCAGGAGCGGGAAGACAAGCAGAATACGGCGCAGAACGTAGGCTGACATATCGATCGTGTGAAGTTCGGCCCTCCGAGGCCGTTACGACCCCGGAGGACCAGCGATTGTTGGAAACCTTGTGCTCAGAGTTCAGTGGCCATCCACATTCTAGTCCACGGAGCTGACCACCGACTACAATACACTGACCCTAGGCCGACATATGGACGTTGACCCAGTCGATCCAGTCGGTGCGCGGACCGTAGACCGGCACGACCCCGCCGTTCTGCACACGTTTATTTACCACGTGAATGCCCGGAACTTGGGCGATCACACAGTGGCGCTGGAGGTCGGCTGCATACTCTTGCAACTTCAGCGCGCCGGCGCGCAGTTCTTCGGGGTCTTCCACCAGAATCAGTTCATCGACCATGGCGATGCCCTGTTCATCGGGGTCTCCCCAGCGGGGGTCGGTGAAGTTGTGGATGAAGCCGCCAGGCGTCAGGCCCCAACCATAGCCGCTGAAAAGCGTATCGAAGTCGTGCGGAGGATTGTTGAGAATGTTGGTGTACTCGGCCGCCATGACGTGGAACTCGGTCTTGACGCCGACGGCATCCCACATCTCTCGCAACATGGCGTAGAGCGGCTCGTAGGTCGGCGAAAGCGACGACATCCCCAGGCGGAACGTGTAGTCAAAGTCCCAACCGCCTTCCTCCAGGAGCTGGCGGGCCTTCTCCGGGTTGTACTCATACCATTTGGCCGAATCGGGGCTGATGCCGTAGTCGCCGTACCAGAGCGGCGCCTTGGCGCCCTCGACTGCGCCGTAGAAGAAGTCCTGGGCGATCTGGTCGCGATTCAGGGCAAGACTCAGGCCTTGGCGGACGCGCTTGTCGTTGAGGACGTAACGCAGGTTGTGGTACCAGGCAAATGCGCTGGGGCCGTGGTTGAGCACAATGTCGACGTGGTCCATGGCCTGGAAGCGTTCGTACTCCGACTGCGGCGTGCGGATGGCTATGTGGCACTCGCCCTTCTCCACTGCCGCGGCCATCGCCAGCTGGTCGGTGTAGGGGACAAAGGCCAGCTTGTCCAGCTGCGGCTTCCCGCCCCAGTAGTCGTCGAACGGTTCGTATTCGACGATCTGATCGGGGATGTAGTTGCTGACTTTGAAGGGACCTGTGCCGATGCCCTGCTCCTTGGCATAGGGTGTGTTCTTCAGCCCCTGCTGCCCCTGCTCGTCGATGCCCCAGGTGTCCTCCGGATACTGGCTAATGAGGTGTTTGGGCATGATGGGGAAGTTGAGCAGCTTCTCCAGGAAGGCGGCCCGATACGGGTTGGTCATGTGGAAGACGATTGTATGGTCGTCAGGCGCCGAGATACCGGTCACCGCGTCAGCCTCACCTTCGGAGAACTCGGTCATGCCTTCGATGATGCCCTTAAAGTGACGGACGCCGTTCCACTGGTTGACGTTGGGATGGCCAACAAGGCGTCCGATCGTAAATTCCACGTCGGCTGACGTGAACGGCTCGCCGTCGTGCCATTTGACGCCCTGGCGCAGATTGAAGGTCGCGTCATTGCCGTCAAACTCCCAGTTCACGGCCAGTTCGGGCAACCACGTCGTGTAGTCAGCACTGATGTTGACCAGGCAGTTGTGCGTGAGACCGACCAGGTAGTATCTCCTGTTGCCGGCATTGTGCTCCATCGCCAGCAGGTCCTGATAGCTGGTCTTCTGCGGATAGCCGAAGACGAGGGTGCCGCCCATGCGGTCCGATGCCATGGCGGCATCGTCGTCTGCGGCAGGCGCCTCTCCTGCAGGCGCAGCCGCCGGCGCGCAGGCTGCCAGAAGGCCGCCGGCTGCGGCGATGACCGACCCCTTGAGGAAGTTGCGGCGAGAGAAATCGCGGGATTCAGAGTGTTGCATGTTTTCCTCCTGAGTTCTACTTTAACTTGAGCGAAAGCCGTGGTAGTCCCAGTAAGTCCTTCCAATCACAAGAATCAGATGAATCAGCTTCCATCGAGTGCATTGGCTCCTCCTGAAGGGAGACAACCTCCGAACCAAAATTGCAAACTGAGGGCGGCCGGCGGCGAACGGCTTCACCAGCCGCGGGACCCCAGGTTGTCAATGCCGTTACATTTCCAACTCCAGCAAGTAGATGCGTTCCCGTTCGTCCGGCGTCATGCTGTCCGGCGCCAGATTGGAGACGGCGTAGCGCGCGAGGATGCGGCTGCGCACCTCCGCGTCGGTTGGGACCGGCATCCACCCATAGGGCATGCGGTCGTAAACGATCAGCAGCCGGCCCGGCTCCACCTCGAGCATCGAAGTGTAGGATGTGGTCTGGTCCGGCTGGTCGAAATTGTGATGGACGGTGTAGTACTGCTCGCGGGTGACAAGCTCCAGCCCGTACTTGCCGGGGCTGATCTGATGGGCCTCGCCCATCTCGGAATTGTGGTGGGCCATGAGGTCGAAGGGCTCCCATCGCTCGCCGCGCGGGTCGGTCGAGAACCAGATGAAGAGGCCCGGGCGGCCGCATGAAATCACCAGCGCGCCATTACTCAGCCGCTTCACTTGGGGCAGCACGCCCCAGGCCGGCAGGCGGTCGATAGGGGACCAACTCTTGCCTTCATCGCTGGAGTAGGAACGCGCCAGCAGCTGATCACGGCCGCCGCCCATGCGGCCAACGCACATCAGGTCGCCGTCTTCCAGGCGTACCAGTGAGGACTCACAGAAGCCCTCCCAGGAGTCGGCGCCGTCGTCGGCGGTGGCCACGGTGGAGAGGTAGTGCCAGGTGCGGCCTTCATCCTCGGAGGTCATGACCACGGTGGAGTAGCGGTCGTCCCCTGCGAAGGTCAAATAGGTGGTGGACAGATGACGGCCCGGCTCCAGTTCGATGATGTCGGTAAAGGGGGAGATCTCAGCCCAGCGCGTGGGGCTCTGCACGGTGCGGGCCTTCGCGTCACGCGGCAGTCCTTCGAGACGTGAGCCCCACAGATCGACCGAGTACTGCTGGCCGCCCTTTCCGATGCTCCCGTAGTTGCCCACGAAGGTGCGCCACTGGCCGAGAGGCTCCGGCTTATAGGGCTGGTTGGGACCGGCCAGTGAACCGTCAGGCAGGCTGATGTTCAAGCGCCCGCTGAGGCCTGAAACATCGGCATGCTGCGTCCAGGTAGCACCTTCGTCCTTCGAGAGCGAAATGCCGTTTACGTTTGTCAGGTTTTCGGCCGAATCGGGGTTCTTGCTGTAGGAGACCAACAACTCGCCAGTGGGGAACCGGCGTATGCTGGGATACCAGCAGAATCCGAGGCCTTCGGCTACAATGAGCGGCGTCCCTGCGGTGAATCGCAGCCCTCCCAGTTCTACTTCCTGTGCCATGTCGAGTTTCCCCCTTGGACCTGTTGGAAAGCCAACTACATGTGCAGCGGCAGGCAATTGACAACCTGAATATTACAACTCCCCCCTTACGTGCCCTTCAATCCTGGAAAGTGTCGGATTCTCGCTCGTCGGGTCTTCGCCTCCGTAGAACCAGGACAAGGGAAGAACCTTGAGATGGTGGCCGCGGTGTCGGTGGCCCGCCATGTCGAACGGGAAGTGGTTGTACTGGATCAGGACCCGGTCTTCAGCAATATGCACTGCCGGGTAGGACCACATGCCATATCCCTCTGGCAACGGTTTCACGGAGTCGACGTCGCATTCGACGCCGCCCCCAGGCGCCCCGTAGGCCCCCTCGGGACGGACCGTGTAGAGAGGACCGGGCTCGACATGGGTCTCCTCGTGCAGCGATTCCAGGTTCTGGAAATGTTCCCAGATACGACCCTGGTTGCGGCTGATTGCGGTCGACAGTCGCGTGCGGATCAGGCCCTGCTTAATCTCCTCCTCGCTCTGCTGCGTCCAGACGACGAGCAGGTGCCCTGTACCGGGGAACTGGCGGATCTGGGCCGGGGCCTGCGTGCCCGCCAGCTGCGTCGGTTCGGGGCGGGTCCAGGTGTCGCCGTCGTCCTCCGACCAGGCCTGGTACATTCGTCCCAGCCGCGTGCGCAGGATCATGAGCAGTTTGCCGGGCTCGTACTCCACGAGGGTCGGCTCGTTGGTCAGTTCCCAGCGCCCGCCGTACTCCATGATGATTAGCAGCTCGCCGTCGCTGTTCTTCTGCCAGGTCTCACCTTCGTCATCGCTGAAGATGACATAGCTGGCGGTGAAGTGGGGATCGTAGAAATGGGCGCTTGTCGAAACGAAGACGCCATCAACGTATCCGCCCGGAAACGGCGCCCCTTCCTGGTGAAAGCCCCCCTGCCCGATGCCGAAATAGACGGGCAGGAGGATACGGCCGGACTTTGTGCGGATCATGGTGTCATTAAGGGCGTGCGCGGCCAGCATCCAGTGGTTCATCAGGGTGAGGGCGGACCATGTCCTGCCTTCATCCTCGGAGCGCCTGAAGACCATCTGCGACTCGTACAGGCGGGTGGTGCCTGGTCGAGTACGTTTCGTTGCCATGCCGATGGCGCCGCCGGAGAGGTTTACCATTGAACAGTTCCTGAGCATGAGCGGCTCGCCGTTTTCGTCCAGCCCGTGGTAAGGCTCGCTCCAGCTTACACCGCCGTCGGCACTGACGGAGAAGTGTGTGCCATTGCTGAAGAGGACTCGCCCGCCTTCAAGGCCCAAGAACGCGTTACCTGGGAATTGACCGTCGTGGAAGGCCAGCATCTCCTCGGGCCGTGTCATCGGTACGTTGCTCACGTCTGTGTCCCCTTCTGTTCATGGCTTTTTGGAACGACTCTGACGCTTCCAAGCTCTACCTGGCAACGCAGCCTACCGTTTGTGCCAATCGAACCTGTAGGCGCCAGATTTGCCGAATAAGTCTTGCCGCTGCTCTCGTGTTGGAGGTAGCAGGCGTGGCGAGTTTTTGCTCTGTTGTCGTACGGCGTAGATCAAGAATGGGGCGAGGTCTGGAGTCAGCAAGTGGTCGTTTCCAAGAATGCTGCTCGGCGGTTCGTCATGCAACTCACCCCGATCATTGGGTCGCACCCTGTTACCAACACTGCCTGCTTCTGAAGGAGTTTTATAGCATATCTCTGAATCTAGGTCAAAGAGCAAAAATCTCACCCCGGGCTTGGTATCTGCGTCCATTTGAATCTTGGTTGACGAGGGTCGACTGACCTCCTATACTGGAAGTCCATCACCTCATCCGAGGGACTTGAGGGGTGCAGGTTAAGTTTGAGTTGGCTCAGACTGCGATAATCAACGAGGCTTGCTCAATAATTGACCGTCCCCATTCCTTTCACTCTTTTCAAAAGGCAGGAAAGACGAGCGATGAAAGTTCTTTACCTACGCGCGCCAACCGGACTTGATGGAGCCTACCCCGACTTCGTCAAGGCGAATGACGGACGCTTCCCTTTCGAGGTTTACGGCCCCGACGAGCCAATGGCTGAACAGTTCGAGAGTGTAGAGGTTGTCATCGACCCCGGCGGGGCGGTGGGTACGCGCGCGCTGATCGACGCGGCCCTGGCCGCGAATGTGAAGCTGTGGCAGGTCACGACCAATGGCACGGATCATGTCGATGTGGCCTACTTTCTGGAGCAGGGGCTGCCGCTGGCAAATTCGCCCGGTCGGTTGAGCGCAGTGCCCCTGGCCGAACACGTCATCATGCTGATCCTCTGTTTTGCCAAAGACCTCAACCACAACCGCGCGGCTGGCTGGCAGAAGGCGATGGGGGAAGAGCTGGCTGGCAAGAAGCTGGGGTTAATCGGATTTGGCGCCAGCGCGCGCGAGGTGGCGCGGCGGGCGTGGCCGCTGGGTATGCGGATCATGGCCATCGATGTGGTGGCGTTCCCGCAGGCAGAGTTGGACGAGTTTCGCGTCGAGTTTCTGGGCGGGCCGGAGCAAATGGATCATGTCTTGGGAAAGGCTGACTATCTTTCGCTGCACGTCCACCTTAACGAGACGACGCGCCACATGATCGACCGGCGCGCCCTGGACCTGATGAAGTCGAACGCGGTCCTTCTCAACGTGGCGCGCGGGGAGCTGGTGGATGAGGAGGCCCTGGTGGAGGCGCTTCAGCAGGGCGGAGTCAGGGGTGCCGGGCTGGACGTCTTCGAGCAGGAGCCGCTGCCGGCCGACCACCCGCTGCTGCGGCTGGACAACGTCATTCTCACTCCGCACTCATCGGGTTACACGCCGGATACGCCGCGTAGGCGTATGGAGGCCGCGGTTGAAAATGTGGAGCGCATCGCCAAAGGGCTGCCGCCGGGCGATCTGGTGACGACGCTGGTGCGGTGACCCTGGAAAGCGGTCTGTGCAAGAGCAGTGCCCTATTTCGTCTGGAGCCGTGCTCGGCAAGGCGTGACTGGGGCCAAAATCAAAGGAGAGAAAATGACGCGATTCAAAGTGGCCATGGTACATATGGATCCGGAAGTGCTGCCCGATTGGGTTCCGGAAAAGATGGCGAGCCATGACATAGAGTTCGTTTTCCAGGAATGCGAGACGCGGGCGCAGCTGGCGGCCTGTGCTGGGGACGCCGATGTGGTGTGGATCTTCGGCGGCAGTCACATCGTGACCGCCGAGAACGTGGCCGATCTACGACGCTGCGGCGCGCTGATCCGGACGGGCAGCGGCACCGATAACATACCGATTGAAGCCGCGACCGCGCACGGCATTATCGTCGCCAACACGCCCGAAGCCTTCAACGACGGCGTGTCAGATCATACGATCGCGCTGCTGCTGGCCGTCGTTCGTCAGATTGCCCTACAGGACCGGAACGTGCGCGCCGGCATCTGGGACCGCTACGCGGGCTTTCCAGGCTGGCATCTGCGGGGGCAGACGCTGGGTCTGGTCGGTTTCGGGCATATCGCCCGCCTGGTGACGCGCAAGCTGAGCGGATTCGAGATGAAGGTGCTGGCGCATGACCCCTTCGTGAGCGCCGAAATGATGGCTGACCACGGCGTGCAAGCGTCGTCAATGGAGGAAGTGCTGTCCGGTTCCGACTTTGTTTCGCTGCACTGCCCGCTGTTGGACGAGACCCACAAACTGATCGGCGAGCGCGAGCTGCGGCTGATGAAGCCCCGGGGTATTCTAATCAATACCTCACGCGGCCCGGTCGTTGACGAGGTGGCGCTGTTCAGGGCGCTGACCGAAGGCTGGATCGCGGCCGCAGGTCTTGACGTGCTGGAGCAGGAGCCCCCGGAATCGGACAATCCCCTGTTCAGCCTGGACAATGTCGTCTTCACGCCGCACATCGCCGGTTATTCTGATGAGTCGCTGGATAACAGCTGGCGGTTTTCGGTCGAGACCGTCTTGGATCTGGCGCAAGGGCTCTGGCCCCGTTCTTACGTCAACCCCGGTGTGAAGCCGCGCTGGCAGCTGCAAAGGAGATGAAGACATGAAGGGATCAGAGTTGAAGAAGCGCCTGCATGGAGGCGAGCAAGTCTACGGAACATGGTCGGCTTCGACCGATCCGCTGGTGGCAGCGACGGTGGCGCAAGCCGGCTTCGACTGGATGAGCATCGACATGGAGCATTCGCCGCGCAATGTGGAATCGTTGCGCTACATCCTGTGGATGGTTCGCGAGACCCCAACCGTGGCGATGGTCAGGGTGAAGGACAACAGGCCCGATGAGATAAAACAGGCGCTCGACAACGGCGCCGACGGCGTCGTCGTCCCGCTGATCGAGTCGGTAGAGGACGCCCGCCGCGCGGTTGCCGGTTGCAAGTATCCGCCGGCCGGCGTGCGCGGCTACGGGCCCTTCATGCCATCGTTCGGGGGCGATGACCGCGCCTACCAGAGCACCGCCAATGAAGAGACCCTGGTCTTCATCCAGGTCGAACACTACCGCGCCGTCGATGTAATCGAAGAGATCGCGGCGCTCGAAGGCGTTGACGGTTTTATCATCGGGCCGAACGACCTTACGCTTTCGATGGATATCTTCGGCGCCTGGGAGAGTGAGGAGTTCATCAGCACGATTCAGCGGATCGTCCAGGCGGGTGACGCCAACGGTGTTCCCGCCGGCTTCCCGGTGGATGTGCTGGGCGGGGCCGAGGCCGGTATCGCCTGGGTGAAGGAGTATGCGCCAACACTGCGGCTGTCGACGATTGGCGGGGATCTGGGCTTCGTCTCCGCAGGCGCCGAGGCCGCACTGCAGCAGATCAGGGACAGGTGACAATGGGGGGTCAACGACTCGGCTGCTAATCTTCGATACCAAACATCCGCGCCGCGTTGCCGCCCAGAATGAGGTTCTTCTCTGCTGTCGTAAGGAAGTCGCAGTGCAGGCGGATGTAGTCCACTGACTGCTTGTACGTGCACCAGAAGCCGCCGCTGTAGGGCATGTCAGAGCCCCACATCAGTTTTTCCACGCCGACCTGGTCGATCAGCCACTTGAGCATCTCTTGCCCATCGCCGTAGGGGTACTCGGGCCACTTTGCCTGCATCAGGATTTCGGCGTTCATGTGGGGCCGCTTCAGCAATGTTATCACCTCGTCGGGTATGCCGATTTCGTGGATGATGGCGGCCGGCACCAATCCGTGTGTGATCACCGACGGGATGTCTTCGTGGGCGTCCGCCCAGCGGCTCAGCTCGCCGACGCGTTCCATAAACCCTGCCACACGGTCCTGCTTGCGGGCGTCGATATACCAGAATATGGGAATCTCCAGGCGGCGCACCAGCTGCCACAACGGTTCGAACTTGGCGTCGTCGATCCGGTCCACGTAGCCCCGCAACGCGAATAGCTCGACACTGAAGTACAGCCCCGTGCATCCCAGCTCCGTCACGGCGCGTTCAAGTCGCGCCAGTTCCTCCGCCTGGTGTGCCTCCGTTTCCCGTATCTGCGCCAGTGCGATGAAGCGGTCCGGGTAGCGGCGCATCGCCTCGGCGTAGTACTCGTTGATGTTGGCGCCGTAGACGTGGTCGCTCTGGAGTATCCCCCGGTCCACGCCTGCGACCTCCATTTCGGCGATCATTCTTTCCGGGGTCGCCTCCAGGTTCTCCAGGGCGGGTGGATAGAACTGCATGACGTAGTCGACGCCGTCCACGGTGAGCTCGGCCTGGCCGTACCTGCCGAAACGGAAGTTGAGGTCGGGCATGGCGTTGATGTCGTCGGAGGGGAAGTCGAGCAGCGGCTCCTTGACGCGTGCCCCGTCCTTCTTGCGCCAGAAGTCGGTGAAGTCGCGCAGGTGGTACTGCCACAGTTTGAGGGTTAGCGCGGCGCTCGCCGCGCCTGAGCCGGTGGCGAAGCGGCGGAAGATGTGGGAGTGGGCGTCGATGACGAGGGAATTCTCCTCTTCCCCCGAGTCGACCTGCCGCCAGCCTCCGCCGAAGAACTCCATCTTTCTTTCTGTGGTCATCTTTTCTCCATCCAGGACTGAAAGTCGCTATGCCGCCAGGAGTATTTCGGGCGATAGTCCAACAGGCGGGTCGCCTTTGCGTGCGACCAAAGGGAGGCATGGCCTTCGAGCGGCTCCTTGAGGGGTATACCGGCGTCGGCTGCGTTCGCTTTTCCTGCACCTGACAACTTCCGTAAACGGTCGTAAAGCTGAGGCGTCGGCTCTCTGGAGCAAGTGTCGGCACCGTTGACGAGAAACACTTCATGCTTGATCGTGTCATTCTCCACGGCCAGGCGGAAGGCCTGCGCGGCGTCTCGGGCGTCAGTAAAGGCCCACAGTATCTTGTGCGGCGCCGGCGGACCCGGCGACGGCCACTCGCCCTCGGCGTCCTCAATTGTCTTGCGATAGCGCTTGGTCCACAGCTCATCGACCGTGAACTGCTGCGCCCATCCGGAACGCACGGCCACCTCGGCGGTTCTGCGTTCCAGATACCAGTTGTTGTTTATGCGCAGGCAGATGGTCTGTATGCCGAAGGCGTCGGTATAGCGCTTGCAGGTCAGCTCGCCGAGTAGCTTGCTCAACCCGTATTCGTCCTGCGGTTCGCAGGGATGTTCTTCGTCAATCGGAAGATATAGCGGCAGGATCTCCCGCTTCTGGAAGGAGAAGCCGGTTGCCGCGCCGGAGGAGGCAAACACGACTTTGCCAATCCCGGCATGGACGGCGGCTTCAAGGACATTGACGGTGCCGATCACGTTGACGTTGAGCAGTTGCGCCGGAGTCGCCCTACCCGGTCCCGGTACGGCCGCAAGATGGACCACGGCGTCATGGTTACGACAGGCATCGGCAAGCTGGGTGGGCTCCATGATGTCGCCCTGGACGAAACCTGCTCCTTCCACGCGCGGCGCAGTGCGGCTGAAGCTGGACACGGAGTGGCCGGCCTGGAGCAGCTCTCTCAGGACATATCCGCCGATTGTGCCGCTGCCGCCGGTTACGAGGATTTTCAAATTCCTATGTCTCCCAAGCGTTTCATGTAAATTGAGCACCAGCAGCCCGCGCGCTGGTGTCAATTGAATCTGAGTTTTCTCTGGCCCAGCTTCTATTTCGGTCCTTGAGGCCTCTAGGTTGGTTTCATACGCTGGGTCGCGAGACGGGAAAGGCGAGGTGCCTTCAAACGGCTGCGTTCGGTACTGAACAGAGCGCGAAGCCGTCAAGTCGGTCAGCTCTTCACTCTCCCTCTTCCTTCTTCTCCTCCCAAAGCTCATGCACCTCGGCGACCTCCCACCAGGCCGGCCCCACCGGCTTTTCCAGCAACATCGGTCTGATGAAGGCGGCCGCCTTTTCCAGTCCCTCCTGGATCTCGATATACTCGCTCTCCATTTCCAGGGTCAGGATGCCGGTGTAGCCGATAAAGCGCAGGGTCGAAATAACCTCGCGCCAGGTGCGTTCGTCGTGTCCCCAGCCCGGTATCGTGAACGTCCAAGAACGATTCTGGTACTGTTTGAGGTCGGTCGAGTCGAAGTAGCCGCGCAGCCTCAGATTCGGTTCGTGGATCAGCGTA
This sequence comes from Caldilineaceae bacterium SB0664_bin_27, assembly GCA_009838625.1. Classification (GTDB taxonomy): domain Bacteria; phylum Chloroflexota; class Anaerolineae; order Caldilineales; family Caldilineaceae; genus Bin5. Next base: position 21,892 of record VXRG01000137.1, read on the forward strand.
TCTTTGAGATGAACCGCCTGGATGAGATCACTCAACTCGTGGATTGCTGCCAGTGGGTCTATCCCTTGCACCCACATATGCGAGATGTCATAGTTGCAAGCGACTACCGGGCCCAGTTCGTCGTGCAGGCGACGCAGCTTGACCGGGCTGTGAATCATGTCGTTTATCTGCATTTCGAAGCACAGCGTTACCCCGTGGTCGGCCGCAATCCGGCCATGCTCCTTCCAGTAGGGGAGCAAGCGCCGCTCCCACTGCCATTCGAGGGCGTCTCGCAGAAAAGGCAGATCTGTGTTGATGATCCATGCCGGCAAGCTATCGCCCTCGGCTCCTTCCGGCAGGCCGGCCACGAGGGCCAGTCGACTACATCCGATCTTCTCCATGAGGGCGCACGTATTGCGAAACTGTCGTGAATATTCCTCTGCAATGCGACTGTCGGGCACCAGGGGCGTCCCGTGTCCGGCGAACGAGTAAATCTCGAGGCCGTAGGAGGCGTAGATGTCCAGCCAGCGCTCCAGTTCGCCCTGATCTGCGAGCAGTCTGTCGACGTCACAGTATTTTCTGGCCCCAGGACCGGCCGCTGCCACCTCGACGGCCTGGACGCCCTGCTCCTGGCAAAACTGCAGACCCTCTTCGAAATCGAACATATTGATAAAGAAAGTGTTCATGCCGAGTTTCATATCAACTGCCTTTCTCGTGGAGACCTGATGCGCCCCGGGAACTGTCGGCACGGCTCGCCAGTTCGCTGGTGCCTATGAGGCAACTATCTCACCTTAGCACGGCCATCATAGTAAGGTCCGCGCAGTTCGTCAATCAGCCGAATTCAATGTACGGCAACGGTTAGCGCAAATTCACAGGTCGTGTATACTATGCCCAATCCACTCGCCCCAGTCCACAAAGATCATCCGCCTGACACGCACCAGGAGCACAAGAGATGACCCAAACGCGGAAAATGGAAGGCAAGCGCGTACTCGTGACCGGCTCCGGTACCGGCATCGGCCGCGGTGTTGCCCTGGAATTCGCCCGTGAAGGGGCGGCTGTCGTTCTGCACTACGCCCACAGCGAGGCCGGCGCGGTAACCGCTGTTGACGAGATCCGGGGCGCTGGAGGCCAGGCCGAGGTCTTCCAGGCAGATCTGGCAGATATCGAGCAGGTGAAAGGGTTGGCCGGGAAAGCGATCGATTTTCTCGGCGGGCTTGACGTTCTCGTGAATAATGCCGGCATCACCATGAACAGGCCCTTTCTCGACGTGACGCCCGATCAGTTCGACACTCTCTACAATGTGAATATCCGCGGAATGTACTTTCTGACCCAGGCGGCAGTTCCCACCATGATCGACCAGGGCGGAGGCGCTGTCATCAATTTGACTTCGGTCCATGCCTTTGCCGGGATGACCGAGCACACAATCTACGCAGGCACCAAGGCCGCGATCGTGGGATTCACGCGCGTCCTGGCCCTGGAGCTGGCTACCAGAGGCGTGCGCGTCAATGCCATTGCGCCCGGCTGGATTCTGGTCGAAAACCACCTCAAGGTGCTGGGTGAATTCGACCAGCAGGAAGCCGGCTCCACCATTCCAGCCGGTGTGATTGGCGCGCCGCAAGATATCGGCAGGCTCGCCCTCTTTCTCGCGTCTGACGAGAGCCGTTACATCGTCGGCCAGACGCTGGTAATCGATGGCGGCATGCTGGCGATCATGCCTCTTTCCGGCGACTTCCGCGACCCACGCCAGGAACAGTGGGGGCAGGGTTACGTGGCCGGTCTTTGACATACATACCCCGCGCAACACTGAAGGAGAGCGAGCCATGCTTTTCAATCGCGGCCGCGCAGTCGACTATATGCGGGAGTATGGGCTGGATGTCCTGGTTGCGACGACTCCGGTCAACATAACCTATTTCACCGACTACTACTGCTGGCTCGACCCACTCTTCAAAGAGTACATGATGGTGCCTGGGGCATCTTCCAACCTGTCTCAAGCATACGCAGTCTTTCCGTTGGAGAGCGAGCCCGCGCTGGTGGTCAACCCGCTGTTCGCCGCCAACGCCGAGGATCTGTGGGTGAAGGACCTGCACATTTTCGGTAGCGCCGGCCTCGATGACTCGCTTCCCGCCGGCGAGTTGCCCGAGTCCCTGCTCCGTTTTCAGGAGCTCCTCCTTTCCCCGCACGACAATGCCACGTCTACCGACGCGCTTTTGAGCATTCTGAAACAGCGGGGCCTGACGGGCGCGCGCATCGGGCTGGAGACGGAAGGACTGCCTCCGGAGACGAAAGATGTCATAGAGCAGGCCCTGCCTGACGCTTCCCTCAAAGGCTGTTCCGATCTGATTCGCATGGTCCGGATGGTGAAGACCGCAGAAGAGATTCAACGACTGACCCGTTCTGCAGAAATCAACGAGCAGGCGGCGATGGAGTCCCTGGCCACGGCACGGCCAGGGCTGGCCGTGTCCGAGATGGCGGACCACTACCGGGCGCTGGCGGCGCAGATGGGCGCAGATTTCGATCACTTCGCGTTCGGCGTGCGCGGCCTGGGTATGACGACCGAAACCGGCTACCGACTGGCGGAAGATGACGTTCTCTACGTCGATTACGGCTGCATCTACCGGTACTGCTTCTCCGACAGCGGCACGACGCTGGCGATGCGAGAACTGACGGCCGAACTGAACAGTCGCTTTGCAGCATTGCGCGCCTGCATGGATGCTGGCGAAGAGGCGTTGCGGCCCGGCGCTAAGTCGTCAAGTGTGGCCGGCGCAATGGTCGCAGCACTGCACGATCGCGGCATCACCGCATCCTTCCCACACGGGCACGGCGTGGGCCTGGAGGTGCGCGACTACCCGGTTCTCGTCCCCGACAACGGGCTTCGCATCAAAGATGACTGCGTGGACCTTCCGTCTGACCTGTCGCTGGAAGCGGACATGGTCCTCAATCTGGAGGCCCCTCTCTTCATGCCGGGCGTCGGTTCTCTGCACATCGAGCAGTCATACGTCGTGACCCAGCAAGGGAGTCGGCCCCTCGTTGAACAGCACAGGCGGCGGCCTGTGGTCATTGGACAGTGAACCGAGGCCGCCAACCACGCAAGCCGCGACTGCGCTTAACCGGTGACTCGCCATGATGGAACTGGCGCTGCGGCGCAATTTGAGCAAATGGCAGCCAATGTCATTTGTTGTAGTCGGCCTGGTTATCACCGTTGCGTTGATCGCGGCGATTCCCCTGTTCACAGCAGCCTCGCTGGACCGCTTTCTCCGTAGCGAACTGCATGCGCAGGACTCCGAGCTCCCTCTTTCCAGCCTGCTCCTTGTACACCGTGTGCCCCTTCTGAGCTCGACACCGCTCGAACGGTACAGGCGGGCCGATGACTTCATTCGTCAGCGCGCAACGCAGCTTCCGGGCCTGCCGCTTACTCGCATGACCCGTTACGGCTCGACGCGCGTCCTCAAGTTCCTGGCCGCTGCCGACAAGGATCTGCCGGAAGACCTGCGCCAGTATCAGTCCGCCGGTCTGGCCTTTCTGACCGGTCTGGAAGAGCATGTGGAAATCGTGTTGGGGGAATCCCTGGAACAGGTGGACCCGGCCGCAGCCGGAGGCGTCATCTCGGCCTGGGTCAGCGAACGGTTCTACTACGACCACGATGTTCAGGTCGGCGACCGGCTACTCTTCGGCATCGACGATCCTGATAACGTTGCTCCCGTCGAAGTGCTGGTCAAGGGCGTGTGGCGTCCGGCCGACGCGGATCGCGGCTTCTGGTTCGAAGAGCCGGACGCTTTCGCCTTCTACTTCATCGTTTCCGAAGCGGACTTCATGGCCCGAGTAGCTCCGATTCTGGGCGACCAGGTCCGCAAATACGCCTGGTTCCTGCTCTTTGACGACAGTGAATTCAAGGTCGACAAAGTGGCGCCCATGCTGGCGGCCATAACACGCATTCAGGCCAGAACTACCGGTATCCTGTCCCACGTCGACCTCACCGCGCCGGCTTACGAGCTGCTGCGAAAATACGCCGAACGGGCTGCCGCGCTGCGAACCTTTTTGCTGCTATTGAGTCTTCCTGTGCTGCTTGCCCTTTTGCTATACACATTTATCTCATCTGACATCATGGTGGCTTCGGAAGAGGGCGAGATCGTTACGCTGAAGAGCCGGGGCGCGTCCAGTCTGCAGATCGCAGGACTCTATCTGCTGGAAATGCTCGCGATTGGCGCGTTGTGCCTGATCGCAGGGTTGCTGGCGGCCGGCGGAGTCACACAGGGGATGGGGCAGGTCTACCGTTTTCTGACCTTCGCGGCCAGACCGCTCCTGGACCTCTCTTTATCCACTCAGGTCGCCGTGTACGCCGGGGCTGCAGTTGTTCTGGGCATCGGCGCGACGCTGTTTTCTGCCGCCGGTGCGGCCAGGCGCACAGTGGTAACGCACCAGCGCAAAACAGCGCGCGAGGAGTTCCTCAATCGCGCCCGGCGCAGCGCATGGCTTCCCTTTGAACTGCTGTTCCTTGCCGGCGTCATCTACGCTTACTGGCGCCTGCAGCAACAAGAGCAGGCACTTCAGGTCACGGCAGGCACTTTTGTAGATCCTCTCCTCCTGCTGGCGCCTACAGTGTTTGTCGCCGCGGTGTCGCTGGTCTCCTTGCGCGGGCTTCCCGCAATCACCGGCTTGTTGGGCCGGGCGGCGAGCCGCTTCATCAGTGTGCCGCTGTGGCTGGCCATAGCGCAGATCTCGCGGCGCTCAGGCAACAATCGCGCTCTTCTCTTTCTACTGATCTTTACGATAGCGCTCGGCCTCTTCAGCGCGACATTTGCCGGCACGCTTGATACGCACTATACCGACGTGGTCCGTTACGCCGTCGGCTCCGATCTGGTCATCCAGGTGCAGTGGGAGCAGGTGGGCGGAACTTCCGAGCAGCGCTGGCGCCATCCTCCTTTCGCCGTAGTCCAGTCGATTCCAGGCGTGGAGGCCGCGACGCGTGTGCTGCGACAGCCTGTTTTTGTCGATGGACTTGAGGGGAATGTAAATGCTACCGTGCTGGGGATCGACCGCGCCGAGTTCAGCCAGGCCGGCTGGTGGCGAGATGACTTTTCTCAGGAATCTCTGGGCGCCCTGACCAACAGGCTGGCACTCAACTCAATGGGCGTTCTCGTCAGTAGCAGCTTCATCGAAGAGACCGGCTTGCAGGTGGGAGACAACCTCTTTGTTTTCGTCGAGGGCATCAGTCGACCCATCAGCTTTGCAGTTGCCGGCGTACTCAGCTATTTCCCAACACTGTACCCGGAGGACGGGCATTTCTTTGTTGGCAATCTGGAACACATTTATCGCACCATAGGAAACCGGCCCTACGATATCTGGATGAGACTGGACAGCAGTGCCGACCCGGCGGCCATCCTCGAAACTCTGCGCACTCGCGGGTTCATCATTACCGCCGCGACCGACAGCCGCCGGGAGACCGCCGTCTGGCGCACCGATCCGCAGCGCACAGCCCTGTTCGGCATCCTGTCCCTGGGTTTCGTCGTCGCGACGGTTATCTCCGGGCTGGCGTTCCTGTTGCACTCGCTGTTTGCGCTGCGGCAGCGCATTCTGCAGTTCGGTTTGTTGCGTGCCATTGGGCTGTCGACGGCTCAGATTACCGCGGTCGTTGTCTTCGAAAAGCTGTTCCTTGTGCTCCTGGCCGCCATGGGCGGCACTCTGATCGGCGCATTGACCGCGGCGCTGTTTGTTCCTCTACTCCAAATCGGAACGGCCGTGCACGGCTCGACGCCGCCTTTTGTCGTTGCCCCGGCCTGGGGGCAGGCCGTGAAGATCTATCTTGCTTTTGCCGCAATGGTGATCGTGACGCTGGCAATCGTAGTTGGGCAGTTGCGCCAGCTGCGCATTTACGAAGCCATCAAGTTAGGCGGGCTGGAATAGGGCCGGTGTTTACGGCGATTTGCCCATCGCAACTTCCTGGGAGAAGACGCGTGTCGCGGTTTCACAGGGTCACTGCGTCCAACTGCTTGACGGCACAGGTCCAATTTGGCAACGAGTGTAACGGGAGTCGCGTTTTTGACACAGGCAATAGAATAGAGGATACTTCCTGCGGTGGACTGGAAACGGCCCGCATCCCCCAATGGCATGCTCTCGGCATCGCAACCAGCGGGAAGTTCTGTTTTCTCCATATCAACTTCATGCGCCTAAAGCGCTCCACAGAAGACACCGATGTCCTGAAGAAGGGGGTGGTAACCCGCGCAACAAACAGAACAGCTACGCTCGACCAGAATGGTGCAAATCGACCTGTTTCGTTTTTGCGGCGAAGTCCCCGTTTTCCGAAGCGAAACAGCCCGATCGGCTCAAAATCCTTCTCGTTACCTTTCCTCATCACAAGGAGAACTGAACAACCATGATGTCGAAAAAGTATTCGCGACGCGATATGCTCAAGTTGACCGGCGCGGCCGCCGGCGCAACGCTTATGGCTGCCTGTGTGGCGCCTCCGGCTGCTGCGCCTGCTGGCGGCGACGCCGAACCGGCCATGGGCGCCATGCGCAAGACGATCCGTTGGTGGGATAACTACAACGCCGAGCATCCACTTGGGGCCACACTGATCAAAGAGGTTTTCTCCGTCTTTGAGCAGGAGAATCCCGGCTGGGACGTCGAGTTCACTTTTGTCACCAACACTGAGTTGGTGCCCAAGATGATCACTTCCCGTATGGCCGGCGAGCCTGCCGACCTGTTTGCGAACTTTGCCGGCCGCGGCAGCTTGGCCCATGCCGGTTACACGCTTCCGCTCCAGGACTATGTCAAGGAGTGGGGCCAGTATGACGACATGATCGACGGCTTCCGCAATCTCTGCACGGTCGGCGGCGATCTGATCGGTTACCCTGCCCTGTGCGGCACCAAGATGTACATCTACCGCAAGGACTTCTTTGACGAAGCCGGTCTCGATGCGGACAACTTCCCGGACAACTGGGATGACCTTCTCGACGCCCAGCTCAAGCTGACGCAGCGCGACGGCGACGGCAACATCACGCGCGCCGGCATGCGGATGGGCAAGACGTGGGACTGGGAGCAGATGACGGTCAACGCCTACCAGAACGGCGGCGGCGAGTTCGACCAGAGCGATCCGCTGACCGGCAAGTGCACGGTGAACGCGCCTGAGTTCGCCGAAGCCTTTACCTGGAACCTGGATCTGAAGCGCGTCCACGGGATCAACCCGCTGGAGGGCCTGACCCTGCCGCCCGGCACGTGGGCAACGGTCGAAGGCTTCACCGCGATGGAGATACAAGGACCGTGGTGGGTGCCGAACATGCGGCTGCGCAAACCCGAAAACGCCGACCTGATGGGGATCGGCGCGCCGATCGCACGCAATGCCGGCGGCGAGCGCATCGGGCTGGCAAATGCCAATCACATCATTTCCGTCTACTCAGAGAGCGAAGTGCAGGAAGCCGCGCTGGGGCTGCTGGAAGTCTACTCCCGCCCCTCCAGCCAGGAAGCCCTGCACAACGCCATCGACGATGAAGGCAAGTTCCCGCAGTTCTTCCTCACGGCCTTCAAGTCGATGAACGAAAACCTGGCCTGGCTCCAGGACGAGCCGTTGATTCGCGACACGGCTTTCCTCGAATTTGCCGGCTCGGGTCGCGACGTCGGCTACGACCACGTCGGCTATCGCGAGATGGCGATTAACATCTGGAGCCCCTTCACGGAAATGGCGCTCTTCGGCCTGCGTGAGGATCAGGACGCCCTGGACAGCATGGCGAGCAAGGCAGACGGGATCACGAACCGGATCCTGAGTACAGGCGCGTAAGACCAATATGTAACCAACAGTGGAATGTGGCAGGTGAATAGTGGGTGGATCAGTATCTGTCCACTATTCGCAAGCCACTCTCCACTGCAGTCAGGAGGCCGCCCGTGGCTGTTGGTCCGGCAAATCGATTTCAGGAGTTTCGCGCTGAACTGCGTCGCAGCGAGGTGAAGTGGGCCTATACTCTGATCTTGCCGGCCGTCCTGCCGCTGCTGATCTTTACTGTTCTGCCTGTCTTGGGAGCAATTGGTCTCAGTTTCACCCACTTTGACGCCTTCAGCGCCACGATGAGTTGGATCGGGACTGGCAACTATAGGGAGGCGTTTGACAATGAACTGTTCCGTATCACAATTCGGAATACCTTGCAGTTTACAGTCGGATTTGTCCCACTTTCCCTGGCGGTCGGCTTCTCCGCTGCCATGCTGCTGAATCGTAGAATTCGTGGTATCTCCTTTCTGCGGGGCGCTTACTATCTGCCAGTTTTGACATCGACGATCGCCATGGGCATCGCCTGGATGTGGCTCTTCCAGCCTCAGGTGGGGCTTGTCAGTCTGGCGCTGAAGCTCTTTGGCGTCACTCCCAAAGACTGGCTCAACAGCCCGTTTACCGCGATGCCGGCCGTGATCGGGGTGGCCGTCTGGAAGGCGTTTGGCGGGACGATGCTCATCTACCTGGCTGGGCTGCAGGGCATTCCGGAGACCTACTACGATGCGGCGAAAGTTGATGGCGCCGGGCGCTGGCAACTGCTCCGCTTTATCACGTGGCCGCTACTCAGGCCCGTCACCTTCTATCTGTTCATCATCGGCATGATAGATTCACTACAGGTGTTCGACCTTGTGATGATTATGACCGAGGGCGGTCCGGCCTTCCGAACCACTACCATCGTTCACCAGATCTATCTGAACGCATTCAAGTTCAACCAGATGGGTTACGCTTCAGCCATGGCAGTCGTGCTGTTCGTTGCCATTGCCGTACTTACGTTTTTCAACTGGAAGTTCTTTTCTTCATCGCTCGAATACTGAACACCTGGAGCCGGTCGCTCGCCTGATCAGTGGCCGCGAGGTTTGTATATCACATGGCACAGACTAGCAGATTGCGTCTTCCGCCGCGGGAGGAGTTGCTCTATAGAGTTCTACTCATCCTCGGCATCATACTAGGGCTTGTCATCGCGGCGTTGCCTTTTCTGTGGATGGCCGTCAGCTCGCTGGGCACTGCGGGAATGGTCATACGGATAGGCTTCACTTGGGACATGTTCAACCCCTTGAACTGGAGCCTGGAACCCTATGTCGTTGCCTGGAAGATGGCCAGCATCAGCAAATACATCCGCACAACGACCATTTACGCGGTCGCGGTTACAGTGCTGGCGACAACAACGTCCTCGCTGGCAGGTTACGTCTTTGGCCGTCTGCGTTTCCCTGCGCGTGACTTTCTTTTCGGACTCGTTCTGGCCACGATGATGATACCCGGATCAGTCACTTTTCTGCCGCTCTTTATTCTCATGCTGCGGCTGCCGCTGTTGGGCGGCAACGACATTTTTGGCGCAGGCGGGCACGGCCTTTACAACAGCTACGCCGGCCTGATCCTGCCCAACGTGGTCAGCGCCAGCTCCATCTTTCTTTTCCGCCAGTTTTTCCGCACGCTGCCGAAAGATTTGGAGGATGCGGCACGCATCGACGGCTGCAGCGAGCCTATGATCTGGCTGCGGGTGATTATGCCCCTTTCCGGCCCCGTCGTCACCGTCGTGGCCCTCTTCCAATTCCAGGGAAGCTGGAACGCTTTCGTCTGGCCGCTGGTGATGTCCAGCTCCGAACGGCTCTACACGATTTCGGTCGGAATGTATTCCCTCGCCTACGGCTCCGGTTCGCTGACTTCAATGGCAGAACTGTTCCAGTCTGTTTTGTTGGCGGGATCGGTGATGGCCGTGCTTCCCATTCTCTTCCTCTTCATCGCATTTCAGCGCCAGTTTGTGCAGGGCATCGCTCTCACCGGACTGAAGTAAACTGGCAAGTCGGCGTTCTGTGCCGCCGCGTGGCGAATCCCATGACACTACAAAACATACCGGCACCTGCACTGGCTGAAGTCGAACACTCGCTGGTCGACTATGCGCGTGACCGCTACGCCGGCCACCCCCGCCAGGGCGGCATCTTCAACTTCGGCGGCGGCGAGATCGCCATCATCTACAACCGCGCGCCGTGCGCCTACCGTCACCGCAGCGATGTCCAGCACGGTCCGACAGGCTACCATGGCCGCTCGCAGTTCATCCTGGCGCGCAGTTTCGACAGCGGTTTAAGCTGGGACCGGGCCAACGACGTTGTCATCTTCGACGAAAGTGCACCGGTTGAAGAGCGGCGCGCATTTCTGCAGCAGGTGGAAACGGACCCCAGTGTCGCGCGACAATGGATTGATCTGACTGCGCCCGATACGGCCATCCTATTCGGCCGTACCAATGCCGGCGAGGGACAACTTCCCGCTCTGCTCTGCTTCGCCGTGCGTTCGCCGGATCGCGGCCTGACCTGGGAGTCTGTTCCGACGCTGGTGCAGCCGCCTCTCGGCCACGACATGGTGCACAAGGACGGGCACCCGCTCATACAGATGCCGGACGGGACGCAGTTGGCCGCGATGACGGCCGGCCTGCCCACCGGCGGCGTGGTCCTGTATGGCACAGATGACAACGGGCTCAGCTGGGAACCGCTCGCCCGCATCTGTGATGATCCTACCGGAGACGGGCGCCCCACCTACGCAGGCCTGCTCCTTCTGCCCTCGGGGCGCCTGCAATGCTACACGCTCAACATAGACGGGCTGCGTGACGCCATCCAGCTGAACTATTCAGATGATGGCGGCTACTCCTGGTCCCTGCCGAAACCGATTGTGCGCTGGGGACGCTCTCCGTGGGCGATGCAGTCTCGGGAGCGGAGGAGCATCTTGTCTGGTTTCGGCAAACACTATCGTTCGCCTTGGCCGATGCAGCTGGCGGACGGCCGGATTGTTGTCCTATTCGGGCGCCGCAAGGTCCCCCGCGGGATCGGCATGATCATAAGCGAAGATGAAGGCGAGACCTGGAGCGACGAGCAGATTCTCCGCGACGACTGCCCTACCACAGATTTGGGATATCCGGTTGCAACGGAAGTGGAACCCGGCCTCATTTTCACCGCCTACTACTTCACGATGGACGACGGCAATGGCATGGGCGGCACCCGCTACATTGCCGGTTCAACTTTCCTTCTCAAGTGAGGCAGTCGCGTCCTTGGAGGATCGCTCAGAAAAGCCGACGAGATGGATGCCTTCTTTCCGGCCACTGAAACTAGAGGGAGACCTCAATGACTGATATGATCAATATGGCGCTGATCGGTTGCGGAGGCATGGGGCGCAGCCATATGGGCAGAGCCCGCGACCTGCCGGAGTTGAACTTCACGGCCTATGTCGATGCCATCGAAGAGGCTGCCGCCGGCGCCTGCCAGGAGTTCGGGGGCCGCTACCACACGACTGACGTCGAAACCGTGTGGGACGACGACGAGATTGACGCAGTCCTTATCGCCACCCACCATGATTCGCACACACCGTTCGCGACCCAGGCGGCCGCGGCTGGCAAGCATATCTTTCTCGAAAAACCGATGGCGCTCACGATCGAGGAGTGCTATGAGATCGAAGAGGCGGTAGCCAAGGCCGGTGTCAAACTTATGATGGGCTTCAAATTTCGCTTTGCCCCGCTGGTCGCCAAGGTGAAAGAGGTCATCCCGAAGCCTTTGGTTACCGTGGGCCAGAGTCTGCATGCCAACATGAAGGGCTGGGCGATCACGCCCGAGCGCGGCGGCGGACCCGTTCTCTCAAACGGCTGTCACGCCTTTGACCTGGTCTACTGGCTAAACGAGTCGGAGCCGGTGCGTATCAGCGCGGCCGGCGGTTCCCTTACCCATCCGGAGTACGGGCTGATCGACAATGCCGCAGTTTCGGTCGAGTTCGAGAACGGTAGCATTGCCTCCATCATCGCCGGCGACAGTGGGGACGCCCGTTACACGTCCAAGTTTTTCTTCGAGGTTCTCGACGGGCAGCGCACGGCCACGCTTCACGACCGCTGCCACAAGGTCACATTTGGCGGCTGCGAACTTGATTCGCTGTCGGTTGAAGAACTGCCACCCCCTGCTCCCTCTGATCCGGAGGGTACGCGAGGCGAGCTGGAAGCCTGGGCCCGGTGTCTGCTCGATGATAGCGAGCCGCCAATCGGTCCTCGCGACGGCACACGGGCGACCGCGATGGTGCTCAAAGCATTTGAGGCGATTCGCAGCGGCAAGACGCAGGAGTTGCGGTTGTGAGGCTTATCTGAGGCCCTGTCCCTTCTTCGGCAAGGAACTGTCGAAGATCGATATGGGGCCCTTGCCGACGGCAAGCTATCCCTTTCCAAGTCCGAGGAACGCGAGGTGGCACGTAGAGCGAGGGCCACCCGATATGCGGGCATTTCTCAGAGCCATCTTGCCTGAAACGTGCCAGTTCCCCGAATCGCAAGTCCCGCTTAAGTAAACAGAATCGTCACCAACACAGCGCACTCTTCTTCCGCCTCCAGTGCGTGCATCGTGCCTCCCTCCAAGAAGAGCCAGGAACCTGGAGCCAGCGACCGCGGCTCGTCCTCAACGAAGAAGGTGCAACTGCCGCTCAGGCAATGGACAGTAATTGGCCCGTCAACCTTGTGCGGTGGAATCTTCTTGCCAGGGCCGAGGTAGACCCGAATCGCTTCGAACTCTTTCTCTTTAACGACTGCGGTTGAGGCCGTTCCCCCAAAGGTGTTGAGGTCAACAACCTTCCCATGTTCTGCGTGCTCTATAGCCATTCGTTGTTTCCTCCTCAGTCCTGCATTTGCGCCTGCCTGCGTCATTTCAAGTATATCTGAAGGACATTACGGTCAGCCACGCTATAGGTAATAGGCAGTTTTTCGACGGAGCGCCAAGTTGTCACCCTCCTACTTGGGCCGTCTGTCGCACCATCCACTCCAGGTAGTTCTTGCGAGACATGCCGCGTCGCTTGGATTCCGAATCGATAAACTCTGCTACTCCAGCACCCAGCGTGATATTCAGCCTCACACTTGGCTTGTCGGGCGCGGAGCGGACCAATACGATGGACGTAAGGGCGCAGCCTTCTGGAACCTCTACTTCTTCCAAAGTGCTGGGCGGAACCAGCTCCTGTCCATCTCGCTCCATTTCTATGGCATAGTCCTGAAGTACCGCGGCCCCGTTCAGGATCACTTCATCCAAAGTCTCACCCATAGCCGCAATGCCCTCAATATCGGGGAACACGATACCGTACGCGCCGCGTTCACCGTCTATTAGCGCTGTATATCTCATCTAGTCCTCTTATGTCTCTTTGCGCTCAAGCTCCCCTTGAGCTAACTACGTGCCCTGTAAAAGGGTCGCTTGCAAATACGTGCCCGGCGCGGCCTGCCGTGGATCAGTACGTGGATCTCCGAACCGATGCGGGTCATACCTCGCGGCAGATATCCCAACCCGAAAAATCTGTCCAGAGTTGGGCTCTTCATGCCGGTTGTGACGTGCCCGACCACCTGCCCCTCAAGACCGATGATCCCATACTCCTCCCTGGGAACGGCCTTTTCGATCATCTCGAAGCCCACCAGATAACGCTCGGTTCCCTCCAGCTTCACTTTCAGCAATGCGTTGCGCCCCAGGAAGGCCGGTTTCTGCAGGGCGACGACCCAACCGAGCCGCGCTTCGTAGGGGTTGGTCCTGGCGTCGATTTCGTGGCCGTATAGCGACATGCAGGCTTCGAATCGCAAACTGTCGCGGGCCGCTAGGCCGCAAGGCAGAAGACCATCGCCCGTCCCCTCGGCCAGAAGGGCATCCCAGAACGGGACCGCCTTGTCCGGAGGCAGGTAGAGCTCAAAGCCGTCCTCACCCGTGTAGCCGGTGCGGCCCAGGAGCATCTCGATCCCCCCAACCTCAGCCTGCAGAGCCGTGCGGGGCGGCGCGGCTGCAATATCCGAGGCGCTCATCCTGTCCAGGATAGCGGCTGCTTTCGGGCCTTGCACGGCCAGCATATACGTCTCGTCCGAAATGTCGGTCAGCTCCACGCGGTACCCATGGGTGAAGCTTTGCAACCATGTAAAATCCTTCTCCCTGTTGGCGGCGTTGACGACGATAAGCCACTTGTCTGGCAGGCGGTAGATGAATATGTCATCAACGATCGTGCCGTCATCATAACAGAGCAGGCTGTAACGGGCTTCCCACTCCTTTACACCAGAGACATCCGCTACCTGCACATATTGCAGAAACGACAGCGCGTCCTCGCCCCTGAGCGCAAACTGGCCCATGTGGTCGATGTCGAACACACCGGCGGCGGTACGCACGCTTCGATGTTCTGCGTTGGGCCCGGCCGTATACTGTACAGGCAGTTCGTAATCGGCAAAGGGAACCATGCGTCCGCCCAGTCCTACATGTCGGTCGTAAAGTCGGGTCTGTTTCATTAATTCCTTGTCTCCAAAACCCCGCCGGGTCTCCCCGGAATCACTCAGATCAAACAGCACTGATCATACAACAAAATGGCTGGGAATTGGCAAATATATGAAGGATTCGTTGTCGCTCAGGAACGGATTCGAAATCCGGGACAGTCTGTCGTCTATTCCCACTTCCAAGAGGCCGACGAGCGTGCGCGTTGACAGGGAATGTCCATTCGTTATATTCTGAAAGTTCAGTGACCAGTGATGAGTCGTCAGAATACCCTCGCAACGACTGGTATGGCCGGCCACTGGTCACCACCCGCTGGCATGGCGCGCGAAAATTAATGTTCAAACGTTCATCAGCATCAGACAGTCTTCACAGGCGCACCCTGCTTCTGCCGGTCGCCGCGGCCTTCGTCCTGCTTTTCTGGCCTGCTCAGATCTTCGCCCACGGAACCCTGATTCCCCCCTGGTCCGACTATACACAGGAAGACGGCCTGGCCTCCAACAACGTTCTGGCCGTCACGGTGGGCGAGGGGGAAGTCTGGTTCGGGACCGACCACGGCATCAGCCGCTACAACGGCGCCTGGAGTTCGTGGACGGATGGCGCCGATCTGCAAGGCGGTGTGTATAGCTTGACTCTCGGAGAAACCAGCTCAGATCTCTGGGCTGGCACGGCAACCGGCGCTGTCCTCGCCTGGGAAGGAAGCTCCTGGGATATTCTCACGCGGCTGGATTCTCCGGTGAGGGCACTCCACTACACGGGTGGCCAACTCTGGATCGGAACGGCTTCCGGCCTCTACCTTTGGAATGTTGACGCGCCGTCACGCGTTTCCGGGCTGGACGAAGCATATATCAACGTGATCGGCAGCTCGAACGGCGGAGACAGTATCTGGGTCGGAACGTCCGACGGGCTCTGGCTCAGGCAGGACGGCCGCTGGAGCGCTATTGGCGAAGCGGAAGGGCTGCCCGCAAGGGAGGTTACCGCCCTGTGGGCTGATGCCGACGGATCGGTGTGGGTGGCCGCAGACGGCAACATCGTCTGGCGGGATCCCTCCACAGGAGACTGGACACAGGTAGAGACCGACCCTCTGCATGCCCGTGAACGCGTGCGCATTACTTCGCTGGCCGGCGATGGGTCCGGCAATGTCTGGGTCGGTACGGAAGGCGGCGGATTCTTTCGCCTCGTGGAACGTGAGGTCGAACCCTCGACAACGCCGCAATACACTTTGATCCCACAGTCGATAAACAGCGGGGAAACTTCCTTCATCCATGCTGTCGCGGTCGACCAGGCCGGCTCTCTCTGGCTGGGTACCGTTTCCGGCGTCTTCCGTTCGGACAGGGAGATTTGGGGGCGGGAGATTCATCCCCCGGCTTCAAGCCCTGCCAACGAGATTCAGGCGATGCTTGCCGATGAAGAGGGCCGCCTCTGGATCGGCACACGAGGTGAAGGGATCCGCCGTAAAGCCGCCGGCAACGGCCTCGCCGATGAGGCGTTTTTCGACGTGGAAAGCGGTCTCCCCAGTCTCTTTGTCACAGATCTCGCCATCGACGCGTCGGGCCGTATCTGGGCCGGTACATGGTGGGGCCTTGCTTCATTGGAACCCGGCGCGGAACTGTGGACACAGCCCATTCCTCCGGAAACGCTCCCTTCAGCTCTGGTGACTAAAGTTTTGGCCCGGGAGCGTCAGCTTTGGATAGGCACCGACAACGGCTTGGCGCGTTACGATCTTGACACCGGCGTTCTGTCAGTTGAGGAGGCCCTGACCCAACAGGTCGTCCAGGATCTGGCGCTTGACGCCTCAGGCCGACTGTGGGCAGCTACCGAGAGCGGGGGGATATTCGTCGGCGAACCCGATGGCGGATGGACCAGGTATCAGGCCAGCTCGGAGGCGGGTAAGTCGATCTTCGGTGACAATGTCGCCGCACTGGTCTCCGACCCGAAGGTACCCGGCGCCATGTGGGCAGCGGTCAACCGTCACGGCCTGATCTATTTTGACGGCCAGGTCTGGCGCGATCGCACGGCCGCCGCTCGTCTTCCGAGCAAGCTTTTCTACGACCTGTACGTCGACCCGGTCGACGCCTCTCTGTGGATCGGCAGTGAGGGCGGCGTCACCCGTTATGACGGCCGCACATGGGAAACGCTCATTGTCGAATCGGTCCTGCCTGCCGCGTCCATCTCTTCAATCGTTCGCTCACCCAGCGGGATCTACTGGTTCGGCAGCAGAGAAGGGCTGACATTCCATCGCCCGGATTCTGTGCCCCCTTGGATCAGGATCGGGGACGTCTCTGGCCAGGCCGTACTGACTTCTGCAAATGAATGGAAGGTGGAATCCGAAGGCAATATCATCATTGGTTATGAAGCTGGCGATCTCTATACGCCTCAATCTGAACTCGTCGTCCTCTACCGGCTGAGTCCTCCCGGAGAACTCGGCCAGTGGCAGCTCCTGGACCGGCCCTTTCTGGAGTTGTCCGACTTTACCGAAAAGGGCCAGTACACGCTCGAGTTTCAGGTGCGGGATTTCGCCTTCACCTATTCCGCAATTAGCAGCGTTTCCTTTGAAGCAGAACCGCTGCCCGCGCAGATGCGGCTCCCTCTGCTGGGGTCGATCCGCACAGACTATCTCATTACACTCATCGTCACCGGCCTGCTGGCGCTTATCGGCTTCGGCTACATGGGTATAGAGGTCATTCAGACCCGCCGCCGGGCACTGGACGCCGTAGTCCGCTCCTTCAATCCATTCATCAGCGGCGAGCCTGTGCGGCGAGAGGACATGTTCTTCGGCAGAAGGGAGATGCTGCAGAAGATCGTGGATACATTGCACAACAACAGCATCATGATTCACGGCGAACGCCGGATCGGCAAGACGACCCTGCTCTATCAGCTGAACAACCATCTTTGGGGCCTGGAGGATGAGGAGTACTGGTTTGTGCCGCTATACGTCGACCTCGAGGGCACTGAGGAGGATACATTCTTCCATTTCCTGATGGAGGAGATCCTGCACACGTCTTCTACGCTGTCCGGGCTTACGCCTGAGACGAAAGATGCCCTCCAGGACCTTCTTTACTACCGCCCTGGACACGAACAGTACACCGACAGAGAGTTCATCAGAGATCTGCGTGACGTGATCAAGGCACTGCAGCATTTCGGTGAAGAGAGTCATCCTGGCAAGCACCTGCGCTTGATCCTTCTGATGGACGAAATGGACGTCTTCAACGCCTACGATCACCTGATGCAGCAACGGCTGCGGCGAATCTTCATGCGTGACTTTGCGGCTACGCTCGGAGCGGTTATTGCCGGCATCCGAATCAGCAAGGAGTGGGGTCGAATCGAGAGCCCCTGGTACAATCTGTTTAATGAGATCGAACTGGAGCCATTTACCCGCGAGCAGGCAATGCAGCTGCTCACCGAGCCGGTACGAGGCTTTTACCGCTATGAACCGGGGGTCGTGGACTTCATTATCGAGAACTGTGCCGGGCGCCCCTTTCGCATTCAACAGTACGGCCTTGAGGCGGTCGGGCGCATGCTCGCTGACGGGCGGCGCACGATTACGATGGCAGACGCCGTTTTCGCCCATGGGCACATTCAGCAGATGGGTGATACCATCAATATTGGACTGAGTGAAGACAAAGACTCTTAGTCCTTCTGTCCGGTGAGCCAGATGAGAGCTTTCTCCCGGCACAAGACTGGCTGTCGAATTCAAAAAGGGGAATGCCCGCAGCGTTATGCGTAATCCTTACACAGTTGGCCGCTGGCTGCGCGGGCCCGACCACTATGGCCGGGAGCAGCTGCTCGAATACCTGATTAACGCCGAGGACCCAGCCATCTGGGTGGTTGGCACGCGTCGGATGGGCAAGACTTCGATGCTGCGACAGCTTGAATGGCTGCTGACCAGACAGGAAGGCGCCAGCGCAGTTCCTCTGTTTTGGGATCTGCAAGGAAGTGAAACCAAGGACGATTTCGACTACGAGCTGTTTCTTGCAGTCGAAGACGAGATGCCTAGGTTTCAGGCCTACGGAGTCGATGTAAGCGCTCTTTACAATCAGGATGCGATTCAAATCCTGCGTGCTTTGCAACGTGCTCTTAGAGCCCATGGCAAGCATCTGCTCCTTCTCATCGACGAGGCTGAAGCCTGGATCAGTCTGGCCAAAAATGACTACCAAGCCTTGGCGCGGCTACGCAAAGCCTTCCAGAATGGTGGCATGCGCACAATAATGACGTCGACAAAGTTGCTGATGCAACTGAACGACCTGACCCGAAACTGGCTCACAAGCCCTTTTCTCTTTGGTTTCACACTTGTGAACTTGTGGAACCTCGAACCCGAGGCAAGCGTTAGCCTGGTGTTGCAGGAACAGAGTAACACGCCAGTCAACGTCGAGAGGGAACGCATCGACGATATTCTGCGGCACTCGCACCGCCATCCCTACCTGGTGCAGACGCTCTGTTACCGCCTGTTTGAAGAAAAGCAAGGAAGAGGTTCTTTGCGGGATATTGGCGAGGAGGACTTGAGGGCCGACCATCTGCTCGCCGGGTTTTTCGAGGTTGACTTCAAGTGTCTCGCCCCAACCGAAAGGCAGATACTGTTGACCGTTGCCCGCCAGGGCGTCATCAGCGAAGAGGAGCTGGTGGCCAAGACCGACAACGAATCAATCGATCAGATCTCCATGTATGTGCATGGCATGAACAATCTCGGTTACCTGCAGAGGGTCTACAGCCGGGCGGAAGGTAATGCAGCCGCCTCCTCCCACGATGGATTCCCGCGCTGGACAATCGGCAACGAGTTTCTGCGCCGCTGGATGCTGGAAAACTACCAGGAGCTGGCCCAGACCCTCTACTCCGACGTGAGCGATTACGGGGTCGAAGCTCTGCTCGAAATGGGGCGCAAGGTTGAACTGGACTACCTGCAACACGAGATCCCGGAACTGCAAGGGCGCCTGGAGTCGTTACTGACAGCATACAGCGGACATTCGGATCAAACGCCGCCGGAAGTTCTGCAGGAGATTCAGGAACTGCGCAGGGAGTTGGAGAAAGCAAGCTCTCAGCTACGTAATGTGGCTGAATAGCCGGGAAGAATGAACTCGTCCTCGCCGCCCCCCACAGCCGAAAAGGCCGCGTACGTCAACCAGATGTTCGCTGGAATCGCGCATCGCTACGACCTGCTGAACCGGCTCATGACCGGCGGGCAGGATGTGAGCTGGCGTCGCGAAGTCGTGGCGCTGTGCCGGCTGCCGGCCTCCGGCCGTCTTCTCGACGTCGGTACCGGCACAGGCGATATCGCCTACGAAGCCAAACGCACACGTCGCGACGCCGAAGTTATTGGCTGTGACTTCACTTTCGAAATGATGGATGTGGGACGCCGTAAGAGATCTATTTGCTCTTCCCGTTCCCTTGGCGGTGGAAGGACGGCTCGCGTCGAATTCGTTCAGGGTGACGGCCTTCATCTGCCCTTTGCCGACGGTTACTTCGATGCAGTTGCGAGCGGCTTCCTGTTGCGCAATGTGACCGATGTCGACACCTGTCTGGCCGAACAGCGGCGTGTGACCAGACCGGGGGGCCGCATCGTCTGCCTGGAGACATCACCGCCGCCGCCCACGATGCTGGAACCGCTGCTGAGTTTCTATATGCTCAGAGTCATCCCTGTAATAGGCCAGCTGTTTTCGACCGGGATCGGGACGGAAGGAGAGGCTTTCCGCCCGCGAGACTCGGCGTACAGGTATCTGCCGCAGAGCACAGTAGCCTTCCTGCAGCCGGAAGAGATGGCACGGAAAATTGAGCGGGCAGGGTTTCGGCGGGTCTCCTACGTGCGAAAGATGATGGGAACGATCGCCATTCACGTAGGCACGGCATGAGTGCCCAGTGCCCTCCAGTCGTTGCCGCCTCCGGAAGGACAAAGTCGTGACCGACCAGCCTGACCGCGCAGCTCTGCGCGGCAATCCTTCATTCGTCTGGCGAGCGGGCCAGGCACGGCGCCTGCAGATGATCCTTGACGCGGCGCCGCAGCCGCTGCAACGCGCGCTGGTTGACGGATGCGGCGTGGGCGTCTATTTGCGGGCCCTGCAGCAGTCTGTACCAGAAGTGCATGGGATCGACATCGAGGGTGAGCATCTGCAGGCGGCCGCAGGAATCGTGCCTGGCGCACCTCTGAACCTGAGCCAGTGTGAGAATCTACCCTATCCCGAAGAGACTTTCGATCTGGTCCTGTCTCACGAAGTCCTGGAGCATGTACAGGATGACCGTCTGGCCGCGGCCGAAATCGTTCGCGTCTTGCGGGTCGGAGGCCGCGCAGCCATTTTCGTCCCCAACCGCCTCTTTCCTTTTGAGACCCACGGCCACTACTGGCAGGGCGTCTACCACTTCGGCAATACGCCCCTGATAAACTATCTGCCGGACTCATTGCGTAGCCAACTTGCCCCTCACGTGCGAGCCTATTCGCACCGCGACCTCCTGAACCTGTTCATAGGGCAGCCTGTTCTCGTCCGGAGGCACACGCAGATCTTTCCCGGCTACGACGGCATCAACGCCCGGCGCCCAGCCATCGGGCGACTCCTGCGAACCTTCACTTACGCTCTGGAGCAAACCCCTCTCACCACCTTTGGCATCAGTCACTTTCTTGTGGTCGAGAAGGTCGAATAGCAGGTCCCGTGCCGCTATGACGCCACGGTACGAGCAAGGGGAACTGTTGATTTACTCCAGCAATGTCGCGACTCCTGCCGAATCCAGATGAGTTCAACAGCCTCTTCTCTCCAGACCCTTGCATCTCAGGGGGATTTGGGTCGGTATTGGGCAGGTGCTAGAATGCTGGCAAAAGCAGACAACACAATTGCAGTCTGCGACATGGTTGGAAAGGATCTGGACGAAGAAAATGCAGGACAGGGATGTTTACAAAGAAGATATGCGCAGTGACTCGGTAGATGAGAAAGGTCGACTGTTGTGGCGGAGATAAGTCGCGGCTCTAGCCCACAATCTGGCTCAGGAAGGCCCAGCAGATCTGCACGTATCCTGGCACACCGACGGCGGCGTTACCGGGCCAAGACCTACCGCGCCCGCCCATGGCTTTGGTTGTTCCAGGGGACGGCAGCTCTGCTTCTCGCGATTCTCCTTACCGTAGGGGGCGCAGTCGGTGTGGCAGTTGCCAGTGTCTTCGGAATCTACACCTTTTACGCCGCGCAACTGCCTGACGCCGGCATCATCGAGCGCCAGCAGGAAAAGTTCGAGACCATCCGCTTCTACGACCGCACTGGCAAGCACCTCCTCTATGAAAGCGTAGATCCTCGCCCCTTCCGCGGAGACCGCACCTACATGGCCCTGCGGGAGATGTCGCCAGCGGTCATCCAGGCCGCCGTCGCGCTTGAAGACCACAACTACTGGGACAATCCAGGCATTAACGTGCGCGGCTTGATGCGTGCCTTTGTCTCCAACCTGCAAGGCGGCAGCGTGCAGGGCGGTTCGTCGATCACTCAGCAGTTGATCAAGAATGTGGTGATTCCGTTAGAGGAACGGACGCAGCAATCCTACGCCCGCAAGCTCAAGGAAGTCATTCTGGCGATGGAGGTAACGCGCCGCTATGACAAGGGCAAGATCCTGGAGTGGTATCTCAACTATAATTTCTACGGCAACCTCGCCTATGGAATAGAGGCGGCCAGTCAGGTCTACTTTGGCAAGAGCGTCTCTGATCTCAGCGTAGCCGAAGCAGCCATGCTGGCGCCGATTCCCCAGTTTCCGGCGCTCAATCCCATCGACAATCCGGACGATGCCAAGACCCGGCAGGGAGTGACGCTCCAGGTCATGGTCGATGCCGGGTATCTCACCCAGACCGAGGCCGATGCTGCTTTTGCCCAGGAACTGGACCTGCGCGGCTCTGTCGCAGAGCGTTTCGATATCATCACGGCCCCCCATTTCGCTCTGTATGCGCTCGAACGAATCAAAGACGAATTCAACACGGCCGACGACCCCTATCGCATCTGGAAAGAGGGGCTGACCGTCTATACGACACTGGACGTTGACCTGCAGAAGTATGCCGAACAGGTGGCCCGAGACCATATCGACAGGCTGAATGAACAGGGCAGGAATGTCAACAACGCCTCCGTCGTCGTCATCAAGCCGGAATCCGGTGAGATCCTGGCGATGGTCGGTTCGCTGGACTACAACAACGAGGAGATCGACGGACAGGTTAACGTCGCGATTTCGGAACGGCAGCCCGGATCCAGTTTCAAGCCCTACGTCTATCTGACCGGTCTGCTGCAGGGTATGAATGCAGCCTCGATGATCCTGGACGTTCGTACCGCATTTCAGCAGAACGACGGCTCCGTGTACGTCCCCGAGAACTATGACCGTCTCTACCACGGACCCGTCGGCCTGCGCGATGCCCTCGCTCAGTCGCTCAACATCCCCGCAATTCGCGTCATGGACCAGGTCGGCGTCGCAAACGCACTGCGCACGGCCCATAAAATGGGCATCAACGGCCTTGACCGCGGTCTCAACTACTACGGACTGAATCTGGTGCTGGGAGGCGGCGAGGTCACACTTCTGGACCACACATACGCTTACAGCGTGCTGGCTAATGGTGGTGTCATGGCAGGCAAGCCGGTCCCCCCGGAATCCAGACGCAGTGGATTTCGCAACCTGGACCCCGTTGCGATTTTGCAGGTCCACAATTCGCAAGCGGATATTCTGAGCAGATATGACAGTCCCGACCAGGAGCGCATTATCAGCGCCGATTCCCAATTTATCCTCGCCGACATTATGAGCGACAATGTGGCTCGCTCGCCAATGTTTGGCATCAATAACAATCTCGTACTGGCGGACCGCAGGGTCAGTGCCAAGACCGGCACGACCAACGGTTGGAAGGACGCCTGGACTGTCGGGTTTACCCCTCAGTTGACCGTCGGCGTCTGGATCGGCAACACCGACAACGAGTCGATGAACAACGTTACCGGTGCATCGGGTGCAGCGCCGATCTGGAAGAGCGTTATGGAGCGTTACCATGAAGGCCTTTCCTCCCGCTGGTATGAGCGCCCCCCTAATGTTGTCGCCGAGACGGTCTGTCAGCCGAGCGGTCTGCAGCCTTCGCCGGACTGCCAGCGCCAAAGGGTAGAGTTGTTCATCGCGGGCACCGAGCCGAAGGTCGTCGATAACCTGTGGCAGCCCTTCGATATCGACCGCCGTAATGGGCTTCTCGCCAGAACATCCACGCCGGAGGAGGAACGGGAGACCAAGGTCTTTCTCATCCTGCCGCCTGAAGCCGAGGATTGGGTGGGCGGCAGCGGAATCGAACAGCCTCCCCAGGGCCAGAGTGCGGAGGATTTCATCGACTTTGATCCAGACGTCGCCATCACTTTTCCTCCGCCCGGCGGCTATATCGGCGGCCAGGTCGAAATCCGCGGCAATGCCCGCGGGGGTAATTTCGCCAACTATCGCCTCGAATTTGGAAACGGCCATGAACCAACGCAGTGGACGCAGATCGGCCCGGACCATGGCCAGCAGCACGCCAACGGCCTGCTGGAAGTGTTTAACACCGAGGGGCTTGAAGAAGGACAGTACACGCTTCGGTTGACGGTCCGGTATCATGACGGCAACGTGCGTATCTGGGATGCCCCAATCACAATCGACAATACGCCGCCGACCGTAGAGATCAGCGATCCGGAGCCGGACGCACTCTACGTGTTGAACGAAGACGAACAGATCAACATCAACGCGCTCGTCAACGATGAATGGGCAATGGACCGAGTGGAATTTGCAATCGACGGAACCTGGTTCATTACCCGAACCGTTGCCCCATACAACGAGCGCTGGCCTCTTGAGCTTCGCTATGAGACCGTCGAGTCGCCCGAAACCGGGAACTGGCCCGCTTTTGAGTCGGATGATGAAGACATTCGCCCCGGTCGCATCCGGGAATTTGAGGATGGATTCGCGGCGATCTACGCGGGCAGCGGCATCTATCTGGAGCGTCATCTAATCAAAGTACGCGCCTTTGACCGCGCCGGCAATGAAACGGAAAGCGAAGAAGTGCAGGTATACGTCCGGCAGCCGCTGCCCGACCAGTGACCGGCGCGTCAGACGGTAATCCGCATTCGAAGTTTGCAATCCTGATTTGCTATGCCGAACATTCTAGTTACAAATGACGATGGCGTTCACGCAGACAGCATACGTGTGCTGGCCGCAGCCCTAGATGACTTGGGCCGTGTCACCGTCATTGCCCCGGAGAGAAATTGGAGCGCCTCCGGGCACCCTAAAACGCTGCATAAGCCACTGCGTTTGGAGCCGATCAGTTGGCCCGACGGGCGCCGCGTCTACGCTTGCAGCGGCGCACCTTCCGACTGCGTAGCTCTGGCCATTCTTGGGGCCCCGTACACGCCTAACAATTCATCTTCGCATCTGGCCGCAGGGGAACCAAGAGACGCTTACGACCTGGTGGTCAGTGGTGTAAACGACAACTTCAATCTCGGTTGCGATGTTCTCTATAGCGGCACCGTGGCGGCGGCGATGGAGTCCCTGGTTATGGGTGTACCGTCTCTGGCGCTAAGCACCGGCTCGGTAGAAGGTTTCGACATTGCCGATTCCGAAGCCTGGCAGAACGCCGCCAAGTATGCCCGTACGCTGGCCGCCGCCGCGCTCAACCGGCCGCTACCTCCGCAGACCATGCTTAACGTCAACGTGCCGCGGCGGCCGGCAGACCGAATCCACGGCTTGCGCTACACATTCCTGGGCCGGCGCATCTACGGGGATGTGCTGGTCGCCCGCGACGATCCGTGGGGCAAGCCCTACTACTGGATTGGCGGCGAAGTCCCAACCGGAATTGCCGACGCCGGCAGTGACTTTGGCGCAATCGAAAGCGGATACGTCAGCGTTTCACCACTTGGCATCGACCTGACAAGACATGAAGTCCTCGCCGATCTGGCTGAAGACGCCGGGGCCCCTCCCAGCTGAACGCGGCCAGGACCCGGCAGGGGCCCCCTTTCACAGTTTCAGGTGAACGCTTAAGCAACGGGAAACGTCTCCTGGAAGCGGGGTATGGGGTGCTTCCAGGGTTTGCAGTATCGTCATTTGAACCAGTTCTGCTACCGGGTACGGAGATCCGGAAACGCAGAGACTGCTGTCAGTCATGAGTGCGGCGCAGGGGTTATCGATTTGTCTCGGATGGTGTACACGCCTCCTTCAGATGGGTCTCGGTGGCAGGGCCTGGCTGCGCTTTGCTGGCTGCTTCTGACCGATGCAATCATCATCGCCTGGGTGGCACTGAAACCGGTTGGATGGAGCAGCTTCCTGCTCCTTCTGGTTCTTTCCGCCACACTGCCCGTTCTCGTCCATCTGACTGTTCGCACATGGGGGGCGTTCAATCTTGAGTACTGGCTCGACCGCAATGCCTTGCGAGTTCGCTGGGCCGGTATTCGCCAGGTGATCCCGCTTCACAGCATTCGCCGTATCGTCGAAGGCGTTGACGAGATCTCCTCGAGACCCTCATTGCTGGACTGGCCTTCACCCTTTGTTCGAATTGTAGAAGGAGGTCAGGGGCGGCGTCTGGTGCGCTTGGCCAGCGTTCCTCTCGACCAATGTCTGCTCATCGAAACCGACAGCGGCATTTTCGCCATATCCCCCGAAGACCCGGTCGGCTTTCTTGAAGAGCTGCAAGCTCTCAATCGTCTCGGCCTGGCGCGCACATTGCCCCTGGTGCGGGAGCAGCCCACCAACTACTATGCCCTGGCGGTCGAATCCCCGGCGGGCCGCTGGTTGCTTCTGGCTGGACTGATCGGCTGCCTCGTCCTCTTCGGCTATCTCATGATCCTCTTCCCGGATTTGCCGGAAGCGCTCGTTTTTCATTACAATCGACAAGGTGTGCCTGACAGCATCAGGCCCAAGAACGCTCTCTTTCTGCTTCCTGTCATCGGTCTCCTGACGTACTTGACCAATACGATGGCCGGCCTGTGGATGAGACTGCAAGGTCAACTTTCCGGCGCTTATCTGTTCTGGACCGGTTCGCTTCTTGTGCAAGCCCTGTCGCTTCTGGCGCTCTTAAGCCTGACCATTTAAACCGAGTTGGGATCCTGTGCTCGGAGAAGATACGGTAGTCCATTTGCAAACAGGATTTCCTGAATCGCTCGACGCGTCAATCGAAAACTTCGCTGACCACAGCCCAACGGTTTTCGCTGCGACCCAGTCGGCCGAGGAGTTCTTTGTGTCGCGCCCTTTTTTGACCATTATTATTCCCGCCTATAACGAAGCAAAGCGTCTCCCCGATTCACTGACACGAATTGCTACATATCTGCGGAGTCAAAACTTTACAACCGAGATACTGGTCGTTGAAAATCGGTCGACCGACGAAACCAGCGCCGTTGTACGCGACTTTGCCAGAACTGTTGCAGCCTCAGATCCATTTACCCTGGAACTGCTTCACAGTGCGCCGGGCAAGGGCGCAGCCGTGAAGACGGGGATGCTGGTCGGTAAGGGCGATTACCTGTTTATCTGCGATGCCGATCTTTCGATGCCTATCGAAGAGGTCGAGAAATTTCTGCCGCCGCAGCAGGAGAAAAATGGATTTGACGTCGCTATCGCCAGCCGCGAGATTGCCGGCGCAGTGCGTTACAACGAGCCCTTCTATCGTCATCTGATGGGGCGGGTTTTCAACCACGTAGTGCAGAAGCTGATCATGCCGGGGATCGAGGACACACAGTGCGGATTCAAAATGTTTACACGGGAAGCGGCCGCCCAAGTCTTTCCCCACCAGACGATCGACGGCTGGGGGTTCGACCCTGAAATTCTGTACATCAGCCGAATTCGCGGATTGCACCTGGTCGAAGTGCCAATCAACTGGTATTACATGGCGGAGAGTCGGGTCAATCCCATCCTCGATACGATCAATATGGTGCGAGAAGTCTTACGCATTCGTGTAAATGGGCTGCGTGGGATATACGAGCAGGTCCCCAAGACGAAGGAGTAGTATCTGTACACCCCCTCCCGCATCTTCAAGTCCCACCCGGCCGCCACACCAAGAATCACCCACGACCACTCCAACTGTTTGGATAACCTGTCAGGCTTCTGAAGACGGATCAAACTCCAGGCTTGCCAGCCAAATCTGCACACCGTTCGCCACGAAGTGTGCGACCAGCGGTGTGAGCAGGCTCTGGTGCCACACGAACATGAGTCCAAATATTGCGCCGGCCGTACCTGCCCCGACGATGCCCCACGTTCCTTGCGGGCTGTGCAGCAGGCCGAAGATTGCGCTGAAGCCAATTATCAGCCAGGCGGTCGGGAGCAAGGGCGAAAGCCCGCCGATGAGCAGGCTGCGAAACAGGACCTCCTCGAACAGTACGCTCAGCAGCAATGCAAATGGCAGCAGCCCCGCCTCCCTCCGATTGCGTGGCACGACCAGCTCCAAAATCGAACGGTAAAACCTGGTATCACTGTAGCGTGTGACTATTCGTCCCATGCCCGCGAAAGTCAACGCTATTGCCAAGCCGGCCAGGGCTCCGGTCACAATCTGGGACCCGGCATTGGGAAACTGCCATCCCAGCGTCTCCGGAGGCAGTCCGCTGCCTCTGCCCAGAAGCAGGCATATGACCAGGACAACAGCCCGGAGAGCATTTTCGGCTGGAAGAAGCAGTAGATTCTCTTGCGGCTGCCAGAAGCGCAATAGGCGGGCGGTCTTATACGCGCCGTATCCGACAACCGCGGTGATGAGCAGAGTCAATATGGCAAAGAGAGCATAGCGCCAGTCCATGACTTAAGTGTAGGGTACAGTTGGCGATGCTCTCAAATATTTGTAT
The DNA here is from genome assembly GCA_009838625.1 of Caldilineaceae bacterium SB0664_bin_27. Lineage (GTDB taxonomy): Bacteria > Chloroflexota > Anaerolineae > Caldilineales > Caldilineaceae > Bin5. The sequence continues at coordinate 49,839 of VXRG01000137.1, forward strand.
ATCCTCTTCTGCGAGGCACAGTTGCCAACGCCTCCGGGCCCGTCTACCCAATACTTTTGTCAGACCGACAGAGACTTTAGGTCTGACGGCAGAGCTGCCCTGAAACGCCGCCGCCCGCGCAATCGTCACGTCACAGGCTCACTCTGCGCCTGCTATTTTTGAAGATTTTTAATCAGTTGCTATACTGAAACCATCATTACTCTTAATCTGGCGCGCCGCTGTTGGGCGTGCCGAAGAGGGGCGTTCCTCTTCTTCGGCGGAGACAAAGGCGTCTCCGCCTTTTTTCTTCGCTCGTCATCGTAGACTGTCACCGCGGCTTGTCGTATACACGCCTGCTGGCAGTCGGGAAAGGACCAATCCGATGGCTACCTCAACCGAGTTGCTCTACTCGGAAGAGCACAATCTAGTACGCAAAATGGCATATGACTTTACCCGAAATGAGGTCATGCCAATCATTGCCGAACACGACCGAAAACACACATTTCCTTTTGAGCTGCTGCCCAAAATGGCACAGCTTGGCTTTCTTGGCATCTGTCTGCCCGCCTGCTACGGCGGCGCCGGGATGGACTTCCTGTCATTGGGCATCGTTTCCGAAGCGCTGGAATACGGAGATTCGTCCGTACGCGAGACGGTCGCGGTTCACCTCGCGCTGCACGCTCTACCAATATTTCAATGGGGAACTGCGGAGCAGAAGGAGACGTTCTTGCCGGGCCTTGCCTCCGGAGACCATATCGCCTGCTTTGGCCTGACCGAGCCGGGCGCCGGGTCGGACGTTGCGGCTATTCAGACTCGCGCCGTAAGTGAGGGCGGGGACTACATCCTCACCGGCGAAAAAATGTGGATAACCCTGGCCGACGTGGCCGACCGGTTCCTCGTTTTCGCCAAGACGCAGCCGGATCAAGGTGGGCGCGGTATCTCCGCCTTCATCCTGGAACGCGGCTGGGAGGGCCTCACCACCGGCACGCTTGAAGGCAAAATGGGCGTCCGAGCCAGCAATACCGGCTGGATCAACATGCAGGACGTGCGTGTGCCGGCCAGTCACCGCCTGGGGGAGGAAGGTGAGGGCTTCAAGATCGCAATGAGTTGCCTCGACAACGCCCGCTTCGGTGTCGCGGCTGGTTCGGTGGGCATCATTCGCGCCTGCATCGACGAGTCGGTCAAATATGCCTTGCAACGCAGGACGTTCGGCAAATTGATCGCTGAACACCAGCTTGTCCAGCAGATGATCGCCCAGATGCAGCAGGACCTGGATATCGGCGAACTGCTGGTGTGGAAGGCCGGGACCCTCAAGAATCAAGGTGTACGCAATACGCGAGAGACCAGCATGGCCAAGTGGTTCTGCACCGAAGCCGCACGCCGGGCCGCGGACAACGCCGTCCAGGTCCACGGAGCCTACGGATATTCAGATGAGTACAACGTGGAACGCCATCTCCGCAATACAAAGAGCGCGGTTATCTACGAAGGCACCAGCCAGATTCATACGCTGATGCAAGCCTCGTACACTCTGGGTATTCGCAAGGACCGCCCGTTGCGCTGTCCCATGCCGGCATACGATCCAGACACCTGGCAATAGAGGGCGAACTGCCGCCCACGACCGGAGGCTGCGTCTTCCGGAACTGGTCTGGTGGAGTACAGTCTCTCACGAAAGGAGCGCTTCGTGAACATAGCGGTGTTAGTCAAGCAGACCCCGGATACCGCCGAGTTGCCCAAGGTGACGGTGGCCGAGGCGCAGTCCGGCGAACTACAGGCGACAATGGTCATCAACCCCTGGGATGAATTTGCAGTTGAGGAGGCAATCGACCTGTCCGACAGGTTCGGCTGCGAAACAATCGCTGTCTCTATGGGCCGTGAAGGCGAAACCGATGCACTGAAGCACGCGCTGGCGATGGGCGTGGATAGCGCCGTTCACGTAGACGAACGCGTTGTCGACGGCGGCGACGAGTGGGCAACTGCCGAGGCCTTGGCTGCGGCCGTCAAGAAAGTCGACACCGGTGAGGAAGTGGAGCTCGTTCTGGCAGGCAAGATGAGCGTGGACGGCAATAGCAGCGTCATCTATGCCGGTGTGGCCTGCAAGTTGGGTTGGGACCTGCTGGTCAATGTGACCCGAATCGTCGATATCGTCGATGGCAAACTGATCGCGGAACAGGTCTTTGAAGGAGGGCAGGAGACCGTTGAGGTTCCCCTGCCGGTCGTTATCAGTGTGGCCAAAGAGATCAACGAGCCGCGCTATCCCAGCTTTATGGGTATCCGCAAGGCTAGCCGCGCCTCGATTCCCACCCTTGGGCGTGACGACCTTGAGATTCGGCCCTCGTGCACGACCCGCTGGACCGATCTCAATAAGCCGGAGCCCGAAGACGTACAGGTGCGGATCTTCGACGGCGCCAGCGTCGAGGAAAAGGTAAACCAGCTGGCCGATGCGCTGATGGCGGAAAAGGTAATATAGAGCGATACGAGTGGCTGGCGAGGGATTACTGCCGCCTTGCCTATCGAAAGCTCTCTCGGAATGAGGGAAAACGATGGCGATTCTCGTCTGGATTGAAATGAGTGACGGGCAGGCCGTGTCCAACTGTTGGGAACTCCTGGCAAGAGCGAAAGAACTGGGCGGAGAACTTGGCGCCGACGCGGCGGCCCTTCTGATCGGGAGCGGAACTGGTGAGGCGGCAAAGCAGGCTTTTGCCTACGGAGCCGACCGAGTCCTTGTCGCGGATGCCCCCACACTGGAACATTTCCGGTTGCAGCCCTTTGCAGCTGTCGCCGAACAGGCGGTGGAGCGCACCGCCGCAATCGCATTCCTTGCCAATGCCTCAATTCGCGGCGGAGTACTGGCCGCGACGGTCGCCTGCCGCCGGAGTGCGGGTATCGCCGCCAACGCTACGGACCTGAAGGTGGAAGAAGGCAGACTGGTCGCCTCCCGCACGATCTATTCGGGCAATATCCACGCCGAGATTCAGTTCGAAAGTCCACTGGCCGTCGCCAGCGTGCGGCCGCGCTCCTTTCCCATGCCTGCGCCGGGAGACGCGACGGGTACGGTGGAAGACCTGAATGCAAATCCGAATGAAAATGAAGTCCGCCAGAAGATCACCGAATTCCGGGCAGCCGATGCGGGCGAAGTCAGCCTGACCGACGCCCACATCATCGTTTCAGGCGGGCGCGGCGTGGCAGAGGACCCGCCGAAGGGCTTCGAGCTTGTCGGCGAACTGGCCAGTACCCTGGGCGCAGCCCTTGGCGCCAGCCGGGCCGCGGTCGACGCCGGTTACATCCCCTATAAGCATCAGGTGGGACAGACCGGCAAGACGGTCAGGCCGGATCTCTACATCGCCTGCGGCATTTCCGGCGCCATCCAGCACCTGGCCGGCATGGGGAACAGCAAAATCATCGTCGCCATCAACAGGGACCCGGATGCTCCCATCTTTCAGCGCGCCAAGTACGGCATCGTCGATGATCTGTTCAAGACAGTGCCCGCGCTGACGGCAGAGTTCAGCAAAAGGCTGAAGTGAATAGAAATGACCGAGTACAATTCCCGTTTTCGCTGCTTTCGGGGCTGCGTCGGTACATACTCGATATATGAAGTGATCTATACCTGTCCGAAATGCGGTGGCCTGCTGGAGGTGGAGCACGACATCAGCGCCCTTCGAAAACGGTCCGCTGAAGAGTGGAAACGGCTCTTCGACAACCGCGTCGGCACCACCGAGTGGCCCTACGGCAGCGGCGTTTGGGGCAAAAAAGAGTGGATCATGCCGACCATCACTGATGACAACGTTGTCAGCATGTACGAAGGCAACTCCAATCTCTTTTGGGCCGAGCGGCTGGGCCGGCAGATTGGTCTCTCCGATCTCTGGGTGAAGCTGTGCGGGAACAGCCACACCGGCAGCTTCAAAGACCTGGGTATGACGGTGCTGATCAGCGTGGTCAAGCAGATGCGGGATCAGGGCGTCCCGGTCCGGGCAGTTGCCTGTGCCAGCACTGGTGATACCAGCGCCGCCTTGGCTGCATATGCCGCGGCGGCCGGCATCCCCGCCGTCATCTTCCTGCCTGAGGGTAAGGTCAGCCCCGCGCAGTTGATTCAACCCATCGCCAACGGCGCCAATGTGCTGGCCCTCGACACCGATTTTGACGGCTGCATGCGCGTTATCCGTGAAATCACCCACGACGGCGACATGCCCGACTCTTCAATTTACCTGGCGAATTCGATGAATTCCCTGCGCATCGAGGGCCAGAAAACGGTCGGCATAGAAATCGTGCAGCAGTTCGACTGGGAAGTACCGGACTGGATTATCATCCCCGTCGGCAATTTGGGCAATATCAGCGCCATCTACAAGGGACTGAAGCTGATGCTGGATCTGGGTGTAATTGACCAGCTGCCCCGTCTGGCTGCGGCCCAGGCCGCCAAGGCGAACCCTTTCTATCTCAGCTACCAGAACGGTTTCAGCCGGAAAGAAACCGTTGAGGCCCAATCGACCCTGGCGTCCGCCATTCAGATAGGGGATCCCGTCAGCTACGAAAAGGCCGTCCAGGCGATTCAGGAGACCGACGGCATCGTCGAGCACGTAGAAGAACATGAGATGGCCGCGGCCGCTGCCATGGCGGACGCCACCGGCATGTATACCTGTCCACACACAGGTACCGCACTGGCTGCTCTGTTCAAGCTTCAGCAGCGGGAAGTTATACAGAGTCATCAGCGGGTTATCGTCGTCAGCACCGCCCACGGGTTGAAATTCACCCCCTTCAAAATCGGCTACCACGAGGGCACGCTGGCGGAGGTGGAGAGCGATCTGGCCAACCCGCCCGTCTACCTGCCTGCCGACGCCGACATCGTCCGGGAAACAATTCAGCGAAAGCTTGCATGACTCTCACGGACCGCAAAAGCCTCTGTCCCAGCACGCGACTCCAGGCGGACTAGACTGCCCGGAATTGCCCTTCCACATTTTTTGAACCAGGTGACCGAAGAAAATAGTACGCCCCTAGACTACAGTCCGACCTCCTTTTCGCAGGGACGGATGGACTTTGCCTGGGAGGAGCTGACGCCCGCGCAAAGGGCACGGCACTACGCGGACTGGCATGCCGGCAAAGGCCTTATCGGCGGCGACCCGCGTCAGCGTCCCAATTCCGACCTTCTTCCTTCCTGGGCAATGGGCCGGCCCTTTGTGCGCGCCCTGGCCCTCGACGACTGCCGCGCGGCCAACGGCAAGCGCTTTCGCGACCAAACTGCCGGCCCGTGTCCGCTTGAGATCGAAATCGGTTTCGGCCGCGGCGACTTTCTGCTGGACCGGGCTGCCCGTTGGCCCGAGCGCTGGTTTGTCGGCTTTGAAGTGAAAACTAGGGCCGTCCGCCTGGCGCTCCGCCGCCTGGAGAATCAGCAATTGGAGAACCTGTGGCTGAGCGACGACGATGCCAGGGTGGGTCTGCAGCAGGCGATCCCCGATCGACGCGTCGATGCAGTTCACGTTCTCTTCCCCGACCCCTGGTGGAAGGCGCAGCACAAAGTCAAGCGCCTCTTCTCTCCCCCATTCGTCGACCTGCTGGCGGCCAAAATTCGGCCGGGCGGCTATCTGCACCTGAAGACTGACGTAGAACAGTACGGGGGCCTTGTGCGCCATCTGCTGTCCCATCACCCGGCATTTCGGGACCACAGATCGGAACTGGCTGACCGGGTCGGGCCCTATCGCCCCACGCACCGAGAGAACTGGTGCCGGGAAAACGGCATGCCCGTGTGGACTTACCATTTTCTCAGGCGGCATGAGGCGTAGCGGCTTGGTAGACTGACGATCTCTTCGGGTCGTGTCAGTTGCGCCCAGCAATAAAGTCTGTTCGGGGAATCCAGGCCGCTACTGTCAGGTCTCACCTGCGCAATCCAATTCTTGGGACAGGCAGTCACCTTAGTTTCGGATCGGAAGTGTGAGCAATTGCAGGTTGTATTGGCAGTGTACGTCAGTTGTAGGAAGGAGTAGTCTCAGCGGCGGTGGGCAAGGTGAATCTGCTGGCGCAGTTCACGACGGGCGGTGTTCAGGTTCTCCTTTATCTTGAAGAATACTGCCTCAGTGACCTCCATCTCCTGCGAGATCAACAGTTCCTCCAGCGCTTCCACGACGCGCAGCACCTTGGCCTCCAGCAGTTCTACCGTCGTTGCATAGAGGGATTCCGGCAAGAAGTAAAGAAGCACAACCAGTCCCCAAATACCGAATGCCAGTATCCTGTTCCCGCCCATACTAAGCTGTTCGCGCAGCAGGAACATCGACACAAGCCACAGCACAACCGCCGCCGCCATCAGATCATAACGGGTAATTGGGCGAGCCGCGCTGATGTCCTGCACGCCCGCAGCCAACTGATCGTAGGTCTTCAGTCGTGCCAGCCACATGTTGAACCGCCGGCATTGGTGGCGGTTGACCCTGTTCTGATCAAAGTGGGCCAACTCCAGCGCTCGCTCCCGGCACTGGTCGGCTAATTCATAGAACTCTTTGCGGGTTAGTTCTGCCATGGGTCGAGTCCGAAAGATACTCGGACGGGGTCTGTTGTGCTGCCTGAAGGGGCGCAACAACACCTCTGTTTTCCGACACGCGCTCCTCGCAGCCGATTGCCCGTCGGACGGCTTCGGCACTGGCGCCGCGCGGTTTGCCTCCCCCTTTCGTCCAGTTCTGCGCTGGCAGGATCACGGACTTCCGCCTGGCTTAGCCGAACGACAATCAGATTAGCCACATAGGCACAAGCCACAACAACCCAGCCAGTATCACCGCGTTGATTGCGTTTTCGACGGTCCCAATGCCGGCCTGCCGGGAGAAGGGCCATACGCGTGCCCTGGCAAGTGCTCTTAAGAACAGAGGGAATGCTCCAAGTACGAGAATTGTCCACACCGGGACCGCGCCCGTTGCCATCAACAGAATCAGGGCGATAAACCCGGCAATGGCGATGATCGCGGCAACGTCCAGGCCTCGTTCGGGCCCGAACACCACCGCCAGAGTGCGTCTGCGAAGACGCCAGTCTCGGTGCCAGCTATAGAAACTGTAAGACTGATACGCCAGCCAGGCGAATGTCGCAGGAGCGAAGGCGATCAACAGGACGACGCGCGTGATCGTACCGGTCAGAACAAAGTAGGTTCCCAGCAAAGGGATAACGCCTAAACCCAACCAGTAGGCAAGGTCGCCGAGCCACCAGAATCTACGGGCGAAGCGGACGACCGGCCACAGTGGAATACTGCACATCAGCCCGCTGATCAGCGCGAAAAACCAGACCGGCCACCCAACGAAGATTCCGAGCCACAACGCCGCCAGTACGTAGATCGTCACCGAAATCAGCCCAAGACTGAGGAATGTCTCGGGACGCAGTAGGCCCTGTTGCATCCAGTCAAAGCCGTCGAAGGCCCCAAGCGGCGACGGTCGCCGAACACTCCGCGTGTTAGTCGCCGTCGGGTACTGACCTTCGGCGCGAATATGGCGCAAGTAGTCCACATAGGCGCCGAAATAGTTGAAGCCCAACGCCAGTGCGCCATAGATCAACACCAACACGGCTGCCCACCAGATGCTCACTGTTTCAGATTGCCAGCGAGCCGTGGACGCTCCCCATAGGACCGGCGTAAGCAGTGCAGGAATCGCCCGCAACCGTCCCATCTGGGCGATCACGCGTAAATATCCGACACTTTTCGGTCGGATTCGGGCCTGTTGAGTCGGGGCGGTGTCGGCGTTACTCTGACTTACTTCGGTCGGAACTCGGCTGTACATTTTTCGTCTTTGAACGACTACTCCTTGACGTGCCCACATTCTATCAGCTATATCCGATATGCTCAACCGAGCCGGTGGAGCCTAGCGATTCGTCCAAAGTGACTGTCTACTACCGCCTATCTGGTGACAACGGAAGGAGAAACATCTCAGCAGGTTCGCAAGTGAAGTTGAATCGCACCGACAGGCGTCAGTATCTGACTCGCCAGAGCTCGTATAAGGGTGTACCGTCCTGTTGGGTATAGACCTGTGCACGCTCCAGCTGGCCGTCCCTCTCATTGACCAAGCGCTCGAAGACTTCACGCCTCCCTTGGAAGAGTTCGTTTCCCGGTGCCCGCAAGAGGTAGACGTTATCGACATTCCCCAGAAACAGCTCGATTCGCTGGACGAAGGCATCGTCCGGTTCCGACAGCGAACTGTAGCCAAATACCTCAATCGGCCTGACGCTACCCTCGCTCAGAAAACGCACTGGCGCTTCCATTCCCCAGTCCAGAACAACCGGGGCGCCCATGCCTCCGTAGCGCAGGTCATAGGCCAGATGGTAGGACGCGTCTGAGTGGTCCACCAACCCCCCGCTGCGCGTCAGCGCCCTATGGTAAGCGGCCGTGGCCCACAAGTCGAGCAGCACACTGGCGCACACGAGAATCACAAGAATGACCTGGAGTACAGACGCTCGTCCGAAAGGCAAATCCAGAAAGTGGCGTGAAGTCAGGCCCTGTAACCGTTCCCACGCCCTAATGCCGGGTTCGCGGAACGGCATGCGGCTCTCGGCGCCAGTATGTAGTGTCTTCTTCCTGGTTACCGGGCCGTCTCTCGCCCCACGCGATCGCCAAAGTACGTGCAGACCTGCGCCCGTTACAGCAACTGCCAGGGGATGAAGCAGCGCATAATGTGTGATGAACAGATCGCTGACCGTGTACAGACTGGCCGCGACTGCGGCCGCCAACAACAGAATCGGCGGCCCTACAACACGGCGGCCATCTGGTCGGGACAAAGCTGCCGCGGGCAGCGCCAGCGCCAGCCACGGCGCAAGCGCGTTCTGCTCGACCGCGCCCAGGTACCAGAGATGGTCGCCGCGCAAAGTCTGCAGCAACTGCTGCCAGCGTACCGTCGCATTCGACCAGATGGCGGCATTGTCCACGCCGTAGTAGCTGCTGACGAGATTCTCAGTTACTGTCGTCAACGTTCCACCTGTTTTGAAGTTGAACAGAAGGAGGGGGATCATGGGTAACGCGAAAGCGAGTGCGGCTGCAAGGGGCAAGGCAAGAGGACGAACGTGACGCAGTATCTTATGGCTGTTTGGCGGCGACATCTCCAGCGAAGTCCGTCCGCTTCCCTCTTCACTTGCGCGAAGGGCAGACCTTCTCCACTGCCAGAGCCGCCAGCCCGCACAAATCAGGCCGAAAGGCAGGATTATCCACGCCGCCAGCAGCTTTGCATAGACGGCCAGACCCCCGCACAGTGCCGAAAGGATCAGAGCGCGGCCCTGCCCGAGACGCAACCAGCGGAGCGCTTGCCAGATGCAGGCGAAAGTGAAGGGAATCGTGGCATTCGTTACGAAGATTCCCTGCCGTTGCCAGAATACAAAACTGGGTGCGGCGGCCAGCAGGGTCAGGCACGCGAGAGCGGCGGGGGCAATGGGCGCAGCGGGAACGGCGCTGCGGCTGCTGAGGGCCAGCCATTCCGATACGGATCGTTCCAGCGCAAGCAGCCCGAGAACTGCCAGAGTCAGCGGCAGGAGTCGCAGATTGGGCACGCCGATGCCGGTTACCGCCAGAAACGGCACGGCCAAATAGACGTTCAACGCGCCAATGTAGTCCTGCACCATCAAAGGAAGATTCAGACCAAATAGAGTTACAGTCGCACCGCGGAACGCGGTTACCGGCGCTTGCTGCAGCAACTCGATCGCGTTGACGCCAGCTTCCTTGGCTTCGTCGTAGTGGAGACCGGGCAAACCCAACTGATATGCGGCCAGAAAAAGAAAAAGGCTGACTGAAGCTACCAGCCAGCCAAGCCGTACCTTGCTCTGCCGGCGGGTCATTCGACGATCAGTTCCAGGTCGCTGACGAACGACAAATAGTTCCAGCCGCTGGCATAGAGCCTGATACTCTCGATACGGGCCGGCGGCGTCGCGTCCAGCAGTTCCATCAGGTTTTCCGACTCAAAGCTATGCCAGATGAATTGGTCGACCTGTTCGCCGCCAATTAAAGGATATTCCGGTCTCGGGTCCATGTTATAGAAGCCATGGCCCCACTTTCTTTCCTCGCCAAAATCGTCCGTATAGGTGATTTCGACGCGTATTGGGAATTCAGAACTCTGTTCGCCCGCGCCTGCCAGTGTCTGCCAGTCCAGATTGACGTCCAGCTTGACGACCATGGAGTCGTAGTTATGCACGTCCTGTTTTACAACCTGGCGAATCCCAATCTCGGTATGGACCTGGTTAGGGCCCTTGTAGTAAAAGCGGGCCGCTTTGCGACCGTCCTTCTCGATGAATTCAACCGTGCCCGCGGTTACGTAAGGAGGCGTGTAGCTTTCCCACACCTCGCCCAAAGGTCTGGCAAAAGCGCTGTCCTGAAGCAGGTTATGCAAGGCCGCTTCAGCTGGCTCTATTGTCCCGTCAGCCCGAATCCATGAGCGCAGACCGGGTTCAATCTCGACCGGCTCTTGTCCGGGCTGAATGATCCTGGCAACACCCTGCTTCACCACGATCTCGCTGCTCTCGGCGTTCACAAAGAATGCGTAGTTGCCTTCCTCCAGCTGGGCCTCGCCCTGAGGGGTCTCGATCTGGACTTCGACCGGCCTGTCAAATCCGCTCTTCGTAAACAGCCGTACCTGCCCCTCATGTACTCGAATGCGCAGCCGGTAGGGTTCACTGCTGCCGGCAAAGTAGGGGCGCCGGCTTCTCACGATTTCAAGAGCTGTTTTTGGGAAGAGGAAGATTGTTCCCATCAGTTCATCGCTCTGTCCACCTGCGGGAAGGCCCAACACGCCTTGTGTTGCTGCGTCCGTCTCCAACCGGCTGCCTTCGCTAATGCCTTCGCGTCTGTCCGTGAGGGCAATCGGTTGATCGGAATTTGGCGGGTAGAGAAGTACTGTTCCTATCGTGGTCTCGAATTGGAGAGATTGTCTCGCGGCGGCCGAATGGTAAAGCCCGCGTATTGCTATGGGGATGCCCGCCACCAGGACTAGAAAAAGGGAGAATGAGAGCAGAATGACGATCCAGGCTGCGCGTTCCGGGCGTTCACGCCAGCGGGGCATCGGCTGTGAATGAACGGTCGTGGTCTCGTCAATAGTGGCGCATGGCGATACCGATGGTTCCGCCGTCATGGTCAGGATTCCTCTCCACCCCTGTCAGGCGGGCGCCCATTTTCGCCGCGTCTTCCGTTCCCGCGCCCGTGCCGCGTGCGACTTTGCTTCTTCTCGCGCTCTATTTCCACCATCTGGTCACTTAGTTTTTCCATCCAGTAGCGGGCGTCACGGTCATTGGGATTGATTTCAAGGGCCCGCTGGAACATTGCGGAGGAACGGCTCAGGTTCCCCTGCTGTTTGTAAATGAGCCCCAAGTGATAGTGGACGTTCGGTGTGGAGGGATCGATCCAGAGCGCCTTTTCATACGCAGCGATGGCCCTCGCCTGGTGCTTCGGACCGGAGGTTTCGAGCCGGCCCAGATAAGCGGCAGCCAGGTTTGTCCACAGAAGGACATTTTCAGGGGAAGCATCGACGGCCTTTTTCAGTATCTCGACTGCCTTCCCCCACTTACGCTGCAGGATCAATGCGCCGCCCATATTGATTGCGATATCGGGATCGTCAGGCATGTCTGCCTGCAGCGGCGCAAGCACGGCAATTGCCTCGCCGGGCCGGTTCGCGCGCAACAGGCGGGCGCTCTCATTAAGTATCCGGCGGTAGTCGGAGGAGGTGCCCCCATTATCAGAAGTGGAACTATTCCAATCAGTTTCAGTCATCGCTGTTTGCGTACTTTCGCTCGGAAGGGTAGGCCAGGCACAGCGTTGTGCAATCACAGTTCAATCGAAATCAGTCTGCCCGCTCTAACGCTTCGGCAGAGTTATCCGTTCCCTCGTCTAAGTTGTGGAACACTTCATATTCGTCCAAAGTGGGTGCGAAGAATTCGACGACGAATTCGTTGGGAAGGCCCATTGGCAGCACCAGCTCACTGAGCAGGGCCTGCACGAACATGCGTCTGCGTTCAACCTCTATCTGCTGTGATTCCATTTCCCACAACAGAAGCGTGCCATAGGTACCCTCACCCGTGTAATGAAGATCGAGTTTGCCGATCGTCAGGGGTTGATTCTGTTCATCGGTCTGGGCCAGGTCGAAGAGCGCGTACTGTTCGGAACTGTGCGTGCGCACCAGACGCTTGAGCTTCAGATTCACCACGCCTCCCAGTCATCAGCGTCATCTTCCCAGTTTTCGAGAGATTCATCAAACAGCGGAATTCCCTGGCCATCTCCGTAAAAGAGGGCCTCTTCCAGGGCCTGCTCAGCCGTTTTGGCTTCATCGGAGTCTTCGCTGGCGCTCATGGCATTCAGCATCTCTTTTGCCCGCCTTCCGCCCAGCCTGCCTAATGCGAAAATCGAGGCCAGCCGCACTGCTTTGCTCTCGTCTGACAGCAGTTCGACAAGGTCTTCAAGCGCGTCTCGGGCCTCCAGCTCGCCGCAGGCTCGCGCCGCGGCCGCCCGCATTTCCGTGTCAGGGCTGCCGAGCTCGGCCTGTGCGGTAGAACGCCAGCGCACGTCTGCGCTGCGCCCCATCGCCCGCAGTGCGGCGATTCGCATCTCATCATCGTGGGAATAGTAACAGTCTTCGATCAGCTCTCGAATGCCCATTTCCCCTGAAAAAGCGATGCTCTCCAGCGCGTGGGCCTGTACTGTGAGCGGTTCCATTTCGGCATGCAGAATCGCCAACAGCGCGTCCTCGGCGCGCATGGCCAGAGCCGGTGAGAGCTCGTCCAACTCACCGGCCAGCACGAACGCGCCCAGTGCTTCGGCCGCGGCCGCGCGGACGGCGTCGTGGGGATCGTTATTGAGAATGTGGACCAGGGGACCGACAAGATCTGCTTCTCTGTCTTCCCACAACCCGCGGATGGCGAGAATCCGCACGTCGGGTAGAGGGTCCTTCAGTGCCAGCCGCAGCAGCCTGCCCAGTTGCAAGTGTAAATTGACGGCGCTCTCCTCCACGAGCGAATGCACAATATGCAGCCTGCAGGTGTCACTGAGGGTTCCCCAGGCCACCTGCACGCGGCTCATGTCGGCCAGGCTCAAGTCGGAGAGAACGATCAGTTCCTGCTTACCCGGTAGAACGTCGTCTTCCCGCAGTTGGGCCAACAATACCTCGACTGACTTGGCCGGCTTTGGTTGCGTCTGCGCGTCGCCGTCGGCTGCGACAGTTTCCGTCACTTGCTGCCTCACATACGATGAGTGCATTTTGCCTGAATTTGGATGTTCACTGCCTGCACTGGTTGGTTGCATTATAAACGACATTCCCACTGTCGCCAGATGAAAACCGCGTTTCGGCTTACAGCCGCGCAAGGCTACCCGGCAGGTGTTGCCGTTGGCGTCGGGGTGGCTTGCAGTATTCCCGGTAACACGATTTTGTCTCCTATCTGCAGGTTCGTAGAATCCCCGAGGGTGAGATTGTTTGCCCTGAGCAGCTCATCTTGCGGTATGTCAAATCGATTTGCGATTCCGACGATAGTATCGCCCGCTCTGATTGTGTAGGTCAGCCACGCAGGGGTGGGGTTGAGAGTCGGAGTTGGTGTTACCGTCGCCGTTTCAGTCAGGGCCGGCAACGGTGGAAATGGAGGAGACGGCGTTTCTGTTTCTTCGACCGCCGCCGCGGTCGCAGTCGGCGCTTCTTCGATGGGTGTCGGTGTTTCAACTGGGGCCTCAGTTGGCGGGACTGCCGTGTCAGCTGGTACGGATTCGGCCTGGGCCCCGTCAGTCGTTGTATCGGTTCCCTCCGGCGTCGGGGTCGGCGTCAAGTCCGCAACAGCTGCCGGCGCTGCTTCGGAGCCGGACGACTCATCCGGCTGTCCGGGTCCGCTCTGAACGACCGCGGGCGCCAGGCTCTCGCGCGCGAGCCGAACTGTCGGTTCGCTGTCTGAAGAGGCCGGAGTGATCACAAAGTTCGGGAGCAAGGATAAGTTCCCATTTTCCTGAAGGAAAGAAGGCATTCCGCGGGCTATGAGAACAATGGCCAGCACACCGACGAGCAGCGCCGGTACGCCAATTGTGAGCAGTCGTGATGGCGCAGCCTGTAGATTGCGTCCACAACTGGGGCAGATTACATGGTCTGTTGTGGCGTGCTTTCCGCAGCGGAGGCACCGTACCCTGGTGACACGCGGGGCCAGGCGAGTTCCACACTCTGCGCAAACGGTCTGATTATGCAAGACGACGGTATAGCAGGCGGGGCAGCGCTTTGCACCCCAGGAAGGGACCTGCGCTTCCGAGCGCTTTTCCGACTGGGGAGGGATAAACTGATCGGAATTGGCATCCGAAAAGCTTCTGTCGTCTAGAGACATTGTCGGGGCTTGAATCTCGCCTATCCGCGAACTGCCAGGTTACGTCTGCGCTGTCAGGGCCCCAACAGTTGGGACCAGTCGATGCCCTGTGGTCCGGAGCGGATGTCATTGATTGTAATGACAACCATCAGTCCCAGAAGCAAGACAAAGCCGACCAGGTGGATTACGCCTTCTTTTTCCGGCGGCACGCGACGCCCGCGCAGCTTTTCGATGAAAATGAACAGCAATCGGCCTCCATCAAGAGCAGGAATCGGCAACAGATTGGCGATGGCCAGACCGGCGCTGATGATGGCAGCCAGCTGCCACACCGGGAACCAAAGTCCTGTATCGGCAGTGGCGCTGACTGCTCCGCCGACAAGCTGCGCAATTCCCACCGGTCCGGAGAATGCGGCGTCCTGGGGCGCCAGTTGCCCAGAAATAAGCAGGACCGGCAACGCGATCACCGCCTGCACATAGGCGACGATGCCAACAATTCCTTGCCAGATACTCTGGAAGAAAGGCAGTGTAACCAGCATCAGATTTCCACCAATTCCAACGCCCATCGCACCTTGGCCGGGCGGGGGATCCTGACGGGCCAGCACATCGCGGGAATACAGTTCATCGCCGCGCAGCACCGTCACTGAAATCGTCTCTCCCAAATGGGACCGAACTACATCGCCGATGTTGCGTTCAGCCGTTACGGCCTCCCCGTTTACAGCATAGAAGATGTCCCCCGGCATCAGGCCGGCCTCCTCCGCCGGGCTGCCAGGTGCGACCAGGGTGATCTGGGTATGCAGAGCTGGTTGCGAGGGCACGTCATCCAGGAGAAGCTCCAACTCGTCGCGAGTAGCGAAGGGAACCTGCAGTGTGTGAAGAGCATCACCGCGCAGAATGACGACAGTCCCGGCTTCGTTGGCAAATGCGGTCGTTCGCCGTTTCGGTGTAAGCAGCTCACCGGTGTTTACGTCAACATAAACGGGTTGACCGTTGAGTCGGATGAGCGCGTCATTCTGCTCGAGAGCTACGCCCATCAATTCAGTACCGGGCGGGACATCGCCTAACAGGGGGTGGGCGGCGCCGGCGGGAAAGCCGGAGAAGACACTGGCGATTGAAAAGAAGATTGCCAGAATAAAGTTCATCGCCGGTCCGGCCAGGAGGGTCAGGACGCGGCCGCGTTTGCGGGCCGCATTGAAGGAGCCGGGGCTGGTATCGGCCATATCCTCACCCTTCATGCGCACAAACGCGCCGAAGGGAATGGCGTTAAGGCTAAAGACTGTGCCGTCGTAAGTGAATAACTTGACAAGTCGCGGCGGGAAACCAAAGACGCCGAACTCTTCTACCTCGATTCCATTGCGCCGCGCTACCAGGTAGTGGCCCAACTCATGGAAGAAGATCAACAGGCCCAACAGGAGAAAAAACGAAACGATAGTTAAAAACATCCCAATCCTAACTCCGGAATCCGTTGAGGAGGCGCAACACAGTGCCTCTCTTGAAACTTCATGTCATTGGCGGTGAATCGAAGCGCCTTGAGGGCGTGCTTCTTCCAAGCCCCGAGACAAAAAAGAAAAACAGCAGCTGAACTCCTGAAACACTCCCATGCAACAATTATACTAGGACGCCAAAATAGCGGGCAAATACTTCAGGCCTACCCTATCCCCGCAAACTGACCACGAATCGGTGCCGATCGACGACCGGTACATACTCTCCGAAGTCCGCAGAGTAGGTATGAATGAGCCGCGGTCGTATACAGAGGGTCTTTCAGGAGAGGCCGCGCGGCGCCCCTGCATGAATCAGAGTGCCGGGAGTGCCGGAGAGATCTGTCAACGCGGAAAAAACCGCGCCCGGCAAGAGTCCGCCGCAAACGACTACCTCGAGGCCAGCCAGGGCGCGAACCATACGCAGGGACTGTTCGACTTTTGCGGCCATGCCGCCCGTCACATCGGTGGCATGGCTGGCGCCGAGCGCAGCCTGCAAAGAGTCGAGAGAAGAGGGCGTAATCTCCCTTAAAAGGACGGCTGACGGGTCCTTTCGGGGATCGCTGGTATACACACCGTCCACCTCGCCAGCCAGGACGATACGGACCGGCGGCAGATGCGCGGCCATCTCTTCGAAGA
Organism: Caldilineaceae bacterium SB0664_bin_27; assembly: GCA_009838625.1. GTDB lineage: Bacteria > Chloroflexota > Anaerolineae > Caldilineales > Caldilineaceae > Bin5. The sequence continues at coordinate 66,179 of VXRG01000137.1, forward strand.
TCTCTTCAGTGCTGGCAATTGTGCCGCCGCGTACGCTGTCGAGCGCCACGTCTCCGTGAATCAACGGCAGGAGTCCTCGCTCCAACGCCTGGCGTACAGTTTCGGCCGGCCCGCAGACAACTCGGCCGTCCTGGCAGCGGAGGGCTGCGCTGGGTTGCACCGTCCAGGCGGGCAGGTCTGCCTGCAGCAGGCGCGCGGCGACGATACGGTTCAGGCGCGCGGCCGCATCGGCCGTGACGGCGAAGCCATACCAATCGTCCTCGCTGGCGACGCCCATTCGGGTTCCATGTCGCTGCGCGCTGACGTGGCCAAAACTGCCGCTGCCGTGGCCCAGAACGAGCTGGAGGTGTGGAGTCGCCTTTCTGGCTCCGGCAATTTCCCTGGCCAGGCGCTCCAATACATCCAGCCTGGGCGTTTCGGGGTTGTCCTTCTCGGTGATCAGCGATCCGCCGAGTTTCAGGTAGATGAGGGGCACAGAAATACCGCTATCCCGCTAGAGGACGGCGCCGCCTGCCTCGCCGTCAAGATCGGGCAGATGACTGCAGAGGATTTCCAACAGTGCCTGCTCCTGCTCCGGCAGAACGGTTCGCAGGTCGAACAGCAACTGGTCATTCTGAATCCGGCAAATAACAGGCGGATCAGCCGTGCGCAACAAGGCGGCCGCGCCGTCCGGCCGCGGCATGTCAATCGCCAGAAGCGATGTGGGCAGAGTTTCGCCCGGTAAACTGCCGCCGCCAATTGTACTCTTGCCTGGAATGACTGTGGACTCAGTTTTCGCCGCGTTCAACCGGCGTTGAAACTCGCGTGCGCGTTTCTGAACGGTGTCTCCCTTCTCCGCGATCATGCGCCAGACGGGAATCTCGGCAGCGACACGCCCCCGTCGATAGGACTGCAGCGTGGCATCCAGGGCAGCCAGGGTCATCTTGTCAACGCGCAGGGCTCGGGCCAGCGGATGTGCGCGCAGCCTTCCGATCAGTTCGGCTTTGCCCACGATCAGACCGGCCTGGGGCCCGCCCAGGAGCTTGTCGCCACTGAACGTGATGATGTCCGCACCCGCCTGCACGCTGCTCTGAACCATCGGTTCCGGCGCCAGCCCGAACTGGGCCGTATCCAGCAGTGTTCCGGAGCCAAGGTCGTCGATGACCAGCGGGCGGCCGCCATTCACTCGGCTCCGAACTTCACCGGCTGGTTCACTCTCGACACGGGCGTCCGCGTCCTCGGCAGCACCCCGCGACCTGGCGGTTTCCTGCTCGCGGGCAATCCCGACCAGTTCCGAAAGTTCCGGCTTTGTGACGAAGCCCACCTGTTTGAAGTTGCTGGCATGTATCCTCATAAGGGCGGCTGTCCGGGGTCCGATTGCACCCGCGAAATCGTGCGGATGCGTCCGGTTGGTAGTGCCGACTTCCACCAAAGTTGCCCCGCTCTGGCGCAACACATCGGGGATACGAAAGCCGCCCCCGATCTCGACCAGCTCACCCCGGCTGACGATCACCTCCCGTCCCTGGCACAGCGCCGTCAGAGCAAGGAAGACAGCCGCGGCGTTATTGTTGACGACGAGCGCGTCTTCGGCGCCGGACAACTGGCACAGGAGTCTTGCCGGGTGGGCGTGACGGCTGCCTCGCCGACCGGCATCCAAATCGTATTCGAGCGTACTGTACCCCTGCGCCAGGCGGACGACAGCATTCTGGGCCTCATTGCCGAGGGGTGTGCGTCCCAGATTCGTGTGAATGATTACGCCGGTGGCGTTGATGACGGGGCGCAGGGAGGAGGAGGAGGCTGCCAGCACGCTGTCCGCAATGCGCGTTCTCCACTGCCCCTCTGTTGGCGCCGGCTCTCCGCTTTCGATGGCAATGCGCGCCGCGTCGAGTTCAGCCCGGGTTGCCTCGGTGACAGGGACGCTGCCGTAGGCCGCAGCGAGTGCGGCAATCTCCGGCACGGATAGGAGCTTGTCGACCGCCGGAAGCTTACGAAACTCCGAGTCCTTGCTCCCCGCCCTTTTGCCGTCGGAGACGTTTGGGGGTCGGTTAGGTACACTCTCAGTCATGTCTCTGTCTTCACGTCACAGCGTCGCGCACAAAGCAGTATCGCAACTGTACTGTCTCCGCTGCCAATTAACCCGGGAATCAGCCTGAACCGTAGCGCGGCAAATGATCGACCGGCAGTTCAGCCAAAAAGGGATTGCCGCGGTCACGATCAGACAGCTGCGGCGTACCTTGCTCCCACTTCACCGCCAGCTCCGGGTCATTCCAGGCTACGCCGTGTTCGTCCGAGCTGTCGTAGTAGTTGTCGACATTGTAGGTGAGAACGGCATCCGTCAGCGCCAGAAAGCCGTGCGCAACGCCTTCGGGGATGAAGACGCCCATGGTTTTCTGCTCGCCAATTTTCAGCGTCTCTGTCTGCCGAAAAGTCGGGCTGTCCGGTCTCAGGTCGGCCAGCGCAACTTGAACGGTACCATTCACGCAGAACCAGTAGTCGACCTGATGATAATGGAAGTGTAAGCCCCGCAGTACACCCGCCTTCGAATAACTGACGTTCGACTGTACCCGCGCCCAGTTGCGTTGCGGAAACCACTCTTTGCGGAATGTCTCCAGAAAGCGCCCGCGGTCATCACCGAAAGCGCGTAGTGCGGCGAAATTAACGCCTTCTATCAACCGTGAATCAGTTATCTCTGGCACAGGAATTCCTTTGACACCTCTGACTCGGACGCAGCGAGGCGGACGCAAGAATATCCTCTTCGCTCCGGTCAGCCCCCTCGTCAGTTTTAGCCTTCTAAGTCGTCAGCAATCGCATACGCTCAATGATTCTGTTGATCTCAGCAGCCTTGAGTTGGTACGAGGCCCGGTTGACCACAAGCACCGCCTGGCTCTCCAGAATAGTACGGATCTCCACCAGCCCGTTCATGCGCAGGGTTGTCCCGGTCTGGACCACGTCGACGATCAGATCGGCGAGACCCAGGATCGGCCCAAGCTCGACCGAGCCTCCCAGAGCGATGATCTCAGCGTTCACGCCTCGTTCGGCGAAGAAGCGGCGGGAGAGGTGCGGGTACTCGGTCGCGATGCGGGGCTGGCTCATGTAGCGCAAGGGCGTACCCGGCGAACTGGAATATGTAGCCGGCTTGACTGCCAAGTCTGCAAAGTCGCCGCTCTCTCCAGGTGGGACCGCTGCCTCGTCTGCTGGGCCGGCGACGCTCAGGCGGCAGTGGCCGAAAGGAAGCAGCAGCGGTTCATAGACCGCGCGGTCCGTCTCCCGCACCACGTCGAGACCGCAGATGCCCAGGTCGGCAGCCCCGTGTTCGACATAGGTTGGCACATCCCGCGGCTTGGCCATCACAAAGCCGGTCGAGCCGTCGGCCGCCGGCAAGATTAACTTGCGGCTTTCAGTGTCGGTTGGGATCGATAGCCCGGCCTGTTCCAGGAAGGAAAGACTGTCCTGTGCAAGCCGCCCCTTTGGCAGGGCAAAGAGCAGCGACTGTTGGTTTCGATCGCTTGCTGCGGCGGGCCGTGACTGTTCGATGGTTTCGGCCGGTGCGCGAGACGGCACGGCAACTGCTGAAGTCATTTTGACAGCCCTTCTCGACAATTTGCCGTCCAGCCCGGCAGCCGGCTTTCCTCGAGCTGGCCGAGAAGCACAAAGTCCCCCTGGTCGTCGCGTTGGTGATGTTGAAATCCATCCTCCCATAGCAGGACGTCGCATACGCCAGTCTCAACCGCATAGGCAAAGGCGGAATCAATCGGCCAGCCGTTGACGTCTACCTGAATGTGCAGCCCAGCCTGGCGTAAACTCTGCACCTGGGCCAGGGCCTCCTGGCTTCCCTGGGGCAGTGCCAGCGCGGCCTGCGGTCGGCGGGGGTCGGCCGCTGAATCGGTCTCGTCCTGCCGCTGCTGCGCCACCAGTAGCCGGTCCACTCCCAAGGCAACCCCCACCGCCGGTTGAGGAGGGCCGAAGCGGCCCACAAGGTCATCGTATCTCCCACCGCTGGCGACCGCTGTGCCAAGACCCGGAGTCACCGCCTCGAAAGAGACGCCCGTGTAGTAGCCCAAATTGCGGATTTCAGTCAGGTCGATGACAAAGCTGTCCAGAATGTCGTAACCGAGCAGAGCGTCAACGATGCCGCGCAGGTTCTGCAGAGCCTCGTGCATCCCTCTGTTCTGGATATGGCGTTCCGCCAAGGAAAGGATCCCGTCTACGTTCTCGCCGACGAGCTGCGGCAGCGTCTCAACTGCCTGGCGCTGCCCGGTACGCAAGGGCGTCTCCCGCAAAAAGTCGTCCAGAAGCGGTTCGCTCTTTCGCTCCAACGCCCACTGCAGCTGCTGCGTCTGCTGCGGATTGAGGTCCAGAGCTTGGAGAAGACTGCGATAGTAACGTATGTGGCCGACAATCTGTCGAAACTCCGTGAGGCCGGCAACCTTCAAGGCGGTGGCGGTGAGCGCCAGGATTTCGGCGTCGGCGGCGGGGTTCGGCGCGCCGATCAACTCACCCCCTACCTGCCAGAATTCGCGCTGGCGGCCGGCCTGTGGTTCCAGGTAGCGGAAGACGCTGCCGCCGTAGCAGAATCGTTGCGGCATCGGCCAGTCGTGGAGCCGGGCTCCCACCAGCCGGGCGACCGGTGTGGTGAATTCGGGTCGGAGGGAAAGCGTACTGCCGTCGCGGTCCAGAAAGCGGTACATGCCGCTGCGCAGCCGGTCGTCATACTGCGCGCTCAAGGTTGAATCGAACTCAAACATCGGCGGAATCACGTCTCCGTAACCCCAGCCGCGAAACGTCTCCATCAGCAGATCGAGGAGGTTCTGCCGCTTGCTGGCTTCATCCCAGAAGTAGTCGGCGACACCGAAGGGGACGCGCCCGTTCATCTGCCCTGCTCGCGTTTTCGTTGACTGTTGGCCTGGAGGGTGTCGATCTGTTCCTTCGAAGTGTATGAGGCCGCCCTTGCCGACTCGGCGCTGGACGCGCTCTCTTCCTGCGGCGTGAGTCCGCCCAACGCCCCCAGAACGGCAACCTGTGAGACCGTCTGCTTTGTGGAAGTGCCTGCGCAGTCAGGGCAGACCGGCTGCTGGTTCTGTGCGGAGGCCATAGTTGGCCAGAGACGGTCGAACCGGTTGTCGCAATCCAGGCAGATATATTCGTATATCGGCATTTCGATCTCCGTTCCGACTCAACTGCCTTCGCCGCGGAAGTCGCTCCATGCTTCGACTGACCACAGTATGCCAAAGGAGGAACCAATGCTCAAAGGCTCGTGCTCCCCAATGAGTTCAAACCCTCTGGCCCGATGGCCTAGGACTGCACCCCGGTCGGTGGGCAGTCCAGATCTGGGGCGGGAACCAAGGTAAGTAGTGAGGAACGGGAACTGCCGGCGCCTCTGCCGGAGATCGGATTGCGGGACGGCCGCAGTGTTGTCGTTGGCTGAGTTATAAGAAAGTTCGCCACTGATTTGGTATGCACTCATATGAGAGTGTTGCCTTGCGGGGC
>VXRG01000043.1 GCA_009838625.1 Caldilineaceae bacterium SB0664_bin_27
GGCCAGAATGCCGTCGAACATATAGGTGGTATGGATATTGGGCCAGCGGGCGCTGCGGACGGGGCCGATCTCCTTGGCCGGGATGCTCTGGTACAAGCTGGTCAGACGGGTGAGGTGGAAGCCATCGACGATAAATTCGTAGGTTACATCTGCCTCGTTCAGGCCGTAATGGCTTGAGCGGCTGGTAATGTCGTTGTTGATACAAACCAGTACCGGTGTTTCCTGCAGCAACGAGGGGTCGGCCAACGGCAGCCCGGTATAGCGCGCGACGTTTCCCGGCACAGGCGTTGCGGTTGCCTGTTCGCTTTCCGCAGCCGTATTGGTGTTTCCTTCGGCACTGGATGGGGGCGGTGTTGCTGTTTCGGTCTCTGGCTGAACTCCTGCCGCTTCCCGTGTTTTGGTAGGCGTCGGGGAAGGCGCCCCGCCTGCCCCCGCGCAACCGGCAAGCGCCATGACGAACAGCAGGATGAGGGCGACAACGGGGGGTCGAACCATCGCCGGCGAAGAGGGTTGGCTGTGAAAAGGAGCGCGCACGCCTCCTGCCGCAGCCCTGGAAGGACTTGCGCCGCGACGAGTCTCCAGAGGGAAAATCGACCTGAGTTTCAAGGGCTTCCTTCTGTTCAAGATAGTAGTTTTGGGTAGGATAACGGAAATCTGAAAGGCGATTGAGCAGGTTGCGGATAGTATACTACACGCGCGCCGATCTACGATTATCAGCCAGTCGCGTTCTCTCGGGACTGGGGTTCATGGCACACAAACCGGGTCAAATTGCTTTCTCCAGGGCCCGGCTACGCCCGGCCGCCGGTGCCCGGCCACCTGCTGGGCGGGCGTCGGCTTCCAATTGGATGGCAAATCGCACGTCAGAGTAGGGACGCGAGCAGAGAGGCGGGTGAATGGGATTCCACGCCAGCAAAGTGCTTGACCTGCTGGCGGCAGGAGAATCCAGGACTGACGAGCACCTCGTCCTTCCCGAGTTCGCGGGCGGCCGGCAGCAAACGGCGTTCGCCGATCAGTTTGGAGACGTCGTAGTGCTCGTAACCGAACAGCCCTGCCAGTCCGCAGCAGCCGCTGTCCAGAACCGACAACTCGCAGCCCGGAATCGCGGCAAGAAGCTGCTGGAGGGGCTGCAACCCCACGAGGGCCTTCTGGTGGCAGTGCCCATGAATCAGGACCCTGGAAGGACCAGGCTTCGTCGGTTTCATGCGGGGTCCGGCCCACTCTTCAACGAGCTGGCAGGCCGCGGCCACCTTACGCGCGTCCCCCTGCGCCGTCCCCCGCAGCAGCCGGGGGTGATCGTCCTGTACAGCCGAGTAGCAGCTTGGTTCGCAGAAGAGTATCGGCATACCGGCCGCGGCCAGCGGCAGAAGCGCGGACACGGTAGCGGAGGCCTGTCTTGCGGCGTCGTCCAGAAAGCCCTTCGAAATCAGCGGCCGACCGCAGCATACTTGAGGCGCAATTGTCACTTCGGCCCCGCAGCTCTCCAGGACGGAAACGGCGTCGGAAAGCTGGTCGGGCTCGTAGTAGCTGTTGAACGTGTCTGCGAACAGGGCTACTCTGGTACGTGCTGAGCCGGTTGCCGGCTCGGCGTTGCGCCAACGCCTGGTAAATGGCTGACTGCTGAAGGCGGGCAAAGGTCGCCTCCGGTCCAGTCCAAACAGCAGCTCGGTCAGCCGCCGCACGGGCTTGGCCGCAGCCAGCCAGTTTGAAAGCGGGGCCATCCGACTCCCCCAACGTGCAATCCGGTCGGCCTGCGACAGCACACGATCCTTCCACGGGGCCCCGCGGCGCGAGTGGTACTGGTGCAGGAATTCACTCTTAATGCGGGCCATATCCACGCCGGTGGGGCACTCCCGTTTGCAGGCCTTGCATTCCAGGCACAGGTCCACGACCGGCAGGAGATCTTCGTCCCCAAAGCCGGTCGCCTCCAAGCCGCCTGAGAGCGCGAGACGCAGCGCGTTTGCACGGCCGCGTGTGCTGTCGATTTCGTTTCGGGTGGCCATGTAGGACGGGCACATGGTGCCCGTGAGCGTTTTGCGGCAGGCTCCCACGCCGGTACATTGTTCGGTCGCCCGCAACAGACCGCCGAAGTCGGAGAAGTCGAACGCGGTTGCGTCGTCCGCCGCAGCGCCGGTTTCTTGAACTTGTGCGCGGGTTGCGTCGGGCGGACCCGTCTCCAGCGGGCGCCGCTCCTCATCATCGAACTGCCCATCCGGCGTCCCGTAGCGAAGGTTGGAGGTAAGAGCCGGCGCGTGAACGATTTTGCCCGGGTTGAGCATGTTGTCCGGGTCAAAGACGCCTTTCACTTCGCAGAAAGCGTTGTACAGGGCCGGGCCGAACATCTTTTCCTGGAAGGGCGCCCGAACCAGCCCGTCGCCATGCTCGCCGGAAAGCGCGCCTCCGTACTCCAGCACCAGGTCAGCCACTTCTGTGGCGATGGCCTCAAAACGCTGCACGCCCTGCGCGCTCTTGAGGTTGACGACGGGCCGTATGTGCAGGAGTCCAACGGAGGCGTGCGCATAGAAGCCGGCCTGCGTGTCATGTTTCGCCAGAATTCTCTGAAAGTTCTCGATGTAGTCGTGAAGGCGTTCGGGCGGCACAGCGGTATCTTCCACGAACGAAATCGCCTTGGCGTCGCCGGTCTGTGACATCGTCAACCCAAGTGCGGCGCGACGCAGCTCCCAGATGCGGGCCTGCTCTTCCGCCTCGAACGCGCGGTAAAGATAGTTGCCCAGCCCGCGCGCTTCAAGGTCTGTCTGCAGGTTCTCGATCTTCTCGCCCAGCTCCTCGTCAGACTGACCAAAGAACTCCACCAGTAGCACTGCGCCCGGGTCGCCGCTGATGAAGGTGCGCAGAGGCGCGAATTCGATACGTCCGCCCGTCTTGTCCAGCATGAAACGGTCGAGCAACTCAACTGCGGAAGGCCCGTGTTCCAGGATGGCCGGTGTTGCGCTCATCGCCTCCAGCAGGTCGTCGAACTGCACGCTGCAGAGGGCGCGCAGGGGAGGCAGCGGCGCCAGCCGCATTTTGGCCGCCACCGTCAGTCCAAGCGTACCTTCCGAGCCCACCAGGATACGAGCCAGATTGAAGGGATCCGGCGAGCGGGCCGTCTCGCCCCTGGGAACAAACTCATCCAGATTGTAACCGCCGACTCTGCGCTGAATGCTGGGATACCGTTGCCGAATCTCCGTTTCCAGCTCGCGGCCGAGCCGCTGCACTGTGCGATAGGCGGCGCCCTCAAGATCCTGCCGCTCCAGTTTGGCCCCGAGCGCCTCCTCCGACAGAGGCCCTAGACTTGCACTGCTGCCGTCGGAAAAGAGTACGTCGAGCGTTTCCACGTAATCGATCGTCTTGCCGTAGATGATTGAGCGCGTGCCTGCGGAGTTGTTGGCGATCATGCCGCCTATTGTGGCTCGGTTGGAGGTGGACAGGTCGAGAGGCAGCTGCAGCCCGTGGGGCTTCAGCAGATCATTCAGCTCGTCGAGGACGATCCCGGGTTCCACCGTGACGGTCGCGGCCTCGGTGTCCAGATCGAGAACCCGGTTCATGTAGCGCGAGAAGTCGAGCGACAGACCGGCGCCGATCGCCTGTCCGGCCTGGGAGGTCCCGCCCCCGCGCGCGGTGATGGAGACGCCGTGCCGCCGGCAGATCCGAACAACCTGCAGGACATCGTCGCGGCTGCGGGGGGTCACAACGCCCAGCGGGATTATCTGGTAGACGCTGGCGTCGGTCGCGTGCATCGCCCGGCTGGCGCCATCAAAGTGGACTTCGCCGGTGATCGCAGCGCGCAGTTCGCGAGCAAGTGCTTGAGCATCCACCTGGCTCGCGGTGGGGACATTCTGTGGCGGCATCGTAAGAGGGCGTGTGCGTTACGGGTCCTTCGCCAGGAAAGCCAGCGCGTGGTTGACTCCCCCGCTCACGTGGGGCACGTCGCAGGCCGCCAGACCCATTTCGACGCCGCAAAGCGTGCCGGCCAGCGTGAGCTCGTTAAGGTCGCCGAGATGGCCGATGCGAAAGATTTTGCCTTTCAGCTGACCAAGACCGGTGCCCAGAGACATGTCGAACCGTTCCAGGATGACCTGGCGCAATACGTCGGCATTGTAGCCTGCCGGCATCGCCACCGCGGTGAGGGCCTGCGAAAATGCTCTGGGGTCCCGGCAGTAGACATCCAGTCCCCAACCGCGCACGGCTTGCCGGGTGGCTTCAGCCAGGCGGGCGTGGCGGGCGAAAACGTTCGGCAGCCCTTCCTCAAGCAGCATCGAAAGCGCTTCATCCAGGGCGTAGAAAAGATTCGTAGCCGGCGTGTAGGGATAAAAGCCGTCGCGATTAAACTCCAGGATGTTCTCCCAGTCCCAATAGGACCTGGGCAGCTGCGCTGATTTCGCTGCCTCCAGGGCTTTGGGGCTGGGCGCGTTGAAGCCGAGACCAGGCGGTACCATCAGCCCTTTCTGCGAGCCGGCGACCGTCACATCCACGCCCCACTCTTCGTGCCTGTAATCCATCGCGCCCAGAGAGGAGACCACGTCTACAAGCAGCAGTGCATCGTGGTCCGTACGGTCAAGCGCTTCGCGGGCGCCGGCAATGTCGTTAACGACGCCTGTGGACGTCTCATTGTGGACGAGGGCGAGCGCACGGATCTCCCGCCCCCGGTCCTCGGCGAGACGCCTTTCGAGTGCGGCAAGATCGATGGGGCAGCTCCAGTCTCCCTGCAGCTCCTCCACAGTCAGACCCAACCTTCTGGCCACATTCTGCCATCCGGACGCGAACTGTCCGTTAGAGCCAAACAGAACGCGGTCGCCCTGAGATAGCGTATTTGCCAGCGCCGCCTCCCACCCTCCGTTTCCGGATGAAGGATACACGACCACGGGACCGCTTGTCCGGAAGACCTGCTGCAGGCGCTCCAGAATTCTGAAGGTCAACCGTGCCCATTCGGGCCCCCGGTGATCGATCGTGGGGCGGGAAAGGGCGCGCTGGACGCGCTCGGGCAAGTTTGTTGGGCCGGGTATCTGTAGAAAGTGGCGGCCGGCGCGGGATTGGGCCATGTTGTTTTTCCTTGTGAGCGATGGCGTCAGGACAGTTCTTCCTGAAGCCGTCGCAGAACAGTTTCAGTTTCACCTTCTTGCAACGTATGGACGGCAATGTGCAGGCTGCCAGGATCGGTACGGCAGAAGATCGCAGGCGTGCCGTTTTGCAACGCCTCGGAAACCTCGGCGGCAGTACGGCCTTTCTCCCCTTCATCCCAGTTGACACTCAGGCGCATCCACGGGCCCTCTCCGTCCTCTTCCCACATATTGTCCGCGTTTACACCTGGTACACCTGCCAGTCCGGCGGAAATCTGGGCAATGCGATCGGACTGGACTTGCAGCCGCTGCTCGTGATCGGCGTCCAACCAGTGGCGGAGTGCAATCGTGGTTCCGATAACCTCCTGGCGGTCCACCTTATAGCCGCGGCCGATGCTGTTGTTACCGGTCTCAAAGCCGGTAAATCCGTTGAGCCGCGCCATGCTTACAAACTCGCCGCTGCCGCAAAGGATGCCGGTCGAGTTGCCGGAACCGAGGTACTTGCCGCCGAAGCAGACCAGGTCGGCCCCGCTGGTGGCGACGCGTCGCATACGCTCAAGCGGGTAGATTTCCGCTGCGGCATCGACCAGGATGGGAAGACCGGCCGCATGGGCAATTTCGATTGCGTCGGGCAGAGAAACCGTATTGGGGAAGCGCTCGCCGGCCGCGAAGTAGAGGATGCCAGCCGTTTGAGGCCCGATTGCGTCGCGCAGCTGCTGCGTCGTGCAGCTGTCATCATCGCCTACCTCCACCAGCTTCCCTCCCGGCACGGTGACGCTGCGGTCATAGCGATAACGGGTCGCCTTCTGGATCAGGAACTCGTCTTTCATGCCGGTCGTATCGGGCAGCTGCTGGATGCGCTCTGCATCGTCGCCGGCCAGGATAGCCGCAGCGCCCTGCACCAGCGCGGCGTAGCACCCAGATGTGACCAGCCCGCCGCCAGTCCCCAGCATGCCGGCGATCGCTTTGCCCGCACCGTCAAACACATCGTCCATCAAGGTGTAGGCAGTGTTGGCCGACTCCATCGCCTCGCGCACCTCCGGCGAAAGGACCGAGCCGCCGAGGACAGTCATGTGGCCGCCGGCGTTAATTATCGGCCGGATACCCAGGGTCTCATAGATGTCAGAACTGGACATGGTTCAGCGCTCCTTGGTTCAATTGAAGAAATCTTTGTCTTCGGGGGCCAGATGCTTGCTGGCAGCAGTCTTGTTAAACGTGACACCGAGACCAGGCCGATCCCAGACGGTGATGTAGCTGTTCTCCACGATTGGGTCGGGCAGGCCGTCCACAATATCATACCACCATTCCGGCCGCCCCACCGGATACTCGAAGGCGATGTAGTTTCGAGGCAACGTAGCGGCCACCTGCACCAGCGCGGCCAGTCCGATCAGTCCGTCTCCTGTGCCGTGCGGGGCCATCAGGATGCCGTGCAGGTCGGCGTACTCGGCCACCCACTTCAGCTCGGCGATGCCGCCGATGTCGGCCGGGTCCGGCCCAACGATGTTGACGGCCTGCATTTCAAAGAGCGGTTTGAAGTGTTGGCGCAGGTAGATCTGCTCGCCCGTATGAATTGGCGTGGAGGTGCTGCGCGTGAGTTCGCGGTACAGTTCGGCCAGCACATAGGGCGTGTAGTCGCCCGTGATCGTGTCCTCCAGCCACATGATGTGGAGGCCCTCCACAGCCCTGGCAAGCCGGATAGCGTCCGGAACGGTCCAGCCGGGCCCGCAGTCGAGGGCCAGGCCGACCCTGTCGCCGAGGACATCCTTCATCGCCTCGATACAGGACACGACATGGTTCAGGCCCTTTTCCGTCAGCAGGCCGCGCTCGGTCTGATGACTCACACCGAGGCGCTCTCCGTAGGAAAAGTCGTCCAGCTCGTCCGGCATGCCGCTGTGGTAGCCGATGCCCTGCTTGATGATGGTGAAGCCTTCCCGGGCCTCCGCCATCCGGGCCATGTTTTCAGCGTAGTGCCCAGGTTCCTGTCCGGCCAAAGGGAAGCGGAGAGCGCCGTTGTAAACAAGAACCTTGTCCCGCACCTTCCCGCCAAGAAGCTTGTAGACCGGCAGATTGGCTGCCTTTCCCGCGATGTCCCACAGCGCCATCTCGATTGCGCTGACCGCGCTGCCCCAGGGCTTGAAGCTACCCAGGCGCCGAATGCGCAGCATCACCCGCTCCACGTCGGTCGGGTCCTGCCCAACGATGTAGTCGCGGTAGAAGAGCACGTGAGGCTTCAGATAGGGTTTGAAGTGCTCGGCCTGGCCATAGCCTTCGATGCCGGCGTCGGTGGTAATGCGAACGACAGGACTGCCGCCGAGAATCGCGCATTTGAGGTCGGTGATCCGCATAGAGCTGCTCCGCAGATAGATGAGATTCCTGAATCTGAGCCCAAAATACCCAGTTGAATCGTTAGCTTGCCGCGACTGTTATTCAGGTCGATTCGAAAAGGCAATCTGGCTACGTCACCTGCGACCGGAACCGGCGGCAAGATGATGCGCAGACACTGCAAGATTGTACTTCGTTCTGCCGATGAAAGCCAGTTTTCCGGCTGCACGAGTACATCTCAAATGGGAGGAGAAGGCGGAAAGACGTCAGGACTGAGAGTTGGCGGTTCCTCTGCGGGAGATGGGATTGCGGGACTGCCGCGGCGTTGTCGTTGGTTGAATCATATGAAAGTTCCTCACTATTTGGGATTCGTTCATATATGCATTTTGGCTTGCGGGGGCGGGCGGGGATGCGCGGACTTCGCGGATTTGTACGGCTTTTGCGGGGAACGCCGGCACATCATTTCGATAGCTGAAGGACGGTCTTTCGGCGCTGCGGCGGAGGGCCGAAATGGGGCCGCAAAAACAGTGCATTTTCCCAAAAAGTGATGCATTACTGGATATTGGGGTCCTGACCAGAGAGAAAAAGGGCGAAAAACGGTGCGAAAGCAGTGCATCACTAGGGATGCATCACTTTGTGCAGAAAATCGGCTCGAATGCGGCGGCAAGGGAGGCGCCGCGGGCGCGCGTTTTCGAGCTGATTCCGGCCGCAAAATCGGAGCGGAAACGCGGCTGTTTGTGGTCGGTGATGTATAGCTTTTGTACAGGTTCTGCAGGTGCTCTGGGGACTCGGTCAGCATGGGACAGGAAGGGTTTGGGCCAAGCCTGGTTGGCTGACGATGCATATGAAATTCATAAAAAAATGGCGAGTGTGCATCCAGGGATTCTTACG
>VXRG01000020.1 GCA_009838625.1 Caldilineaceae bacterium SB0664_bin_27
TCCGACCACTATCCACTATCCACTATCCACTGCCGTTCCGCCGTTCCGCCAGCTTCGCAACCGCCCTTAACGCCGTCGTGAATCATCGTTAACGGATGCGTTTAGCGATGCCGCAAAAAAATACCGCAAAATTCCGCGATTTTCAGCCTCTCCCTGTGCTAAGCTTTTGTGGTTCATTCTGAACTGATGCATCTCCATTAACTGACACCTACCCAGAAAGTGAGGACATCCATGTTGAAGGTGAACTTCCTCCCGAGAATCTCTGCCATGGCCCGCATAGTCGCGGCGGCCGGGCTCCTTGTCACGGGCGCCTGCGTGCCCGTCGTCCCGGTCGCGACCGCATCGCAACCGGCCGAATCAATGCCCACCGAGGTGGAGATCACCCACTACTCGGGAACCGACATGGCGCCGGTCAACCCGGAGACGGTGGTCGTCGCGGATATGGCGGCGCTGCTCTCGCTGCAAGACCTGGGCGTGGAGGGGATCGCCGGCATGCTGGGGCTGGCCGTGCCGGTCCCGGACCAGTACGCGGCGGCGCTGGACAATCCCGACTTTGCCGAGCTGGGCAGCGTCTGGGAACCGGACTATGAGGCGATCAACGCCCTCGAGCCCGACCTGATCATCGTGGCCGGCCGCTCTTCGAGAATCTATCCGGACATGAAGGAGATCGCCCCCACCGTCGACCTGACCATCTGGGAGGACTTCTACAACAAGTTCCAGGAACAGCACCGCAATATGGGCATGATATTCGGCGTCGAAGACCGGGTTGAGGAACGCCTGGCGGAGCTGGACGCGCTGGTGCAGGATGTGAGCGCCCGGACGGAAGGCGCGGGCAAGGCCCTGATCCTGATGACCACCGGCGCTGAGGTTACGGCTTACGGCCCCGGCTCCCGCTTCGGTTTCGTCCATGACACCTTCGGCTATGCGGCCGCTGACGAGAACCTGGAACGCGAAGCCACGCACGGCGACGCCGTCTCCTTCGAGTACATCCTCGAGATGCAGCCGGACGTCCTGTTCGTCATCGACCGCGCTTCGGCGATCGGCGCGGAAGGCGAGGCCGCGGCGAAGATCCTGGACAACGAGCTGGTGGCGCAGACGCCGGCGTGGCAGAACGGGCGGGTCGTCTATGTGGACTCGTTCGCCTGGTACATCGCATGGACCTCGCTGCCCGCGTTTTTCCAGGTTGTCGAGGACATTGAGGCGGGCCTGCAGTAGCGCATGGCGATGTCGACGCACAGTGGCCCGCGGCCGGCGTCAGGGCGCATCCGGGATACCGCTCTCCTGGGCCTGGCGCTGGTCTCTCTGACGGCGGTTTCGGCCTGGTCGCTTTTCATTGGGGTCAGCGACATCGGCCTCTCCGATCTGCTGCGGGCCGAATCGTCCAAGATGTTGCTGTTCGTGGTGAGCAGGGTGCCCCGGCTGGCGGCTATCCTGCTCTCCGGCTCCGCCATGGGCGTGGTCGGGCTGATCATGCAGAGCCTGGTGCGCAACCGGTTCGTGGCGCCCACCACTGCGGGCACCGTCGACGCGGCCAGCCTGGGACTGGTCATCGCGACGATCTGGTTTGCGAGCGCTTCCGTCTTCCTCAAGATGACGGTCGCCGTGGTCTTCGCGCTGGCCGGGACGGCGCTGTTCATGGCGCTGGTGCAGCGGCTGCGTTACGCGGACATCATCGTGGTCCCTCTGATTGGGATCATGCTGGGCGGCGTAATTCAGGCGGCCGCCACCTTTCTCGCCCTGCGCTACGACCTGCTGCAGTCGCTCAGCGCCTGGACCAATGGCGACTTTTCCGGCATTCTGCGCGGGCGCTACGAGCTGCTCTACCTGGTGGGGGCGTTGACCGCGCTGGCCTATCTTTTCGCCAACCGCTTCACACTGGCGGGGATGGGCCGCGACGTGGCGGTCAATCTGGGCGTGAACTACCTCAGGGTGCTCTACGGCGGGATGGCGCTGGCGGCCACCGTTGCCGCGGTGGTGGTGGTCGTGGTCGGGGGCATACCCTTCCTGGGGCTGGTCGTGCCCAACCTGGTGACGATGACGATGGGCGACAATCTGCGGCGCGTGCTGCCGTTGACCGCGGTCAGCGGCGCATTCTTCGTGCTGGCATGTGACATCGTGAGCCGAACCATCCGCTTCCCCTATGAGATTCCGGTCGGTACGGTGGTCGGGGTCGTGGGCGGCGGCCTGTTCCTTGCGCTGGTCCTGCGGAGCCGGTTCAATGCTGGTTGACCGCTGGCGCACGGCGCTGACCGCGAGCGGCCGCCCGGTTACGGTCCTTGTGCTGCTCGGCATTCTGCTGGCGATGGTGACCGCGCTGTTCATGACCTACGATCTCAAGGGCTCGCTGGATTTCGCGCTGGAGCTGCGCGGGCGCAAGGTCGGCGGCATGCTGCTGGTGGGATTCGCGGTTGCCTACTCTTCGGTGCTGCTCCACACGATCACCAACAACCGCATTCTGACGCCCAGCCTGATGGGGTTCGACGCCCTCTTTGTGCTGATTCAGACGGCCGCCGCCTTCTTCTTCGGCACGCTGGCCTTCCTGTCGCTGGACGTGCGGCTGCGGTTCGGCATTGAGGTGGGGATCATGCTGGCCTTCGCCGCCGTCCTGTACCGGCTGCTCTTCGGGGGCGAGAACCGCGACCTGTTCCTGCTGGTGCTGGCGGGGATCATCACCGGCACGGTTTTCACGAGCCTGACCGCGCTGATCATGCGCGTGCTGGACCCCAATGAGTTCATGACGCTGCAGGACCTGCTGTTCGCCAATTTCAGCACGGTGAACAGGGAGCTGCTGCTGGTGTCGGCGGCGGCGGTCGTCGCCATAGTCGTCGCCACCCGCCCGTTGCTGGCGCAGCTGGACGCCGTCGCCATAGGCCGGGAGCACGCCATCAACCTGGGGGTGAACCACCAGGCCGTGGTCCGGCGCTGCCTGGCGGCGATAGCGGTGCTTGTCTCCGTGTCGACCGCGCTTGTGGGCCCGGTGGCGTTCCTGGGTCTGCTGGTGTCCAACATGGCCTACCAGCTGACCGGCACTTTTCGCCACCGCTACACGCCGGCCGCCGCCGGGATGATCGCGGCCATCGCGCTGATAGGCGGACAGTTTCTGCTGCAGGAGCTCTTCGCGTCGGTGGTCAGGTTGAGTGTGATTATCAGTTTCATCGGCGGCATCTACTTCATTCTGCTGCTGCTGCGGGAGGCAGGACGTTGATCGAGCTGGCGGGCGTCACCAAGCGCTATGGACCGAATACGGTGGTGGACGGCGTGTCGCTCACGATTCCGGGCGGAGGCGTAACCGCGCTGATCGGCCCGAACGGGGCGGGCAAGTCGACGCTGCTGTCGATGATCGGCAGGCTGCTGCCGATGGACGGGGGCGAAATCCGGGTGGACGGGCTGGACGTGTCGCGCACGGCCAGTGATGTCCTGGCGAGGAAGCTGTCGATTCTGCGCCAGGAGAACCAGGTGGCGGTGCGGCTGACGGTGAGGGAGCTGGTCGAGTTCGGGCGCTTCCCCTACTCCCGGGGGCGCCTGACGGCCGAAGACAGGACGCGCGTCGAGGAGGCGATCGACTTCCTGGAGCTGGCGGAGTTTGCCGCGAGGCCACTCAACCGGCTTTCCGGGGGGCAGAGGCAGCGGGCGTTCATCGCCATGGTGCTGTGCCAGGATACCGACTACGTGCTGCTTGACGAGCCGCTGAACAATCTGGACATGCGCCACGCGTCGCAGACGATGGGCCTGATCCGCCGCTTTGCGACGGAGCTGAACAAGACGATCGTTATCGTGCTGCACGATGTCAATTTCGCCAGCTATCACGCCGACCGCGTTGTGGCGATGAAGGACGGGGAAATCGTTGCCGACGGCGCGCCGGGCGAAATCATCACGGCGCCCTGGATGGCCGAGATCTTCGACCTGGAGGTACCGGTCCACGCCTATGCGGACAGGCCGGTGGCCGCCTATTTCGCGATTGGATAAGCGCAATATTCATTCACAGTGTTCATTCGCAGTGTTCATTCATAGTGTTCATTCATAGAGTCCTCATAGGGGCAGCCCTTATACCTGCCCTCGACCGCCCCCTTTTTCCTCTCCACACGCTACGGCAGGGCAGGCCTTGTGCCTGCCTTCGCCCCCTTCACGCCGCCTCCGGCCATCCCAACAAACTGCGGCTGGGCCAGGCTTTGCCCCTAACTGCGAGGAGAGAGTGGAGAGGAGAGAGGAGTGAGTAAGACCGTGGAGACGGGCGGCGCATGAGGAGGAGCACGGGCAGGTATAAGGGCTGCCCGAAAGGCATTGCCGGGCCCTGCCCTCTGCCCACGCGCTGCCCTTCACGCCGGCACCGACCACTATCCACTATCCACTGCCGTTCCAGGGAGATTCCAATGAGCGAACATGTACACAAGAGGCCGCACCGCCTGCCGCCGCGCTATCCGGTCACAATCCGCCGTCTGGAGTGGCTGACGCCCCGGGTAGCCAACCTGGTGTTGCACGGTCCGGAGCTGTCCGGGTTTGAACCGGCCGACCCCGGGTCCCATATCAAGTTGATACTTCCTCCGCCGGGCGAAACGGACACGCCGCAGCCGCTGCGCCGCGAAGGCCGCCGCCCGGTCTTTGCCGAGGGTGTAACGCCGCCCTTCCTGCGCACCTACACTCCCCTGCGCTACAACGCCGATACGCTGGAGCTCGAAGTGGAGATGCTCCTGCACGGAGACAGCCCGGCCTCCAACTGGCTGCGCTCCGCCAGGCCGGGGCACAACATCATCGCGGCCGGACCGCGGGGCGGCTGGGTCCCGCCGCAGGACGGGGACTGGTACCTTGTGCTGGCCGACGACACCGGCATCCCCGCGGCTGTCCAGGTGCTGCAGGCGCTGCCCGACCGGCCGGTCACCGCGCTGTTCGAGGTGGTGGACGAGCAGGAACGGCGCTCGCTGCCGGCGGTTCCCGATGATCTGCCGTGCTGGCTGTACCGGGAGCCGGAGGGGCTGACGGCCGGCGTGCCGCTGGAGCAGGCGGTGCGAGAGGCCCAACTCCCCGCGGGCCGCGGCTATGTGTGGATGGCGCTGGAGGCGGGCGCCATGCGCCGCATTCGCCGCCACCTTATCGAAGACCGGGGCCTGCTCTCGGAGCAAATGGTAACCAGGGGCTACTGGAAACTGGGAGCGTCCGACCACCCCGACGGCGACTACGGGACTGAGTAGGGCCGGCATATCTTACGGGCAGCGGGCCTGGCGCCTGCCCTGGCGCCTGCCCTCGCGCCTGCCCTCTGCTTTGCTCCACCCTCCCCCTCAAACTGCGGCATTGCCAGGCCCTGCCCCTACCCTCGCACGCCCAGCCACTCCGCCACTATCCACTATCCACTATCCACTATCCACTGCCGTTCCGCCCTGCCCCTGCCTCCGCCTCAAACTCACTCCTCACTCCTCTCCACTCACTCCTCGCCGTTGCCCCTGCCTCTTGCCAAGAGTCCGTAACAGTTTCATCCACCGCTGGCATCAACTCCCCGGCAGGCCATTGTCACTCCCAAACCGGGATGCGCCCTGTTGGGGGATCATACCCTGCGTTAAATAGGGTAAGGGCTATGTGGTTTTGAAAATTCGTGAAAACGGGAGAAGGTGAAGAGGCGTATCGGTTGTTGGGGTCAAGTCAGATTGCTTCTGCAGTGTCGGCACTGAATCGGCGTGAACCCTCACGGGCTAAGCAACTTTCACCTCGTAAAAGCTTTTCGGCCAAGTCCGGAGCGATTCACAATATCGTTCAGGGTGCCTACTGGGATTTCGCCATGCTCAGGTACGACCACAACTCTTACTATTATGTTGTTGCTTTCGTCTTTTATCTCACCTTTCAGAATGACATGGCTGCCACTTTGTCTGATTCTTTCAAACCCGTTGTCCTTTAGGATTTTCAGGACTTCCCTGGGCTTCATTGGGGTCAATCTAGGCATAGGCCACAGAGATTTCACCCTTCGCCTCAGACAGCTCTCCAGCGGCGAGGTCGGACAGATGCGTTGATTCGATCTCAGGAGGCTTTTGGACAAATGGGCGGCCTTCCGGGGTCAGACGAGAAAGGTACGACATGATTTCGGCGGGTGGGGCGCACTGGAGATAGAGTTCCAGCGCTTCCTCAAGATTTCCGAGAGCTTCTTCCACCGTCTTGCCATGGCTCGAGATCTCCAGGCTGTCACACCGAGCCACAAACGCTTCGCCCTCCCGCCAGATTGAGCATTCAAGTTTCCACTTCATATTCTTGTCTCTTCCTATATGGCAGTTGATTGCCGTAATTTAGCGCAGGAGTGGCTGGGGAGTCAAGAGTAAATGGTTGGGTATCAAGGCAATTGCATCCTGTTACGTCAATTTTCTGGGAGGCTGCCCGAAACAGATGGCCTGCCCTCGCGCCGGCCACGCCCTCCTCTCCTCATCCCCCACAAACTCCGGCATGGCCCTGCCCTGCCCCTACCCTCTGCACTCCCAGCCACTCCGCCTCCGCCACTATCCACTGTCTAAACAACCGGTTGCGCGATCGTCAACCGGCGTGTTATCCTCAAGATCCACAACCGAATATGCCCGTTAAAATGCAACTGCCCACCCGGGCAAGGTGAGCAGCAGCAGGGAAATGGGCGATGACGGCGAGTTTCCGCTCCCGTCACCAGAGACAACAGGAGGATCGGTCCCGTGTCTGCCTCACAGCATACCATTGCGCACGCTTTCGGGTCAACATCTGAGATTCACCCGAACGGCCATCACAACCCCGCCGTCAACCAACATCAGCATTACCGCTACGAAAACTTCGTCCTCGACCTGCTCGAGTCCGACGCCCTGTCCGTTCTGCCTTCACATCTGAAAGCGATCGCCCTGCTCGGGGCTGGTCTGGCCAACAGCGACAACCGCGACGGCCGCTTCAGGTCCTTCTACTTCCGGCAGGGGTGGACGGCAGAGCGGCTGGGCATCTCGCGCCAGGCCTTGTCCAGCTATCTCGGGGTCATGGTTGAGCACGGCGTCCTCATCAAACTGGGCAAAGGGCATCCGCGAAAAAGGCGCAAGGGTGCCCAGCCGGTCATCTTCTACGCCATTCCCGAATTCGAGGACCTCTGCCATGTCGCCTCCACCAAGACGAAGGCCGACTTCACGCGCAAAAAGAGCCCCGCAGACGTCGCCCGCATTGTGGATAACTCCGAGAGGGTGTCAACCACCGTTTTACAACCTTCCGCGGAGAGGGTGTCAACCGAGCGCGACAGCCTGTTGTCAACCGGGCGCGACACCCTTACTGAGAGGTTGTCAACCGGGCGCGACACAAAAATAGATCTACTTCTTAAAAGAGATAAAGGAAAGGGAAAGGGGGTACACCTTTTAGAAAATGGGGATAACAACACCAACGTCAACGGCAACGGCAACACCAACGGCCAGGCCGCCGTTGACGATGCTGGCGCCCAGGCCGAGATCCTGTGTTCGTGCGGCAACGTGATCCCGCCTGAAAAGTGGGCGGCCGGCCGGGAGGTGTGCAGAGCGTGCTGGGAGAAAGAGCAAAGAGCGGCTCAGGCAGCGTGGAAGAAGGAGGAGGCGGAAATGAGGCGCAAACTAAGAGAAGGGTACCCGGCGTTTTTCCGTGAAAAATGGGCGCACCCGGACAAAGGCAAAAAGGCTGGCCAACTGTCGCTGGGAGCGGACTTCACAACGCGAGGAACGGCTGGCGGTCTTAGCGCGGCGGCTGATTAGGTTCCGGTGACATTTTGGGGAGGTCGTTCAAAATCGAGATTGATCGATCCGCGGAGAACACCTTTTGATCCGCGGAGGACGCGGAGGGGCGCGGAGAACACCATAGGCATATCGGATTTTTTTGCGTGAATGCGCCGGGCGCGGGCGCTGACGCAGCAGGAGCTGGCGCAGATGCTGAAGGTGAACCAACCCGCCATCTCCAAGCTGGAGCAGCGGACAGACGTGTACATCTCCAGTCTCCGTGCCTACATCGAGGCAGTCGGAGGCAAACTGAAGATCGTCGCCGACTTTCCCGAAGGCGAGGTAACGATCACAAATTTTGCCGACGTGGGAGAGGATGAAGGCGCTCAAAAGCAGTAGCCGAAATGCGGTGGTCAGTAGTCAATGGTTTGAGACAGTAAGAGGGGAAGTAGGTGCCAGGCCCTGTGGGAGTGTGCGGGCATATCCGCCTCTCCGCCATCCCCCTCAAACTGCGGTAGGGGCAGGCCTTGTGCCTGCCCTCCGCGAACAAAAATCCCCGCCAGACTACCCTCACTCCTCTCTCCTCACT
>VXRG01000139.1 GCA_009838625.1 Caldilineaceae bacterium SB0664_bin_27
GGAAGACCGGGATGGCCGGGCTTTCCACGGACATAGTCAAACAGACCATCGTCCAGTTCCTCCAGGAAGGCTTGCCTGTCTTCGACGTGCTGAAGGCCGAAACGGAGCCGCCCTTTTTCGTTCAGGAGAACTTCGGGTGGTTCGTCGGGCCTGGGCGGTTCTATGAAGCGGGCGAAGCCCTGCTCGACGAGGGACTCGCGGTGGAACCGGTCCCGCATGGCCCTGATGTCGTCGGTTGCTTCGAGGACTTCGAGGTCGGTCTGCACGTCAAGGCGTGCGGCGGCCTCGGCCCGTATCTCTTCGGCGCGAATGGTCTCCATCTCCTCGTTGGCGAAGCGGCGGAGCTCGATCAGCGTCTTGGCGGCGCGGGACAAGGCGTTGAGTCCGGCGGGCGTGGGGTCTTTTTCGGCCAGCCGCCGCATGTAGTCCACTATGTGATCGATAGGTTCTTTCAGATGTTCGGGCATTCGCTTGTCGCGACGCACCGCTGTGGCGGAGTTCTTGCCGCCCGCGGCGCGCCACTCATGGGCCTTTTCGGGCGGCGCGCCGTGGGCGAGGCAGTAGCCGCCGTATTTTTCGAGAGCGACTCCCCGGCAGGGGGTACCGTCCTTTCTGGTTCCTTTACAGAGCATTTTAGCCACAGGTATTGTCCTCCCTGGCTCGTGGATGCCACCGGCTGAGTGTCCAGATGGCTGGGAATTCGGTTGGTCCGGCGCCTCGTTCACATTGATGATCTTCGTACGCAGGTCAGTTTGTTTGGCCATAAACGCGAGAAGGCCCGGACCATGATAGAAAACGTCTATCACGTGCCCAGACCTCGTGGAATCCACCGGCGTGCTTTTTTGCTTCTTGCGGACACACCGGTGGATCAATATCGATTTCGGCTATAGTCTAGCACAAACTTTCCGACAGCGCAACTCCCTTTTTGGAAATTGGGTAGGGTTCAGGTCAGTGATCGGTGGTCAGTGGAACAACAGTGGCCGGTGGTCAGAACGTGGCGAATCTGGGGCCGGAAGGGCAGGCACAACGGCGGAACTGCAGTGGTTAGTGGTCAGAGGCGGCGGGGCGGGGCGGTCAGACACAAAGTGGAACTGCAGTGGTCGGTGGTCATGGTGTGGGGCTCAGGTCGAAGCGGACGCCGAGTTGGCGCAGCATTTCGAAGGTGTTCAGGTAAGGGACGTTGAACTGCCGGCAGACGTTGGGTATGGGCACTTTCTTCCTGATCCTTGGATCATATACTTCCTGCGTTACCAAGGTAATGGCGTGAACTTGAGCATAGGCTACAAGCCATCCATCCGCTTTGCTGGCAAATCTGCCTTTCGCATCTTGCAAAAACTGGGGATGGCCATAAACCCAAGCCATAATATCTTTGTAGGCGTCTACGACCGGCTGTTCGCTAGATGGAACGAAAAGGCTTCTTGGTGCAGCCTTCGTCCATTTGTACAGTGCATCAGGCTTCACATCCTCGCTTATGTTTATGTCTAACAGTTCATCGCGCACATTGTCGATACTCAACAAAATTCCACTATGAAACTCTTGAAGTAAGCAATCCCAAAATCCTGGACAAAGATCCATCGAGTAGTAGGTACGGTGCGCGCCAATAAACACGCTAGCATCCAGCACGAATCTAGGATTTGACTGACTGGTCAAAGTAGAATTCCCATCCCTTCCGGCATATTTTCGAAAGTATTTCGTTTCAGACCGGTGAGGCTGTAGGCTTCCCGATACAACAGCCGTCCTTCCCTAGCCGCGCGCGCGACAGCGCTGGCAAAGCTAGGGCCAATGCGCCATCTCTGTGTGTTCCAAAAATTTCCGTTTGGCTTAGTGGTAGGGCGTCTCTGTCCCTGCGTTTTGTTGTTCTCGTAAAAGTCTAAGAAAGCACCCCAATCGATTAGCTCCAGGTCGAGCATCCGGCGAGCAGCAACGATACCGCTTACCTTAAATTTGCGGGCGATCCCTTGGAATGGATTGTCCGATGCTCGGGCGGCAGGCCAGTACGCTTGCAACTCGGCCTGGGGGACTAAGAACTCTGCGGCCACCTGATTGCAGAACCGTTCGGTTTCATCGTCTGCAGGTAAGAGATTATCAAAGGAGGACAATCCGGTCTCGCCGATGAAGAGATGGGCTACTTCGTGAGCAAGGGTGAATATCTGGGCGGCGATGTAGTACGCGCTATTTACAAAGACAAGCGGCGCATACTCATCAACAAGAGCAAAACCGAGGAATTCTTGCGGGTCGAGTGTACGTGTGTTGTTGTTGCCTACGACGCCGTTGAAAACGATTAGAACGCCGACCTCGTCTAGCCGGTTGCGCAGAAAACGGAGTGCTTCGCTCCAACTGGATCTCTCTTCCGCCCAGTCGTAAGAGAGACGTAACGCAGCCCGCATCGCCGCGGCAACTTCAATATGGCCGTCGGTCATACTGTAGGCACCGACGAACTCCAGTGGGTCTGAGCCACCTTCGACCAGGTCGTCCCTCATCCAACTCTGGCGCCGCTGCATCTGGTAGATGGTGTCGAGCAGGTCTGGACTCGGGCGCCTAGGTGGGCCGTCGTCGCGCGTGCGAAAGTCGCGAATGGGCAGCGGCTCTTCGGGCGGCTCCGAGAGGTAGAGGTAGCCCAGAGGCGTATAGGTTTTGGCGGCCAGTTTGTCCGCCTGGGCGATGCTGATTTTGCCGGTTTTTTCCCATCCTGTGACGCGGTCTACATTGATAGGAAACTTTTTCGCCAGCTCCTCTTGAGAGAAGCCGGCCCGCTCACGCGCCCAGCGCAGCACTTCCGGCTGTAGTGTTATCTGCTGGCGTCGGCTGGTCATGGCTGGCGTTGTGCTTGATCTGGATCGGCTCGCTCTTGCCGCCTGGGTCTCTTGAAATCGGTGTGAATTGTAGTACCTTGAAAAGCAGACGTCAATGTTGACGCCGCATCCCTGGTATTTGTGACTGGGAGACCGTGCAGTGGTAGCTGCTAGATCTAGCAGACCAGCAGTTCCTGCTCAGGGGTCTCTTTTATCAACTTGACCGCGGCGCGCACGTCGAGCTTGCCGGTGACGACGTGGGCGATGAGGCTGGCGCGGTGTGTTGTCGATGGTGGCGATGCCCTTGTCTAGGTGGGCGGCGATGACGCGTTGAGAAATCTCTCAGCGTTGTACTGGATAAAGGGTATCGATTTTTCCATGATCTTTTCGGTTATCTGGTGAGCCTGGTCGTCACTCAAGTCTTCACCCGGTTCGGCATCGCTGTCTTCAATGGCGGACGCGACAGCGTCTTTAACGACCCTCTCTCGTTCTCTCTTGAAATTTTCTTCAACTACGTACCCAAACAAACTATCGACCGCAGAAAGCCGGACGTCAATATCATATTTCTCATAGTCGAATGCCGAGCGAATCTCTGACATTGGCAAGCTCAAATCAATGTCAATGAGAATTTCCTCGCCCTTGACAGGATCAATAGCGTAAAGATTCTGGAAATCCCTGCCTGAGTATGAATCGGAAAGACACAGAACCATTCTTTGGAGGCTATAAAGCTCGACATACCCAAGTATCGTCCCGCTGTTTGAATCCCCCTTCACGTAGACACAGTGGAAAGGCCTCCCCACTGGCCGATTGACCACAAGGTCTCTATCCTTGTCATAAGAATACCCAAAGCACGGCTGCGCGTTATCTTGCGTCAGATAGTCAAGAGCAAGGTTGCATTCTCTCGGATCGATACCCGCATCGAATACCAGCGACATTGCAGATTTAACCAATGACCTGCCAGACTTTTCTCCTCCGAATTCTAAGGTGATGTCTATCAGATCAGGGCTGTAATAGGAACGCGTCTGGACGGCTGACATGAGATCGGCCATACTTCTGTTTTTCAGGGCAGGGTACTTCCTTTGCCACCCTCTT
Source organism: Caldilineaceae bacterium SB0664_bin_27 (assembly GCA_009838625.1). GTDB lineage: Bacteria > Chloroflexota > Anaerolineae > Caldilineales > Caldilineaceae > Bin5. Next base: position 3,885 of record VXRG01000139.1, read on the forward strand.
AGCAGCTTTCTCAATTCCTTTGTAGACCTCGCCCTAATCTTGAGTTGTGTAGTATTTCCTTCAGTAGTTATTTCATGAGAAGGCTTAACGGTAGTCATTTTGCCATCTACATGCAGTTCTACCTCTCCACCACTACTGGTAGGAAATCTTTTGGGCTTTACATCACCCTGTTGACGCTTTATTCCCAGGAGAAGGCTTAAGGATTGCAATTGCCCAGCCAACTCAGCATCCCGATTTGTCCCCGTCTTATTGTTACAACTCCTGCAAATGAATTCGGTAACCGTTTTCCGGCCCCCAATGGCATTGGGAATAGTGTGTTCTCTATCGCTGTTGGCAGAAGTGAGAGTCCTTCCACACAGAATGCATTGTTGGATTCCCATACTCGATCTAAACTCCTTCCAGCCTGATGAGCCACTGGCGCATTTCACAACCCCGCCGCCCCCTGCTCCAGCGCGCCGCCGCACCTTCCAATACGTGGATACGTCGCCGAGCCAATTGATGCCGGAGGGCTTGCAGGTAGGGTAGGCGTCGAAAAGTAGGGACATGAATTCAAATCGTCCTCGCATCTGTCTTCGCTACTTTGGCAGATATATCTGAGTTGTGTTCTCGCTTCACCGAGATGGTTTTGCTCAACGTTCCATGCCAGGCCAAGGGTCAGCAAGCCCCAACACTGCGTTTAGAGTAACTGTCGGCCTGACTTTAGCAAACTCTCCCGCCTTGGGAATCCATTCCGTAGCGAAAGGAAACATTCCAAGCGGTAGAGGGTATTCTGCCCATGGGTGGTGAATAAGTAGCCAAGGGGCGTCATAGGCACACAGCGTCCAAACACCTATCCGTGGCTTAAAGAGTATCGCTGACAGATGACGATTTTTCGGCTTCGATGGAGATCCAAATAAACCGTCGAATTCGTGTCTTGGTTGAAAGTCCGGTTCAATCCCTTGAGGCCGAAAGCACCCTACGAGAACCGTATGCCCCAAGAGAGCTTCGATCAGGTCTTGCTCGTATACGTACACACTTGCCGAGCTGAGTACAACAAGAAAAGGCAACTCAAGGTGTCTATATTTTGCCGCTTTCTTCGTGAGTGCCTTCTTAAGCCTTACATCGTCCTGGCGCCAACCACCGCCGCCATACTCTATGCCGATGGCCCGCTTAACCCTCTCCTGAGTTGGATAGGAATGAACGGGGAGCGCTTCAAAATGAATTTCCCAGCCATCTTGACGCCACTCCATTGAGTTTGTTCTATGGCTTCGCTCGAACCTGAGCATCTCCTCGTCCGCATCAAGAGAATCCACCCACCTCTTGATTTTGCCACATAACACACCGGTGGGGGGCTGCTTTTCGCCAGCGGAAAGGAGATCCCAAGATAAAAGAAATCGTCCTGTATCAATTGAATCAATTGCCTTCTTGATTCTGACTTCCCTCTGGGTCGCGTTGAAGTCCTGGTCGGTTTCTTGCGTCACCGTACATTCAACCACCAACTTTGTGCCTTCGTAGGTCGCTGCGAAATCTGGAGTCAAATTATTGAAGCTGGGATCCACCTGCACGCCCGTACATATCAAATTAAGGAGTTGATGGATCGCCAACTCCAACAGTGCACCATGATGCTGACGCTCATCAATGCGGAACCTGCTCCGAATATCCTCTTTTTTGCTTTCAGGAAGTACAGAAAACCAGTTCTCCAACGTCCTGCGAGCAATCCCAACTGATTTCCACGCCGAGCGATTCAAAAAGGAAAAGTGCGATTCGTCACGGTCCGCGATTCCCTTGTTTGTCCGCTTTCCAGCATTGAACAGGGATTTTTGAGTCGGTGCTACTGCCTTGGCCTGAGACTTGCCCTTGTCCATATGTTTCGTATCCTTCTGCCGCCACTGCATTCCTATGCCTAATCCGCAAATGAGATCAGGCTTAAAGAAATGACCGAATATCCTCACCGGCGCACGCGGCAAATCATCGTATCGCTTTCGGCGTCAGACTCCAAGCGAATCTCCGTCCAGTAGAGAGTGAAAAACCTCCATATTAAATGCTTCTTCTAACATAGACCTGCGGGCACTGCCCTTTCACCTCGTGCGTGAACTTCACCCCGCTACGCTGTAGTTAACCGCTGTCTAGATTTATAAAGTGGACTTCACACTCCACCCTTAATCTCCACCAACAACCCCTCGGACTCCCGCTACAAGAGCGCGAATGTTGGTCTAAACCTCCTGCAGCGCCCGCAAGGACTGGGGCCGGTAGAAGTAGCGGGTGAAACTGATTTCGTAGCCCGCCTAATCGCTGTCTGGATAGACGACGCTTCGTAGTCACTGCACCTCACCAATTCGCGGGCACATCGCCGAGCCATTCGATGCCGGAGGGCTTGTGGGCGGGGTAGGGTTGGAGATTGTCAGCGATGTCTCTTTTTTTTGCACGAATGTCGCCCAAGATTGTAAGAGGCCGTGTTCGCCCCTCGCTCAGATTCGAAATGTCTTCTCAAAATCAATCAAGCCGTCAAGATAATTGAGCGTGCTCCTTCCATGTAGATTAGATTTCTCGGATTCAATTTTATCCAGCAACCACTTGGCCTTTCCCTTCACCGACGCCTTGGTCCGATTGGATAGCAACTCCGGGTGGGTCAATTCTTCGCCCTGCACCATTCGCCTCAACTGCTCAACAGCAGATACCTCCCTAGCGGGATTAGGCCACGGTTCTTCTACGGCGTAAAGATAGGCTTCAGTGACACTAAACCAATCGTCTGAGTGATTTTCGAAGGGCGGAGATGCTTTTGACTCGTCAAAATAATTGATGACTTCGCTGGCTCGCCGCCCACCGTGAATAAACTGGCGATATAATAATGGGTTCTTGAGCTTGAGGGGGATGAGAAATGCAAGCAGAGCAGGGTACATGTCGGACCGCTCCGAAAGCGTTCTTGCGGCCAAGGCGATTAGTCTGACGCTATGGTCGATCTCTCTAAGAGAAAGGCCGAGGCGAACACAAAGGCCCGGAAACCCATGGGACAGTCTGTTGTATTCGAGAGTGTGCATCCTGTGAGGTCGACTCCCATCAAGGGAGCTGAAATACTCCTCCAGTTGATACTTCCTCATCACACTTCTGCAGAACGGAGCGGAATCTATTACAGGCAGCGAAAATCCCATATCGAAAAAGCGGTTCAAGTAGAGATCGGCGTCGATCTCACCGTAGACCGACTGCAACGACTTGCAGATCTCCGCCCGGTTGACGCCGAATACAAAGACCAGATCGGGTACATCGAAGATGTGCTTGACCCGTTCTAGCAGTTCGATTGCAAAGGTCGGGCGGCAGCGATCAAGTTCATCGATGATGAAAACCAGTGGGTGCCCCGTCTCCTCCGCGACCGCGGCCGACAGCTTCGTCAACTCCTCTTTCAGACGATCCTTGGTCTCTCGCTGGTCCAGATAGTCCTGGAGAATATCGCGGCCTTTCTGTTCGCCCAGGTTCGTATCGAGGATCACCCCGGTCTTTTGCTCGATCACCGATTTGACATTCTTCGCGATCAACCGTACCGCCAACTTCCCCGCCTGCTTGGCGATCTTCCTGAAATTGTCCTCTGCGAACTGGTGGGACAGTTGACCAATGATGGCAAGAAGCGGATCGTCGCAAAAGTCATCCTCCCAGGCATTGTAGTAGATGGCGCGGAATTGGTCCTCTTCCAGATCCTTTTGCCAGCGTTTGAGCAGGAAGGTCTTGCCGGTGCCCCACTGCCCGTCGATGCTGATGATAAAGGGCTCCTGCTGACTTTGTATGAGGTTGGTCAGTCTTTCGGCAATCGTCTCGCGGCCGAGTTCATCGTCCTGCCAGGGCTGTTTTGGCGAAACATCCGGTTCGAGCAGTTTTAGCTTCAATGTGTCCCGCTGGCTTGCAGCAGTTGCAGTTTCTTCGGTCATTGTTTTCGCCTGTCGATAATCTCCGTCATATAGGCTGCCTTCTTCTAATTATGGTTGAGAGCGGCATCCCGCCTGAGTCTCCATTTCACTGCCGCACACAGGAGATCATCATAGCACATCCGTGCATCTTTCAAAATTTACTACACTCTTTTTGTGCTGATTCCGCGCCGTGTCAAAGGCTGCCGTCTGTATGGAGGCAGCATCCGGCCATGTTGAAGAAAACCGCTAATACAGCCGTTCCCGCATCACCTTTTTCCGCGCGCGAAGTTGACCGCCGCCGGATTCGGGGGACGGCAGTGGTCAGCGGTCATGGGCGGTGGGGTTGGGAACGCCTTTGGCGGGGGGCGGCT
>VXRG01000181.1 GCA_009838625.1 Caldilineaceae bacterium SB0664_bin_27
TTCCATCTCGGATGCCGCGCAATGAGCAGTTCGCCCAGCTTGCCGTTCAGCACTGTTTCCGCCTGGGTGGCCGAAGGTCCGGTCATGCGCCTTCCCACTTCATCTGTGAGTGTGTGTCCATAGCAGCCGATCACACGCTATTGGTTGAGGCGGTGTCGTCCCTTTCCAGACTCATGATCGTCAAGATGACGGCGAGAACGGCGGGTCCAGGTAGATCGGATCATCGATTCGCTGTTCATGCCGCGCAGGATGGGTAGATTGTCGCTTGTCCAGATCGTCTGGTTTGCCCAGTTGGTGGTCATTTGGTTCGAATCCGATGATCCCACTGTCGCCGATCGCACTCTTCCAGGCCAAGAACGCCCAGCTCCATGTTGTCCCGGATATGGCCGCGCACCGCAACGGCATCGCGCTCCGGGAGCGCATCCCGGGATCTTGCCCTTGCGATCCGGAATCAACCTCACCCCAGTCGCGTCTTGATTGGTCGGGCATCCCGAAGAACATCTTTTGCCGCTGTCTCGCTACCAAGTACGCGGGCGACGAAGCAGTAGAACAGCAGTGCTTCGCATTGCCTCAGCAGCCGGATTAGGTCAATCCCCACACATGGCTGATGTTTCGGGGTTGGCGGAGAGCGGTGCACGCACCAGTTCCGCGTATCCCGGACACGCTTGGCAAACTCCCTCTCGCCTCCTTCCCCTATCCCCAAGAGTTCCGAGAATTTCGATGCCAATCTCCTGATTCTCTCGCGGGAACCAGCGCATTCCTCGATCCCCATGACTGGGGCAAGCTTTTGAAGTGCCTCCTCCACTTTGATGAACCGCAGGTCCTCCGGCAGGACGCCATCACCGTAGCGGGCGTCGAAGAACAGCCCTACCGGCTGCGGCCACTTGCGGCACAAGTCAAACCAGTTCGTGAGAGCATTCGAAAGCCCATTGCCAAGATCACGATATGCAAAGCTCATGGACCAAGGTCGCACCGTGGCGGACTCGGGACTGTGCTGTGCCGACTGGAAAAAGATCCTCACCGGATGCTCTCGGTTGCCCTGGGCCGCGGCTTCCTGAGCACCTCCCTGCAGGTAACCGTCGAGCGAGGTGAGCGCTACCGGAGCGTCTGTCCCCAAGCTGAGAAAGTCTCGCATCCTCATGGCCCAATTGATCACGTCCTCGGTGGTCCATGACGCGGAGGTCGAAAGTTGGATGCACGCACTCTGCGAAACCCGAGCCTCGGTCGCCCAGGGAGCGGAACCGGGAATCGAGTATTCAAACCCAAACTGTCCCTTAACGTCGTCGCCGGCCCGAAATGGCAAGGGATCCGGCCTTTGATAGGTGATGGAAGTGCGATGGTTATCGAAATCAGGCTCTGTCGTGATTCCCGATACCCCAAGCCACTCGTGCAGACCTTCGATCCTGCAGACTAGCCGGTCGAAAAGCGGCTCCTCCTCGTCGAAGTGTCCACCTGCCAGGAGTGTTTCCGCCAGAAGCGCGAAACTGGCGAACGATACTCCGCTCGTCGCTGATTGACGCCCGGACTGCGTGCAGATGCCGTCGACAAGCGTGACGGCACCCCGTTCCCGCGTGTATCCGAAGACACGCGTCAGGTTCGAGCCGGCTTGATCAAACGAGCCGCGTGCCAACGACAGCGGATCGCGGCTGGGATACCCGAAGGTCTCCAATGTGACAATACCGGCCTCCGAAACGGCCAGCGTTCCCGGCACCTGACGGCTCCGGTCCTTGTCGCTCGGCAACCAGAAGTAACCGGAATCAGTGAACGCCGCCAGCCTCATCGTTGCACTTGCACCTTGCCGGATTTGCTTGACGTTGGGAGAATGCCGAGTGGGGTTGCAACAACGAAAACTCCTTCATTGCTGGGGGCTTTGTTCAGCAGCGAGGGACGAATTCGAGCCTACGACCTCCTGGTTGCCGTTCGCTGAACTCAGCGGCCCGCGACCCAGGACAGCTTCAATCCGCTTTTGGAGCCTGCCGCGCAGGTCCTCCGTATCCTCCCAGATCAGGTGGTTGAGGTGGCTCGTGTCGAAGTGGAGAGCCTGCTCGCTGCCCTTGCGACAGGTGTGGATAACGTCAATGCCCAAACCCTGGGCGAATCCCGCCTCGTAGTAGACCCCGCCCCGGGCGCCTGCTTTCTTGCTGGTGGTGAAGTCGGCCACCACAAACCGTGACTTGCGGATCTCGGCCACGATCTCGTCGACCACCGGCCCCACGAAGTCCTGTTGGTCGATCCGGACAGCTTCGTAGCCGGCGGCCTCAATGGCGGGTTTTATCCCATCCTCGTACACCTCGTCCATGCTTGGAGCGAACCACATGGCCACAAATGCCTGGCGGCTGCGGCTGAGCTCGCCGAACATCTCTTCCACGTGGATGCGTGCGCCAAGGCCAAGGTTGATGAGGCCTGGGTGAGGGTAAGAGGGTGTTCCCGGAGTACCCCCTCCCTCCAGCCAACCCCTATCCATTGCGTACAGCAGAAGTTCCTGCAAGTCATCATCATGCCTGCAACCGCCGGCAGCTTTCAGGAGATTCCTATCGGCCTTATCCGCTGGGACACCGGCATCGTCGCTGCGGATCAGTTCGCGCAGGAACATCAGCATGCGATCCGAGGCCGAGGGTGTGAGATCCCAGTGCCTTTCCACCCAAGCCTGATCCAGGACTGGCGGTTCCTCGCCCAGTCCGGGATTGGCATCGAACAGCCGATACTCGAGGTTGTGCTTGTAGATCCAGTAGCTCAGGTTGGCCCTTTGCCTGTCGGTCAGCAGGCGGCCCTGGAGCAGGGCCGCGCCGGACTGCATCAACCAGAAACGACCGCCGGCTTGATGCGAGCACCAAGGGCAGCCCACCTCACTGATGTCCTGCACCTTCGGTGCGGACTCCCAAATGGCACAGGGACGTTTGTTGGATGTCATGAGCGGTGTGCGCCTTTCCGCCGGATTGAAGCTCCAGAGCGTAGCACCATGCGGGGCCAGGTGTGAACATTCCTGGTTCGTCCGACCACGGGCACGGGCCCGGCGGTCCGCAAATGGCCGTCGACTCCACGCCAGACTGTAGATTTGGACCGATTCCGAGCATTCCCGCCCGCATACGACGCGCAGAAAACGCGCTGTGCTTGGATTTCCGGTGAGTGGCGAGGCGGTCGGCGGCCCCGGAACCCGTCCGATCGGCCCCAATCTGACCTAAAGCGGTCGATTTCCCTCGGCCGGGCCCAAACTGGAGGCCTCAGGATTGGCCACACAGCCGGATTCAGGCATCCTGCGACTATACCACTCCGGGATTTCGGGCGATTTGGCCCGGATCGAGCAACGCCACAATCCCCGCCTACATGTTCTCGGACCTGTAGGCAAGGCCTCGTCCGAAGGCGGTACGAGGCCTTGTTGTTGCCCGGCTGTCACTCCCGTACATGTGTGGTGCAGCAGACCCTGGGCCATGCCTCGCTAGTCACCACCAGCTGCTATATCCATGCGCGCCCCGGCGAATAGCCAAGGCCAAGCGCCGTTACCTCGGCGCCGTCGGTCAGCCGGAAGGCACCTCCATTGTCAGTACCCGGTCCGGTGTGTACGTTGGCGTTCCGGGCGACGACCGCGATCAGGTCTTCCGAGGGCGGCTCCACAGAGGGCTCCGCCAACTCCGTCCCGGTTGGCCCCACTCCACCCAAGACAATAAACGATCTCTGAACAAAGATAGATTATATTGACAGAACAAAACACTATGGTACAATGATGATATTATTCTTGTTATAGAAAACGATATGGTCAATCCAGTCTCACACGCATTGCCCATCCGCGGGACGATTCCCAACTGCGGCACCCACAAAGGAGAGAGCGAAATGGCTACCAAACCCCAACGTGAAGCACGGCGCAGGTACGCACTCAAAAAGGTCCGTGAACTGACCCAAGCCTCGAAACTGACAATGGGGGACATCGCCGACGTCTTGAACGACGAGGAGATTCCCACTCCATTGGGAACCACCGAGTGGACAGCGAGGTTGGTCTCGGCGCTTCTGATCTGCGACGCGCTCCAGTACGAAACCCTCGACGATTGGCTTGGCCGTTCAAGGGGAAAACCGCTCCTCTGGACTCTCAATAGCGCCGATGCGCTTAGCTTCTTTCACTTCGACGTGACCCATGAACCCACCTCCATAGAAGAGATAGAAGTGCTCTCTGAATTCGCCCCCGGAGAAAAGTTAGTATACGAACGTTACTTTTGGGTAAATGTTCGCCAATTGATCGGTGCTTTCAGGGCACTGTATGGTGAACTGTTTTTGACCGAATCCGCACACACATTGGAGCTCCGCGAAAACGTAGAAGCTGGTTCAATTTCGGCAGACACCTTGGTCTCCCTGCCTCCAGCAGCGGAAGCCTATCGAGACTACGCCGTGGCTGTTGTGAAGGCCTGGTGCCACAGTACCAAGTCGTACAGCGAGGTAGCGTCCTTGTTGACCCGACGAGGCATCCCAACTCCGGACGGCAAGACGATGTGGCGCCACAATCAGGTCGAACGTCTAATCGCCACTTCAGAGGATCAAGCGCTCAAGCAACGGGTGAGCGCCAAAACGACGGACATGCACGAATGTCTGGAACAGATGGAGCAATCGGAAACGGACGACCAAGACGACCAGAACGTCCCTTTTTAGTCGTTTGGATTGAAATCGATACGGTGCGCGTGGCGGTGGGTCTGACAGCATTGGATCCGCAGGCACGGCACTACTCCAGTTCAACCAGCGAGAGGCCGAGGGACTGCACCCCTCAAGAATCCCCGACAAGGGAGACACACCGTTCATGTCATCCGATTCAAACTCCTGCGAACCTCAGAACACCGAAACATGGGAAATCCCACACATCTCAGGTAGATCCTTGCCAATAAACCTTCAAGCAAATGACTGCTTGTTCATCGTTGGTCCCAACGGCGCGGGGAAGTCTGCGTTGATCCAGTACCTAGTTCCCAAGGAGGAAGAGCGTAGCAACTTCCGACGAATTTCTGCGCATCGGTATTCTGCAATCGATCCCGCAACCCTAGATGTCTCTGCGCAAAGGCGAGAGGACATCGGCCAGCAGAACATAGAACATGAGAGGTACCCCGACGCGCAATGGAGAGACTACAATTCACATTTTCTGGCGGCAACCGCCCTCTTCGACCTCGTAGCCAAGGAGAGTTCACGAGCCCGTACCCTTGCTGGTTACTTGCCCCATGAACTGGAAGAGGCCGCCAGACAAGCCCTCAAGACTAGGGCACCTTTCGGGCAGCTCAACGAACTTCTGTCGCACGGAACACTGAGCATCACTCTGGAACTATCAGTAAAAGGTTTAGTGCAGGCCAAGCAGCGAGCATCAAGAGACACCTACAACGTCGCACAGATGTCCGATGGCGAACGGAATGCGGCAATCATCGGAGCGACGGTGCTCACCGTGGATCCTGGCACCGTGTTGCTGATTGACGAACCAGAGCGGCACCTTCACCGTTCCATCATCGTACCGTTCTTGTCAGCCTTGTTCGCCCAGCGATCCGACTGCATTTTCATTGTTTCTACGCATGAACTAGCGCTTCCTGCCGCGATTCCTGAAGCGAAGGTCCTCACGGTGCGATCATGCGCGTGGACTAACAATCAAGTAAGCGCTTGGGACATTGACCTGCTTGAACCCAATGTCGGTATTCCGGAAGATGTGAGGCTCTCGATTTTGGGTTCACGACAGAAAATCCTGTTCGTTGAAGGAGAGCCTACCGGCTTGGACTTGCCAATCTATCACGCCTTGTTCCCAGGGATTTCAGTCGAGGCGAGAGGTTCCAGGGACGACGTCATAAGGGCGGTCAAAGGTGTGCGGGGTTCGCAGGAACTTCACCACGTAGAAGCATTCGGGCTCATTGACAACGACGGTATGGGCGAAGACAACATTGCTTCACTGTCCGAGGACGGAGTGTTCGCACTCGACGATTACTCGGTCGAATCTTTGTACTACAGCAATGCTTCCCTTGACGCCTTAGCTCGAAGGCAGGCCGAAACGCTAGGGGAAGAAGATCCCCAAAATCTGAAGTGTTCCGCCCTACAGGCTGCGCTTTGTGAACTCAGAAGAGAGAATGGACTTGCGCAAAAAATGGCTGCCAAACGGAGTGTGCTTTCCGTCAGGAACAAAATCGAATCCCAGATCCCGGGCCGGGAGGCTATTCAATGTAACGAGCATCCAACGATCGAGGTTTCGATTGAATCTCCATATCAAGAAGAGCTGAGCAAGTTCAAGAGGCACCTTGATGCTTCGGAGTTCGACGAGCTGGTTGCCCGTTACCCGCTTCGTCACAGTCATGCGTTCGATGCGATTGCCCGGAAACTCAAATTCCGCTCAAAGGCGGATTATCAGAGCGCGCTCGTCACTCGAATTCAGTCGTGTGATTCCTTGGCGGAGAAGCTGCGGGGCCGAATTGGGAAGTTGACATGTGCCTTGCGCGATCCACTGTAGCCACCCCAAACCGCCGTCCCGCAAACGACCCTCTGTGGAACACTGGGATCGGAGCCGCGCGGTTGGCACCGCCCCTCGGCCGCATGCGTTCTGAAATTGCATCCCGGAATCAACGTTCCGTTTTGGCACCGGGAATGGTTTGTGGGACCATGGCACATGAAGATTGGCTACGCGCGCGTCAGTACTGGCGACCAGACTCATAACCCAAGGTTCGATGCCCCAAAAAGCGGCCAGTTGTGAGTGAATCTGAACCGACACCTGTAGCGGTGCCCCGGGGACGAGCGGCTACAGCTCCAGGCCGCGCAGGAAATCGTCCGTCCCGGCGACAACGCTAGTCGTCTGGCAGCCGGATTGGCTCGGTAGCAGTTTGTAGGACCTGATCCGCCAGGTCAACGGGCTGGCGGCGCGGGACCTGCAATTCACCTCGCTGCAGAAAAACCTGGACACCACCACTGCTGCCGGGCGGCTCACCTTCCACCTGTGCGGAGCTTTGGACGAGTTTGAGCGCGACCTGATCCGGGAACGCACCCAGGCCAGCCTGCGGTCGGCTCGCGCCCGCGGCTGCAAGGGCGGACGCCGGCGCAAGGTGGACGACCATGTGCTGGACCGTACCTCCGAATTGATGCGTGAGCGGACACTCGGCATCAACGAGATCTGCCGCATTGTGGGTGTGGGTAAGATTACTCCCTACCGCTACCTCACGCCCGACGGCCAACGCCGCGGCGAGAGGCTGCCGGATGTGGCTCGGTGAATCACGCTCCCCATCGGGAAGAAACGGCCATGCAGGAAACCACAACCACCATCCGTCACCGGCAGCCGGACGGCCGCATACGAGTTCAGGAACTGGCGGACCGCTTTGGGGAACTGGCAGAGCAGTGGGAACACGAAACCTGGATGCTGTCCAATACAGATCAGGCCCTCGCACACCCGGCCTATAAAGCGATTGTCAAGCTGGGCGACCCGGTCGTGCCCTTAATCCTGAAACGGATGCAAACCCGGGGTGGGCATTGGTACCACGCGCTGCACGCCATCACCAAGGCCAACCCAGTCCATCCCGCCGACCACGGCAACGTCGCAGCGATACAGCAAGCCTGGCTGCGGTGGGGCCGGGACCATGGGCGCATCTGAGAGGGCAGACGAACTTGCTGGCATATTCCCCAAGCTGGCCGCCGAAGGATTCGAAATCGTTGATCTCCCCTCAAATCAGTACAACTGCATCGCGTTCGCGGCCGGCGACACCGGCGTGTGGTGAAGTATCTACCCCACCCGACTACTGGCCCACCCACCCGCCCCCGGCGCAAAGCATCGACAGTCTGGGGGAAGTGTTTTGCGGGCTGGGGTTAGAGCGGATCCGC
>VXRG01000019.1 GCA_009838625.1 Caldilineaceae bacterium SB0664_bin_27
CTCGCTTACGTCATCTAACCTATTTCTCAACCCCAATTTAGATGCGATTGCCCTGCCAACGATACTCTCAATCCTTGTGGCCCCCCCTTCCAGTGTGGTAGAATCCCGACGCAAGCCCAACTCGACACGACAGACTTCTCTTACAGTCGATTCAGCACAGCCCAAAACAAGGAGGCAGTTCATGAACCGGCAACTCAGCAGACGTCGATTCCTGCACTATTCCGGCGCCGCCCTCGGCACGGCGGCTCTGGCCGCCTGTCAACCGGCCGCGCCGGCGGCTACTGGCGAGATGAGTGAAGAACAACCGGCCGCCGAACGGGTCCAGATCGAGTTCCTCGGCATGCCCGGCAGCCCCGAACTCATCCCCGAAGAGCAGGAGCTCTTCCACGACGAAAATCCCAACATCGAGTGGGTACTGGTCCAGCAGGCCCAAGGCACATCTCGCCTTGAGCAGCTCATGGCTCTGGTCGTGGCCGGCACACCGCCTGACACCTCCCGCGTCGAGAGCGACGTCTACCGTACCTTCGCCCACCTGGGTCTCCTCCTGCCCATCACCTCCTACATCGAAGCTGATCCCGAATTCTCCGCACCCGACTACTGGATCCAACCCCAGGAAGACGACCGCCAAGTCTACCAGGGCGAAAGCTACGGCATCGGCTCCTGTTGGGTCGCGCCCCACTTCTACTACAACGTCTCCCTCTTTGAGGAACTCGGCGTGGAACCCCCCAGCAACGACCCCGAAGAGGCCTGGGGCTGGGACGACTTCCTCGCCATGGCCACCGAGCTGACCGTAGACGTCAACGGCAACCACCCGGGCGACGCCGATTTCGACGCCAACAATATGGAACGCTGGGGCGTCAACTGGCCCACCTGGTGGATCCCCCTCCACGCTGCCGTACAGTCCAACGGCTCAGACTGGATCGACGCCGAATCCGAAAAACTCGTTCTCGATAGTCCCGAAGCGATGCAGGCGCTCCAGAACATCGCCGACCTCCGCATCGCACACGGCGTAATGCCCCGCACCGAGGCACTCCAGGCCCTCGGCATGGGCGGCACCCAGCTCCTCGAAACCAAGAAGGTCGCCCTCCAGGTGGACGGCTCCTGGGCCCTTTCATGGAGTTGGGGGATCGAAGGCGGCATCGGCACCGCCGTCCTGCCCGCAATGCAGCGCCCCGGTACCGACATGCAGGCCCACTTCGTTACCGTCGTCCAGGACGCCGAGAACCCGGACGAAGCCTGGGAGCTGATCCGCTTCCTCTCCTCCCCCTGGTACCAGGAACGCTACTGCCGCTCCGGCCTCTGGCTCCCCAGCCAGAACGCGCTCATGACCGAAGACTCAATCGCCGACTGGTGTGTGGAGCCTGAGCATCCGCCCGGCTACGAACTGATCGTCACCGAGTACGCCCCCAACTACGGCCACTACCTCACCATGCCGGTCGGTTACGTAAAGGCCGCCGAGACCGCCATCAACCCGGTCTTCAGCCAGATCTTCAACGGTGAAGCTCGCGCCGAGGACGTCCTACCCGCGGCTGTCGCCGAAGCCAACCAGATTATGGAGACGGAGCAGGCGCGCCCAACGTCATAGTCCGCACGCTCTTTCCGCAACTTGAGGGGAAGGAGGACAGGCGGGGGAAGACCGAAGTTTAAGCCTTCCTGTCCCATTTCCTTACTGTTCCATATACAGCATAGCTGGCTACAGGCACTGCCTTACGCCCCCGGGGGCGACTGTAGCCAGCTTCGCGGAGTCTCTGCATGGCAGTAGAAGCGCAAGGAACGAGGTTACCCTGGCCCCGCACGCGCCGCGCGCGCCGCGCCCTCACCGGCTACTTCTTCATCTCCCCCTTCATCCTCGGCTTTTTCCTCTTCTTCGTCGGCCCTGCCCTCGTCGCCGCCTGGCTCACCATGTTCGACTGGAACATGATCCGGCCTCCCTTCTTCATCGGCCTCGGCAACATCAAGAAAATGTTCGCCGATGACCTCTTCTACCAGTCCCTCAAGGTGACCGCCTACTTCTCCCTGGTCTCCGTGCCCGTCGGTCTGGTCCTGAGCTTCTTCCTCGCCCTCCTCATGAACTTCAAGACCCGCAGCATCGCCGTGTTTCGCACCATCTTCTACCTGCCCAGCATTGTACCCGCCGTCGCCAACGCCGTCCTCTGGAGCTTCGTCCTCAACACCGAGTTTGGTCTCCTGAATGCCCTCCTGGATTCCATCGGCCTCCCCAAAATCGCCTGGCTCCAGGAGCCCGAATGGGCCATGCCCGCCATGATTCTCATGAGCCTCTGGGCACTGGGCGCCACCATGGTCATCTACCTCGCCGGCCTCCAGGGCATCCCCCAATCCCTCTATGAGGCCGCCGAAATCGATGGCGCCGGCCGCTGGGCCAGTCTCATCAATGTGACCATTCCGCTCATGTCGCCCGTGATCTTCTTCAACCTGATCATTGGCATCATCGGCTCCTTTCAGATCTTCACAGCAGGTTTTCTGATCACCAACGGCGGCCCCCAACACGCTACCCTGTTCTATGTTCTCTATATCTATCGCAATGGCCTACAGTATTTCGACATGGGCTACGCTTCCCTGCTCGCCTGGGTACTCTTCTTCCTCATCTTCGCACTGACCCTGCTCGTCTTCAAGTATGTAGGTCGTTATGTCTACTACGAAGACGTGGGCAGCTAGGGACGGGCTGCAACCCTTCTACAGGATCGTACAAGCCTGCAGGGCACACAATGACCGGCAGTTGGTAGTAAAATACTGATGAGCGCAACGACACCGACCACTGCATCCCAACTCTTGGACAACGAACGCTTCTGGCGAATCTTCGTCTGGACCGTCCTGCTCGCCGGCGCCGTTGTCATGATCCTGCCCTTCCTCTGGCTGCTGTCCAGTTCTCTCAAAACGGAGCTTGGCGTCTTTCGCTATCCTCCCGAATGGATCCCGGACCCCCCGCAGTTCAGTAACTATTTCGACGCCTGGACAACCAGACCTTTCGCCCTCTACCTCCGCAACACGATAGTAATCCTGCTGCTGAACGAAATCGCCGTCCTTGTCTCCGCCTCCTTCTGCGCCTACGGCTTCGCCCGCATTGACTTCCCCGGCCGCAACATCTGGTTCGCTATTCTGCTTGCCACCGTCATGCTGCCCGGCATCGTCACCATGATCCCCCAGTTCGTCATCTTCAGCCGCATCGGCTGGGTCAACACCATCCTGCCTCTCACAGTCCCCTTCTTCTTCGGCGGCGGCGCCTTCAACATCTTCCTCCTCCGCCAGTTCTTCCGCACCCTCCCCGCCGAGCTCGCCGACGCCGCCTACATCGACGGCGCCAGCGAAATCACGATCTACTGGCGCATCATGCTCCCCCTCGCCAAGCCCGCCCTCGCCACCATAGCCATCTTCACCTTCATCGGCACCTGGAACGACTTCATGGGCCCCCTCCTCTACCTCGCCAAGGACCCCAGCAAGTTTACGGTCGCCCTTGGCCTCGCTATGTTCCGCACCGCCTTCGCCGGCCGCACCCGCTGGGACCTCCTCATGGCTGCCTCCACTATGATGATCATACCCGTCATCTTCGTCTTCTTCGTCGCCCAGCGCTACTTCATCCAGGGAATTGCCATCAGCGGCCTCAAGGGTTAAGTCCCTCCTCCAACTTCTCTCTCCAATCGCGTTTCCCTCGCAGACAACTGTCAAAACCGAGGCCGAAGTCCCTGTCCGTCCCTCGCGCCCCTGCCTATCGACTATGGCCCGCTGACGTTTGGCTGAACAGCGATCTGTGGAAGAAAAGCGCACCTGATCAGCGTATTCACGCAAGGTGCTTATCAGAAACCTTTGGTGTTCTTCGTGGCACTTCGCATGACTTCGCGGACTGATCGGTTTCGATCTTGAACGACCTCACCCAAATGTCTGCGGAGCCTAATCACTGACCACTGCAATTCGCGCGCCCGCTAAGCGGACTGCTCAGAAGAGTGAAGCGCAAATTTGGGGCGAACTTTCGTTTACCTCAAGTAGCTCCTAACCCGTGCACGATCCTCATTTCCATCCCCAGTTCGCGACTGAACCAGGCAAGCACAGCAATCTACATTCCTCTCTCCTCACTCCATTTCTCACTAAGCCACCGATTTTGGGAATATTGACACGATATTGCCACAAAAAAAAGCCAAAATGACACATCTTCTACATATGAATGAGATATACTTGTAAATGGTACCTCTTTCAGTTCGAGGAAAGTCGATCTGGGCTGAAACTCCTGGACTAGGCGGTGCCAGATGTTTTGCGAGACGCGTATGCGGAGGGCAGGCTGGCGACCGAGATAGGCGACGATCTGGGCGTCCGCGGCGCGAAAAAAATGGTTCGCCCATTATCTGACAGGCAGCTCAATCGAGCGGCTGGAGGAACGGGGCCTTGTTGAGCGGATGGGGCATAAGGGCGCCTGACGGCTGGTCGTGACATGAAGGACGCGGAGTGACGGGATGATCTATGCGTTTGATCGGAAGGTTGAAGCGGAGTGCATGAGGACGGTTGCGGAAGCCGAGAGGGAAATGGTTCGCGCTGAGCGAGGCGGGAACCGGTACGCGACGGTCTATCTTGACGATTTTCTGGATTCGGCTGGGATTCCTGGCCTGGTGTATGCGAACGATGCAGAAAAACGGAAGGATTATATCTGTCCGTACTGCGGGGAGGCGGTTCGTATTTTCGATTGGTTCGGCGGCCGGTATTTTCGGCATGTGGTGAAGCGGGATTGCAAATTTCCGCACCGGGTGGTGACGCTGAGCACTAAGTCCAACCTTTAATGTAAGTTCAACATGATACCAGAAGTTCTTGGTAACCAGGGTCGAGTTCAATTTCAGGCCACAGCTGAAAGAACTGAATCGTGTGTTCTTTGCTGCAATTGCCTTCGTTCCAGATGAAACACCGTCTCGCGCCAAATCGCAGGCGTCAAGCCAGTTGATGCGATTATGAGCGAGCGAGCATTCCCCCGTACAGGAATCTTTCGAACAAGACAGACCGGGAACTATCACAGTTGCTGGGACGCTCCTGAATGAATCCGGCATCAGATGAGCGCGACCGGATTGACGTAGAGTTAAACAACACTCTCGTTCACAATACCACCGTCGCGATTGTGTAGCCGGAAGACGCGGCTCTGCTGCCGGAAAAGGAACCGGGGCGGCAGGCTGGCGTCCATTTGAGCAACTACCGCAAACAATGTGGGCAGAGCGCGCAATCGCCGACCCCGCCTCACTTCCCTGTGCCCGCAAGGAACGCTTGGTATGCAAATGACCAAAAATATACCCTTTCAAGACGAAAACTTCTATATGAAGACCGGCGCACAGGTCGCTATCTTCTCCATTTTGACCATCATATTTCTCGTCAGAGGTTCACTTTCGATACTGCGGCCGGTTGATGTAGTAGCGTTGTTGCTTTTCAACGCTCTTATTTGGTGCAGGAGGCCCTTAGCGGCGGACAGGCCCTGGCTCGGGGTGCACGTCTATCTGGGGCTGCAGTGCCTGTTGGCCTGCTGGCTCTTTACCAGAGACGTCAATTTCGGGCATCTGTTTCTCCTCATTTACGTGCAGGCGCTATTGCTGGCTCCCCTACGCAGCAGACTGGTTTGGATCACCCTGTTTCTTTCCGCCTTAGTGGGAGGCAATTTTTATCTCCATCCGGAGCCCGATGTGGAGATGACCCCTGCAATGAGAATTTGGGTGTTCGGCACCATTATCATTTTCGTCTCCTACCTGGTTGTCCATCAAAACCGAGCAAGGAGCAAGGAAAAGGAGATCGATAATCTCTTGGTGGAGTTGTCACATTCCAATCGCCGGCTGCAGGATTACGCCGAGAAGGTTGAAACCTTAACCATTGAAGAAGAGCGCAATCGTATCTCCAGAGAGTTGCACGACGCCATAGGTCATAGGCTGACCACCTCGCTCGTGCAGCTGGAAGGCGCGCTCCAGCTGATAAGACAACATGAGACGCAGCGAGCAACCACGATGCTCGGAAATGTACATGAGCAACTCTACGCAGGGCTGGACGAACTGCGCGATACGCTTCATGCACTGCGTACTCCCAAGGTTACCGACGATAATCTGACCCACATGCTGCAGCGGCTGGCCGATGCGTTCACCATACCTGCGCATGCCAAAATCCACACGCAACTGCCCGACGCTTTGCCCTCCAAACTCTCAACCAACCAGTGCTTGACCATATACCGGGCGGCTCAGGAGGCACTGACAAATACGGCAAAACATGCGCGAGCTCGAAATGTCTGGATAGCTCTGGATTGCAGGAGCGATCAGCTAATTCTGACTGTGCGCAACGACGGACGGGACTTTTCACCTTCCAATGAGAGTGGCGGGTACGGACTGCAGGGAATGCGGGAGCGGGCGGCTCAACTCGACGGCACCCTGAAGGTGAATATACCGGAGGACGGCGGCACTCTGTTGACCCTCACTTTGCCCCTGCAGCCGACGAGGAGGCTCGATATGTCTGAAGAGCGCCTGGCATTGGAACTGGAGAAGATTGTCGCGAAGCAAAGGAAAGGAGACGGAGCAAATTATGTCTGAGAAGATCAGGGTGATGCTGGTGGATGACCAGCAGTTGTTTCGGGAAGGGATGGCCATACTCATCAATGCGACAGATGACCTGATCGTTGTCGGTGAGGCCGGGAACGGCCTGGAGGCTATTGTACTCTATGCCGAGCTGCGGCCGGACGTGGTGTTGATGGACGTGCAGATGCCGGAGATGAACGGCATCGAGGCTACCCGGCGCATCCTGGCAATGGACCCCGAGGCGAAGCTCTTGGTCCTGACGACTTTCGACAACGACGAGTACATCTTTGAAGGGATGCGGGCCGGCGCGGTGGGCTACATATTGAAAGCGATGTCCAGCGAGGAACTGGCTAAAGCTGTGCGCGTAGCGCACCAGGGCGATGTGTGGATTGAGGTGTCTGTGGCCCGTAAATTGGTAAATGAACTGGCGCGAATACCGCTATCTTCTGACAACGATACGTCCAGCCTGGTCGAACCGCTCAACGAACGGGAGCAGGAGGTCCTGAATCTGATAGCAAAAGGTCTCAAAAATCGCGAAATTGCTACCGAACTCCATCTGGCCGAAGGGACGGTTAAGAACTATGTCACTTCGCTGATGAGGAAGATGTACGTCGAGGACCGTGTTCAAGTCGTTGTGCGAGCCAAGATGTTGGGGCTGGTGTAACCGGGCTGCATCTTCGGCCTCTCGCCTTCGGCCGGCGGAGGCGGATTGTCTAACGGCGGCCTTCCAAAGAGAAGGAGCGCGCCGGACCCCTTCCCTCATTGCCCGCAGTCCGCACCATGGCCTGCGCTTCTTGGGCTTGCTGCGCGACCAACCGCCCTACATAAACCTGCGCCTTTTCTCGAACGATCTTGCTCTCCTCTCCTCCTACAGCAAGTCTACCTCCCTTCTGCCTCTCAAATAGACCAAGATGCACGTCCTCAGGGCAACTGCGTCTAAGTTGGGTCAAAGCATCGAAATGCTTCAGAATTCCCCTCCAAATCGGGATCAGACATAGAAAAGTGTTCAAAAGGTAGCACGTGGACGGGAAATCTGAATGACTTTGGCAACTGACGACCTGTGCCTCGCCGACATTTGCTCGCGACCTAGCAACCTGACGACGATTTCCACATATTCGCGCACTGATCTGACTACGATTTCAGCGGAATCGGCCTACAAAAC
>VXRG01000033.1 GCA_009838625.1 Caldilineaceae bacterium SB0664_bin_27
TCTCTGGTCAGGACCCCAATATCCAGTAATGCATCACTTTTTGGGAAAATGCAACACTTTCGCTGCCCCTTTCGCGCACCCCGCCGCACCGATTCCACCCACCGCTGGCGCCGATTTCTCTCCAGACTGTACCCACCCAAAATCTGGAGTGCGCCCGTCGATTCTCGAATGATTGGTTTTCTCCGGCGTAGAGGGTATCATTAACTGTATTGGCTCTTTTTTCGGAACTCCTGCGATTCCCTACGTCCCACTATGAAACTCTCCTTTGACTCACCGGTCCGATTTCAACTTGTGCAGACGCCTGAGCCGAGGTACACGCCGCGCGACCGCCCGCGTGGGTCGCCGAAGGCGCAGCAGCGTTGGATGGCCCTGGTGATCCTGATTTCGTTTGGCTGGCGGATGATCGGGCTGATTGCGCGAAAACTAGGTCAGGTGGAACAGGAGACGATCGAGCTGGCGACGCGGCCGGTGGAGGAGACGGTCGGTGCGCTGGTCGCACCCGGGCAGGGCGGGATGATGTATTATCTTCTGATCCGGCCGTGGATCCAGTTTTTCGGAACCGATCTCTTCGCGTTGCGCTATTTTTCTGTGCTGGCCAGCGCCATCACCATCGCCCTCATGTGGCAGGTGGCCCGGAGGATGGTGCCGGCGGTTGGCAGCACGCTTCTGAGGAATCTGCCGCTGCTGTCGACACTTTTTCTGGCCTTCAATCCGTTACAGCTCTGGTACAGCCAGGAGGGCGGTGCGTACGGGCTGGTTGTGATGCTGGCGTTGTTCTCGAGCTGGAGCTGGCTGCAGGCGATGTGGCACAGCGGAACCAGGCGCTGGTTGAGCTACCTTGTTATTACGTCCGTAGCCGTCTATACGCAAGTGTTGACGGCGCTGTTACTGCCGGTCCATCTGGTCTGGTTTTTGCTGGCGAACCCGCTCAACCGGAAGCGTTGGAAGGGATACGGACTGACGCTGGTGGGCTTTGCGCTACCCGTCCTGCCGTTGACAGCGTGGGGCAGGAGCATGCTGGCCGGGGTATTCGGTGGGGCCGAATATCAGAGTGGGAGCGCGCTGCTAGGCGTCGCTGCCGACTTACCGGTCACGCCACTGACGGAGATGGCGCGCACACTGCTCCTGGATAATGCCCAGGGGCTGCTGGAACCAGTTTCGCATCTGTGGCTGATCCCAATCTTCTTTCTTGGCCTGACCGGACTTCTGGTTGGGTATACGGAGTTCGGAGGACGGATTGCCAATGTGGGCATGCTGGCGACGTGGCTTATACTGCCGGTTCTGCTGCTCTACGGGATCGGTCTGGCAGGACGGAGTTTTGTGGAGCCCACAGCGCAGATCGGTGAGGGGGCGGCCCGGTTCCAAGGCATCATCTGGATTGCGCCGGCGTTTACGATGTTCGTGGCGCTGGGGACACAGGTGATGCGCCGTGCGTACGGCCGCGTGGGCAACTGGCTGGCGGTCGGGATGATCGTTTTTGTGATCCTGTACTGGGGCTATAGCTGGTGGGTACACGGGCAACGGCCCATCAACGTTCAGTCGGGCGCGGAAGCGTTCATACCCCACTCATGGCACGGTGGTCCGGAGCTGTAACATGTATCGAGATTCTGGCGGACGGGGTTGGAACGCCCTCTCGCGCGGGCAGCAGATCGCGATCGGGGTTGTTGGGATAATCGTTCTTTTTGCGCTTCTGACCGGGGGCAGTTCCCTGGGACGAATGGGCGATCCGCTATGGCTCGTGGCGGTGGCGGTCATCATTCTGGTTGCACTGCCTGTGCACGAGATGGCGCATGCGGCGATGGCGGTCCAGCTGGGAGACCCTACGCCGCGAATGCAGGGACGCTACACTTTCAATCCCATCGCCCATATCGATCCGATCGGCGCGCTGTTGATCCTGTTTACGGGGTTTGGTTGGGCCAAGCCGGTGCAGTGGAATCCCGGCAACATCGACGTAGACGTGCGGTTGGGGACGATTTTGGTGGCGGCGGCGGGCCCTGTGAGCAATTTGGTGCTGGCTGCGGTGGGTGCATTTCTTGTACCGTTCGCCGACGTTCCCATGCTGGAGCGGTTCCTGACCTTTTTTGTCTGGATCAACACGCTGCTGTTTGTCTTCAATCTGATCCCGATTCCGCCGCTGGATGGCTCCCATATTCTGTTTGCGCTCCTGCCGGGGGATAATTTCCAGTTGCGCATGACCCTGGGGCGCTATGGCTTCATTATTTTGCTGGCGGTGATCTACCTCGGACGTGGTTTCATCAGCGGCGTGGCGGGCCAGATCGTCAGGTGGCTGTTTCTTGCATTCGGGAGCTGAAACGACAGTGGTGAGGAGAGAGGAGTGAGAGAAGGCTTCGCTCGGGTTATTCTGGGTTGAGAGTTGATTGGGGATGAGTCGTTGGGCGGTTTATCCGGGTGCTGGGGGGTGCGGTGACAGTTGTCCATTTGGGTGGGCGGCAGTGATTGAGTATGATGGGGCGGCTGGAGCTGGACTGGATTGATAGATGCAGGGAACGGCCCGGAGGATTACGCGGCGAATACGCCAGTTCGTGCGCGGCGTTACGGCTTCTGTTTCGGCTGAGGAACTGCAACGGGCCGCCCAGATTCTCCCACCCGCCGGGCTGACCCGTTTTCAGCAGATGCCGGTGGATGCCCAGCGACACAGTCTGAATGTTCTGATCAGTTTGCAGGGCGCGGGCTGGGATGATGCGGACCTGGCGGCGGCGGCGCTGCTCCACGATGTGGGCAAGCTGGCGGCGGCGAAGGCTGGATTGGCTTTCAATGCATGGGTGCGGACGGCGCTGGTGCTCATGGATGCGTTTGCGCCTGGTCTGGCTGCCCGCCTGTGTGTAGAGGATGCCAGGGGTGGCTGGCGCTATCTTGTGCATGTCCATCTGACGCATGCGCGGATTGGCGCGCGTTTGGCCGAGGCGGACGGATGCAGCCCGCTTACCTGCTGGCTGATCGCCCATCATCAGGACAAGGCAGGGCAGGCGGACGTTGTTCTTAACTCGTCTGGTAATCCTGCGCCGCAATGGGCGGCAGAAGGTCGGATGCGGCTGCTGACGGCGCTGCAGTGGGCTGACAACCAGAACTGATGCCGGCCCGCGGAGTGAGGCAGTAGAGCCAGAGGCTGTATTCACCGGGGGAATTCGGGACGACATGGCAGCGCGTGCTGGGACAGGTTTTCCATAATATTCAGGACGGCAACTTATGGCAGAGACGGCAGCAAGAATAACGATTGTTGGGATGGACCTGATAGGAACCAGCATCGGTCTTTCTTTACGCGAAAATGCGGGCAACTACCAGGTCATCGGCCATGACCGCGAGCCTTCGCGGATGAATGAAGCCAAGCAGCTGGGCGCGCTCGACTCGACCACGTGGAATTTGCATTCGGCCTGTGACAACGCGAGCCTGGTCATCGCCACCGAACCACTGTCGGAACTGCAGGAATTTTTGCAGCACATCCGCGAGGATGTGGCTGAGGGCGCGGTGATACTGGGAATCGGGGCAGTGATGCAGCCTGCGCTCGAAATTGCGTCCGACAACCTGCCGGAGGGTATCCACTTTGTCGCGGGCCGGCCGGTATACGTTGACGTCAGTAGCGTGCCGGAGCCGCGCAGCGATCTGTTCAAGGACAGCACCTTCTGCATTGGCGCGGCCACGCAGACTGAATCCAGCGCACTGGAACTGGTAAGCAATCTGCTGGCTCGGTTGGGCGCGAAGCCCCTCTATATTGATCCGCTTGAACATGACGGCATTGTGGCAGCGGTGGACCAACTGCCGGAACTCCTGGCGGCGGTTCTCTTCCAGGGAGCGTTCGATGCCCCCGGCTGGAATGAAAGCCAGAAGCTGGCCGGGCGCCGCTTCGCCCTGAGTACGGCGCTGGACGCCACTCCGGCCGAATTGGCCGCCTCACTGTTCGCCAATCGCGATACGATTCTGCAACGGATGAACCTGTTTTCCGGGCTGCTGGAAACGTGGCGCGAGCACCTGTCTGCCGAGGACGCCAAGCCGCTGGAAGAGGCGCTGGATGGACTGGTGGAGGGCAGGGCCAAGTGGGAGCGCGACGCGAAGCTGCGCGATTGGGACCGCCTGACGGAGCCGACCTCACGTGAGGATTACGGCAATTCGCTGGGCCAGATGTTTTTCGGCAGCCTTCTACGCGGGCGGGCAGGCCGTCGCGATCCTGGTCGCAGCGACAAAGATCCGCGGGCGAAGCGATAGCATCGAGGCCTGCGAGGTCGATTCGCAGTCCCATTGCGCAACCTGGACGGCGTCGGAACTGCGGCGAACCAATCTGGCACCGCGCAAGACTGTCCTATCCCTCCTGAGGCTGACCCGAGTCGCTCAGCGCGACATGGGTTGGCGGCCCTTTCAGTATGCAGATGACATATAGCGGGAGAGCCTGTTCTGCGCATGTCGCAGAGCGGGCGATGCGCGGGCGCGCGCCCTCCGATGTTCATATGCGCCGACAGGATAGTTGTTGACGGCATGACTTTGTTACACTACACTAAAAAACTATAATGAAAGTTCATTCCCTTGATTCTGCGAGGCAGTGCGCAACGGATTGTGGAAGGAGCATTGCAGAGATATGAAACGGAAACAGCGTTATGCCTTTGTTACAATTGCACTGGCACTGGTGTTTGCCTTTGCAATTGGCTATTCGCACACTCATGCCCAGGGGCAGTTTCCCGGCTACAAGTCTACGATTCAGACCTACAACATGAGTCAATCCACGGCCAATATCATCCTGGCCTTTTACAGACAGGATGGCAGCCTGGAGAAGACGCTGACTGATATCATCGAGCGCGACCGTTCAAAGATCTACTTCACTCTACCGGTGCAGGAGGGATTCAGCGGATCGGTTGTGATCTCATCGGATCAGCCGGTCGCCGCGCTTAGCAACATGATGAACAGCGCGCTGACAGCGGGAGGAACGTACGTAGGAGAGAGTCAGGGCAGCACAACCGTCTACCTGCCCCTGCTGATGGCGAACAGTGATGGAGGATTCAACAGTTGGTTTGCTCTGCAGAATCCCAACCCTTCTTCTACGAACGTGACTGTGAATTACAGCGACGGATTCACGACGAACATCACGCTGGCAGCCTACGCTTCGCATAATTTCTATCAGAAACAGGAGTCGCACACGAGTAATCTCTTCTCAGCCCAGGTGACAAGCGACGAGCCTGTCGTCGTGGTCGCGTTTCTGGAAGATACCGCCTCAATGGCGGCCTACAACGGGTTCGCCAGCGGCGCTGTCAATCCGGCAATGCCCCTGGTGAACGCCAACAATAACGGCATCAACACCGATATTCAGATACAGAATACAGGTGACACGGATACAAGTGTAACGGTATCCTACATGCCGTCGGCGGCGGGCAGCGCCTGCACGGAAACGCAGACGGTCGCTGCCGGGCAGACGGTTACTTTCGCCGGCGGCGCCTTTGAGAACGGCGCCAATTCCACCTGCTCGGGCGGCGAGAAGTTCATCGGCTCCGGCTATGTCACCACAAACAGCGCAAGTCAGCCTCTGGCGGCGGTCGTCAGTCAACGAGCCGGAAGTTCTCCCTTAACCCAGTTCGCGGCCTACGCCAGCTTTGATCCGGACGAAGCTACGAGCGCTGTGCGCATGCCTACAATCAACGACCGCAACGCCGGTTTTTTCACCAGCATCAATGTGATGAACGTAGGGTCGTCAGAGACCGCGATTGAGTGCAGTTTCACGGACACGACCTACACGATCACGGGGACACTGCAACCCAATGAGACTTTGACGGACTTGCAGGCGAACAAGATTCAGGACGGCTATGTGGGCAGCGCCACCTGCAGGGCTACAGCTGACGGCGCCAAAATCATTGCGGTGGTAAACCAGTTGAAGACTGGCGCTACGGACGACCAGTTCCAGGTGTACGAGGCGATCAATCAGTAACGTCTAAGTGTGAAGGAAGCGGGGACGCGTTTCGCGGCTCTTTGTGGGAACAGCCCATGAAACGTCAGGCGTATATTCTCATTGCAGTTCTGCTGTTCCTGGGGTGCAGCGGCGGCATTCCCGGGGAAGAGCAGACCCCTTCTCTGACGACGGCGGGACGGGACAGCAGGGAAGGCAACACAAGCGCGGACAGCGGAGCGGGCTCGGATTCGACAAGTTCATCGCTAGAGAACGCGACTGGCAGCGGCGCTCTGACCGGGGTGCTCCTCTTGAAAACGGAGGATGGCTTTAAGCCGGTGGCGGACGTGAAGCTCGCGATCGGTGAGACGTTGAGCGATGATGAGGGGATGGAGCGGGTGGTCGCGTACGACCCAGCGACTGCGCCAGTTGCCTATACAGATGCCAGCGGCCGCTTCGTGTTCGAGGACCTCAAATCCGGACGGTACGGCCTCATTCTCGACATCGTAATGAGTTCCTTCCTGTTGTACCAGGAGGGTACACTCAACGCCGTCCTCTTTAAGATAACAGACGGCGAAATGACCGACCTGGGCAACCTCGAATACTCTGAGCTGCCTCTATCCCAGTGATACAGATGACGGCAAGCGGCCGACCGACCGCTATTGGCAAGAAGAGCCTTCCCAGAGCCACTTTCCCTTCCAGTAGATCTCATCAACAAAGCCTAGACGACGGTAGAACTGTACGGGCGTATCTGCCGGATCTGTGTTGATCAGGAGCGATCGTTTGCCCAGTGCGTAGGTGTCTGCGAGCACGCGGGACAGTAGCTGGCGTGCGATGCCCTGATTGCGGAAGGGCGCGCGCGTCGCCAGGTTGAAGATGTAGCGGTCTGGACCCTCGTACCAACCAATGATGGCGACAGCTTCGTCGCCGACACGAGCGATGAGAAAGGTTCCACCGGCATTCAGCTCCACTCGGCGGATTGCCATGTCGGCTTCGACTGCACCCGGGTCCGGCTCCTCTTCTTTGCCGGCAAACCCCTTTAGCTTTGTAACTGAATAGTCCCGGAGATTGCCGGGTGTAACCGGCTCGATGCGTCCAGGGCCTGACTCGGCCTCGGGCGGCACACCCGTATTGACATGGGCCAGATAGAGATTGTCGGCGCCGCGGGTGCAACCCGCCTGCTCCAGCGCGTGGGACAGCCGCGTGTCGACAGCCTGACCATGCGTGAAGATGTGTACGCGGCGATGACCGTAGAAGGTGTGCACGTCTGCAATGAATGCGGGCGCCTCTGCCGGGTCGAACGGTTCCAGAATGTGGATGTCACGGTAGGCGGTCTGCTGGATGCGGCTATAGTAGCCGAACCGGCGGCGCGCCACGACTTTGCCCAGTGCTGGATAGTCGCAGATGTACCAGGAGCGCACCTCCCGAACGAGGTCGTCGTGTGCAGGATGGCTTAGCATCTGTGGGTGAGTCTTCGACACGTGCGGGGCCTGCATGGCTACCGCAGAGGTCAGCCGACGGGCACCGGCGCCTCTTCTGCCGCGGGGAAGGGATCCGGCCCTGAGATTTCGGAAATATCCACTTGTTTCGGTGGGAAGGCGGTGCACAGTGCGCCGTTGCGAATCACCCAATAGAAATGTTTGGGGAGCTTGCGACGGCGGGTAATCTGTGGAGTGGAGTAGACGCCGGCGATGGCGATGCGGCTGCGGGGGCTGGGGTTGGG
>VXRG01000133.1 GCA_009838625.1 Caldilineaceae bacterium SB0664_bin_27
CACGACTAGCGTCGCCGCGTCGTCATAGCTGGCGTGCGTGTAGATCTCGCCGTCGGTGGCGATCAGTTTAAAGTCGATTGCCTTTTCGCCGAGTTCAAGGGTGAATGCCATGATTTCCTCCTAAAGAGAAGTTACAGGGGACCTGTGGTCCGAACGCTCATGGGCGATCGGACCACAGGTCATATTGCTTGCCGATCAGGCCGGACGCGGTTCGTCGAGCACGGCCTGCGTTTTGCGGTCGATCTCAGGTGCGTGTTCGGCGAAAGAGACCTCGCCCTCCCAGATCAGATTAAGTTCAGAGCGGAAGATATTGTTGGCCTCGGTGAAGCGGGTGTTCCAAGGCATCGGATAGGGTTCGACACCGTCGGTGATCAGCTGGTCGGTGAAACCGTACATGAAGTTGACTTCGTTGACCTGCGGATCGGTCCATACGGACTTGCGGCCATTGGTCTGCCGCTTGGCCTCCAGAACCTGGAAGACGCCGGCGTCGTATGAGGTGTAGGCCTTGACCAACTCCCACGCCTCGTCGACGTGAGCGGAGTTGGAATTGATCATCCAGTGGTTGCCGGAGAAGCAGGTGCCCTGGCGCCCTTCGGAGCCGACTGGCAGTGGCACCGAACCGACTTCAAAGCGGTCGCCGACGCGCGCCTGGTTGTTGGTGAGGATGCCAACGGTACTGGCATGGGTGGCTTCCAGACCGGCCACGAAGAGATTGGGCTCGACACCTTCGCGATCGGCGTCGCGGGAGGCGACCTTTTCGTCGAGGAGACCCACGTACCACTCAGCGATCTCGGCATGGAGGTCGTTGTTGTAGGACATGGTGCGGCCCTCAATATCCATGATCCAGGAATCATTGGAATCGGGGGCGCCGAATGAGCGGGATACGTTGCTATAGTAGTGCATGGCGATCATGCTGTCGAACCCGATACCAAACACACCTGCGTCGGGGTCGGCTGCGGCGCGTGCCAGTTCGGTCCAGTCGGCGATGGTCCAACCCAGTTGCGGCTCGGGCAGTCCCTTTTCCTCCAACATCGTCTTGTTGTAGTTGACCGCGATGTTGCCGCCGGGGTGGACGACGTCGGGCAGGCTGAAGTTCTTGCCTTCCCACTGGTTGCCTTCGAGGACACTGGGGTAGAAGTCCTCAAAGTCGTCCGGGGGAGCGGAATCCAGGAGGTCATCGACTTCGAGGTAGATACCCTTGAGGAAGTTGATGAAAATCCAACGGTGATGGCCGTAGACCAGGTCCTGGAGCGTACCGGAGATGTAACCGGTCTGCGTCTTGGTTTCGATTTCGCCGTAGATGGTGTCTTCGACTTCGACCTGTACGCCTGTCTCATCCTGGAAGCGTGTGGCGAACTCGCGCGGCATCAGTGCACCGTTGCCTGCGGGGGCCTGCACGCGCAGCATAGCCGCTTCAGCGGCCGGCATCTCTCCGCCGGAATCTGACGCGGCTGGGGCAGCGGGGGCCGCGCAGGCAGCCAGCGCTGCGCCGGCGCCTGTCATCGCCATGCCTTTGAGGAACGCTCGTCGTGTGAAATGTCGCTTCATTGTCATGCGGTTCTCCTGAAAATGATTGGGATGGAAAAGGCCCGACACCCTTGCCATCAAATGCGTAGAAATAGACTTGATCAAGTATCTGAACTGCGGCTGTACGGACAAGTGTTTCGCTCTTGTCTGGCAACTCTCCTTTCAGGTTTGTCGGTCAGCCCTTTATGCCGGACATGACGATGCCCTGGACAAAAAA
This sequence comes from Caldilineaceae bacterium SB0664_bin_27, assembly GCA_009838625.1. GTDB lineage: Bacteria > Chloroflexota > Anaerolineae > Caldilineales > Caldilineaceae > Bin5. Next base: position 1,745 of record VXRG01000133.1, read on the forward strand.
GCGTTGACCGAAAAAGAACATCAGAATAATGGGCACCATAGACATGACACAGGCAGCCATCAGAAGGTGTTGCATTGGCTCGCCGCCGACCTCGGGAACGGCGTTGAAGAACTGCAGACCGACCGACACCGTGAACTTCTCAGGCGTATTCAGGTAGATGAGCGGTCCCAGGAAATCGCTCCAGCTGGCGATGATTGTGATGATGGCTAGGGTTGCCAGAACCGGCTTGCACAGGGGCATTAGAATTGACCAGAAGATACGGAAGTATCCTGCCCCGTCGATCAGGGCTGCCTCATCAAGATCTCGCGGCAGGGTAAGGAAGAACTGGCGCATCAGGAAGATTGCGAAGGCTCCGCCGCCAAACCAGTGTGGAACCCAGAGGGGGAGGTGCGTGTTGACCCAACCCAGTTTGTAGAAGAGAACGAACTGCGGGATCAGGGTCACCTGCGCGGGCAGCATCATGGTCGAGAGCGTGATCATGAAGAGGATATCGCGTCCTCGATATTCGAAGCGGGCAAAGGAGTAAGCCACGAGTGAGGACGTGACAATGGTTCCAAAGGTGGTTAGGACAACGATTAACACGGAGTTGATGAACCAGCGGCCGACGGGATAGTCGATGTTCAGGACGGTCCAGTAGTTTGCCCACTGCGGCGCCGCGGGGATCAAAATCGGCGGAAATGAGAACATCTCCGGAATCGTTTTGAGCGAGCTCATTGCGGTCCAGAAGAGCGGGAAGCCGAAAAGGACGCACAAGGCCAGAACGATGGCGTAGGTCAGCGCGCGCACGATCGTCTGCGTAGCCCGCCGCGGGGAAACGGAGGGACGATGCAGTTGCGTATCCTGAGCTAGCGTTCCTTGCGCCATTGAGCTATCTCCTATCCGCCCTCATAGTGAACCCAGCGCCGCGAATAGCGAACTTGCACCCAGGTGAAGAACATCAGGATTGCGGCGAGAACCCAGGCCAAGGCGCTGCCATAGCCCAAGCGGAAGTACTGAAAAGCCTGAAAGTAGATATGTAATGCGAAGAACCAGGTGGCGTAGGAAGGCCCGCCCTGGGTGGCGACCCAAGCCGTCGTGAACACCTTCAGTGCTCCGATTACCGCCAGCACGACGTTGAAAAAAATTGTGGGCGTGAGCATTGGCAGCGTAACATGCCGGAATTTGGCCCAGGGGCCGCCTCCGTCGATCGAGGCTGCGTCATAGAGTTCCTGCGGTACGCCCTGCAGCCCGGCAAGGAAGATCAACATTGTGTTGCCCCCCATGGCAGCCCACACGTTGATCATTGTGACGGAGGCAAGGGCGCTGTCACGCGAGGCGAGCCAACCCGGTGGGTCAGAAATACCGATTGTGCGCAGGAATTCGTTAACCGGCCCTACACGCGGAGCCAGCAGAAAGGTCCAGAGAACTGCCAGTGCCACGGCAGGGATCAGATGCGGTACGAAGAAAAGTGTGCGGAATACCGTTGTGCCAAACAGTTTCTGGTTCAAAAGTACTGCCAGGATCAGCGCCCCGCCAACTGCAAATGGGATGTACATACCGGCAAAGCTGAAGGTTCGGCCCAACGAAGGCCAGAACAGTTCGTCGCCGCTGAAGGCCCTGATGTAGTTGCTTAAACCGGTGAAACGCGGGCTGCCAATTACGGCATATTCGGTGAAGCCAAAGTAGAAGGACGCAAGAATCGGCCCGCCCCAAAAAATAATCAGTCCCAAAATCCAGGGTGCGGCGTAAACGTACCCCCAGATTGCTCTCTTGGTCTGAAATGGCGTTTGCGCGCCAACCAGCCGGCTCAGCAGGCTGGCCCTGCTCTCTGCCGACCTTTGTACAGGAGCGCCAGTTTCTGCGACCGCCACGTTCACCTCCGTTGCTCCAGATGAAATCTGAACTTTCACAACAGTTGCAGAGAAGCCTCAAAGGCCAAGCTCAACCCTGGTTTGCACGAAAGCAGTACGCCTTGAAGAGGACGTACAATCTACGTTTTCGTCTGTAGAGGCTCTACAAAGGGAATTGCGTATCGGGCGTAGAGGGCGGATAATGCCCTTGTCGATTCGCTGCCTTTGGGCGGAATTATACTTGTGTACAGAGTTTTCGCCAAAGATTTCATCCCAGGTATGCCTGGAATTGGCAGACAGGTAGTGATCGGCTACCAGTCGACGAACTGGAGTTGGTTTGGGAAAAACGGCATTAGGATCAGGCCTGCAGAGAATTCAACACGGAGGTGAGGCATGGCTATGCGAATTGGGATCGCTTCCCTTAATCACGAGTCCAACACATTTGCGTCCTTCCCGACGACACTGTCGGACTTTCGCTTCGTGCGGGGGCAGGAGATCATCGAGCAGTACCGACCGACATTCCACGAGTTGGGCGGATTCATCGCCGGCGCGGATGAGTACGGCTACGAGATGGTCCCTCTGATGGGGGCGGTCGCCACACCGGCTGGGGCGGTAGAGGCGGAGGCCTATGAAACCCTCACGGATGAGCTGCTGGGACTGATTCGCGACGCCATGCCGCTGGACGGACTGCTACTGGGTCTGCACGGGGCGTTTGTGGCGGAGGGCTTCCCGCAGGGGGACGGCGAGACGACGCGGCGCGTGCGGGAGCTTGTGGGGCCGGACTTCCCCGTGGTTGTGACGCACGACTACCATGGAAATGTGCCGCCGCAGCTGGTGGAGGACGCAACGGCGCTGATAATCTACAAGACCTGCCCGCATATCGACCAGCGGGAGAGGGGGTTGCAGGCAGCAGAGCTGATCACGCGCACGGTGCGGGGTGAGGTGCGGCCGGTTTCAAGCATCGCCAAACCGGAACTGGTCTACAACATCGCGTTTCACAATACGAACATGCACCCGATGAAGCCGGTGATGGACGCGGCGATCGAGCTGGAGGCGCAGCCGGGAATCCAGGCGACGAGTGTGGCGGCCGGTTACCAGTATGCTGATGTGCCGTGGATGGGGCCGTGTATCGTTGTGGTGGCAGACGGAGACCAGGAGCTGGCCGACCGGGAAGCACAGAGACTGGCCGACCTGATGTGGTCGCTGCGTGACGAGTTGCTTCCGGCGATTCCGAAGCCGGCCGAGGCGGTGAAGATGTCGATCGCCAGCGAGGAGAAGCCTGTGTCGATGATGGAGATGGGCGACAACATTGGCGGTGGCAGCGCCGGGGACTCCACTTTCGTATTGGAGGAGTTGCTGGGGCAAGGGGCGAACGGCTGGGTTGTGGCCTTGTACGACCCGGAGGCCGCGGCGGCGTGCGCAGCGGCGGGAATTGGCGCGCATGTGACGCTTCCGGTGGGAGGCAAGGTGGACGACGAGCACGGCCCGACACTGAGGGTGGAAGGAACCGTACGAACGCTGCATGACGGCAAGTTCATCGAGACGGAGGTCCGCCATGGTGGCGGGCGGAACTGGGATCAGGGACTGACGGCAGTGTTGGAAACGAGCGGAGGGTTGCTGGTGCTGGATAGCCTGCGCACGCCGCCGATGAGCTTTAACCAACTGAGGTCGGTTGGTATCATGCCGGAGCAGCATGAGATCTTTGTGGCCAAGGGATCGGTTGCGCCGCGGGCGGCGTATGAGCCGGTTTCGGCGCGCATTATTGAAGTGGACTCGGGCGGAGCGACGTCGATCAGCCGCCCGCCGGAGGAGTTTCAACTGGCGCGGAAGGGGCTGTATGAGTGGACACAAGCCGGGTAGACGGTGAAGGTGTGCCTTCTGTCACGGGATCGCCGATGAGGCTGTCGACGATCTTTGCTGAGGAGATGACACCGGGGACACCTGCGCCGGGATGAGTGCCGGCGCCGACAAAGTATAGATTCTCAACGTCTTCAGAGCGATTGTGAGGGCGGAACCAGGCGCTTTGCGTCAGGGTCGGCTGGATGGAAAAGGCGGAGCCGAGATAACTGTTGAGCGTGCCGGCGAAGTGGCGGGGATCGATGCGGTGTTCCGCGACGATGTTGGCCTGCAGATCCGGCAGATAGTTCTGTTCCAGAAAATCCATAATCGCATCGCGATAGGATTGAGACTGCCGTTCCCAGTCGATGTCGGCCCCGAGATGGGGCACGGGGGAGAGGACGTAGAAGGCTTCGCCGCCGGCTGGCGCCAGGGAGGGATCGGTCAAGGTGGGCATGTGCAGGTAGAGCGAGAACTCCTTGGGCAGGTCCTTGTTGCGGAAGATCTCGCGCAGTAGACCGGTGTAGTCCGGGTGCATCATGATGTTATGGTGAGCCAGGCCGGCATCACGATACTGGCGCTTGGTCCCGAAGTAGATGACGAAGAGGGACATGGAGTAGCTCTTGCTCTTGATGCGCCGGTCGCTGTTGCGGGGCCGCTGGTGGGCGGGGATGAGGTTGAGGTAGGTCCAGGCAGCGTCGGCGTTGGAGACGACGCCGTCGGCCCTATGTACTGTGCCATCCTTGAGGCGGACGCCGTGAGCGCGGCGCTGCTCGATAAGGATGCGATCGACTTCGGCATTGAGATGGACTCTTACGCCCAGCTCCTGCAGGAGGCGACCGAAAGCTTTGATGATGGCGCCGGTCCCGCCGACGGCGTAGTGGATGCCCCACTCCCGCTCCAGGTAGTGGATGAGGACGTAGATGCTGGCGGCGGTGAGGGGATTGCCGCCGATGAGAAGGGGCTGGAAGGAAAAGCAGCAGCGCAGAAAGTCGTCCTGGAAGAACTTTGAAACGTAGCCGTAGACGCTGCGGTAGCTTTGCAGGCGGATCAGGTCGGGCACGACGCCGATCATATCGGAGAGTTGGAGGAAGGGCTGGTCGATAAGGGCCATCCCTGCACTGAAGATCTCTTTGGAATTTGCGAGAAAACTGTTGTATCCCTCGACGTCGGCGGGGCTGCGCTGTTCGATTTGGCGGAGCATGGCGTCATGGTCTGCGCTTACGTCGAAGGGGCGGTGGCTCTCGTCGAAAATGCGATAGAAGGGGTCGCAGGGGACAAGCTGGAAGTAGTCCTGGCGGCGGCGGCCGGCTGCTCGCCAGATGTCATCGAAGATCCAGGGTGCCGTGATGACGGTGGGGCCGCCGTCGAAGCGGAAGCCGTCAATGTCGTAGACGTAGGCGCGGCCGCCGAGTTTGTCGCGCTTTTCGAAAAGTTCAACCTGGTGCCCGCGGGCGGCGAGGCGGACCGCGGCCCTAAGGCCGCCGAACCCGGATCCGATAACAACTATCCTTGACACAGATTTCCTCCACTAATCGCAACAAGGGCTGCCTTAGCCCCGACAGCGTTAAGTCTCAGAGACACAAGGGAAAGTATGACTCAGTAAGGGAGAGAACTACGAAACCACTATCAGGACCGAAATAGTGTTCAAAACATGTACAAATTTCTAATATTTGGTGTTTGTTTAGCCATTATACATTAAGGAGATTGTGGGACATACCCCGTCCGCCACAAAGGGGCATTCTGTCTGAATCAGGATTTACGGGACGTTCATGGATGGGTGCAGTCCAAAAATGTGTGTGAGATTCAGGCTACCTTTGGGGGGCTTTTCCGGGTTCCACAGCCCGCTACCCTGGAGCATCTCAAATCTGTGATACACGCCAAAATTGGACGCGTTTCATATAAAGTTTCATATAAATCGGTAGGCAACCATGCTTGGGGCGTGACCTTCTGCTCAACTCCGGAAACCTGTGCAAAACTTATACAAAACCTGTACAACTCTAGCAGACCACCAACCGCGAACAACCGCATTTCCGCGCCGGTTTTGCAGCCAGAATCAGCTCGAAAACACGCTCCCGCGGCGCCTCCCTTGCCGCCGCTTTTGGGCCGATTTTTTTCGCAAAGTGATGCATCCCTAGTGATGCACTGCTTTCGCACCGTTTTTCGCCCTTTTT
>VXRG01000103.1 GCA_009838625.1 Caldilineaceae bacterium SB0664_bin_27
AAACGGTGCGCAATGAAGGACGCATTGTCCTGCTGGCGACCCACGACCTGACCAACCTGGCCGGACGCTTCGACCAGGTCCTGTGTCTCAACCGCCGCGTGTGCGCCTGCGGCCCTCCCGACGAGGTGTTTACGTCCGAGGTCATGGAGCAGCTGTACGGCGCTCACGGTGTGAATCTCACGATGGACGGGGAGCGGTAGCAAGAGGACGTGATAGAGTTCTTTGTCGCCCCGCTTGAGTACGGCTTCATGCTGAGGGCCCTGATCGGCTCGGTGCTGGTTGGCGTGATGTGTCCGCTGGTCGGCGCGTACGTTGTCACCAGGAACCTGGCCTTCATGGGGGATGCTCTCGCCCACGCCGTGCTGCCGGGCATGGTGCTTGGATTCATCGTGGGCATCAACCCGGCCATCGCCGCCGTCCCAACAGGCGTCGCCGTTGCCGTGCTGGTCAGGATTGTGAGCCGGCGCGCCGGCCTCAGCACGGATACCTCAATAGGCATCCTCTTTGCGGCCATGTTTGCGCTGGGACTTGCGATGCTGTCGACTGCAACGACGATTCGGGTCGATATGGAGGACCTGCTCCTGGGGCAGCTTCTGGGCATATCTCCGACCAGCATCTATGTGTCGCTTGGGATAACCGCGGCGGTCATCCTGGGGCTGTTCGCTCTGCACCACTGGCTGTTGTTTGCCAGCTTCGATCCCGTGGGGGCCCAGGTTCTCGGCAGGCGCACCAACATCGTTGATTACGTGTTCCTGGTCATGCTTGCCCTTGTAATCGTGATCGGAATTCAGGCGGCGGGTGTGATTCTTGTCATGGCGATGCTGGTAACACCTGCCGCCACGGCCTATCTGTTGGTGAGACGCTTTGTCTCGATGATGGTGGTGGCCGCGTTGCTAGGGACCGCGGCCGCCGTGACCGGCCTTTACGTCTCCTACCACTTCAATCTGCCCGCCGGTCCTGCCATGACCCTGGTGGCAAGCGGAATCTTCGCACTGGCAGTTGTATTCAGGCGCAGAGCCCCTGTCTGAACATCCTCTTCTCGCGAAAGCAGGCTCGTCCGAATTGGTAAGGGAAGGCTGGTTTCTCGATTTGCAGGGAGTCATGTACGCCCATAACAAGCACATGCACCCATAGACAAGAGAAAATAAAGAGGACAAAGATGTTGAAAATGCCCGTTGATTGGGGAACGTTATGGTTAGGGGGCTTCTGCCCGGTGGAGGCGCTCGGTGGGTTGCCAATTCGTGGCGCAGATTATGCCGCGCATCCCCCACTGGATGAGCGGCTGACCCTACCTGCTGACATGGCTTTACATGCCGAGGTGACGCTCGAAGCGGCAGAGGCGACATGGTCGGAACGCCTGGGCGGCGCGCGGGTTGTGCTGGTGCGCGATGCCTACCGCGCGCGCCGCTTACTGCATCAGGCGGCGGGAATTCAGCCAGGCGAACGGGTCGGTGTCCCGGCGAATGCCAGCCATGACCTGGCAGAGTCGGTCAAGCATCATAAGGCGCTGCTGCGCTTTCTGGACTTTGACGCGCATCTCCAGCTCGCGCCGTCCAGTACGCGCTTCACCTGGACGCAGGTGGTGCGCGGGTTGTGGCAGCCCCAGAACGCTATATGGCTCGACTGCGCTGACACCCTGCCTACGCCCGGCGCGGCAGAGCGCCCGGCGGTGACGCTGTACGGCCTGCATCTGACTGATGCTGATGACCGCCCCGGCGCGCTGCTGGTAATCAGTGATGAGGCGCTCTATGCAGAGGTGAGAGCACTGCGTCAACCGGTTGACTGCCCGAACGCAGCACAGGCATTGGCACAGTCTGAACGTCTGCCGGAACTGGCAGAGCGGCAAAGCGCGAATCTGGCGGAGGTGCGGCGCGGTCTGCGTGAAGCCGCCGGGCTGGCGACGCACGAACCGAACAGGCTGGCGCTGGCGACCGCGGTCGCAGTGCAGATTCCACTGGAGAGCGATATCGCCACCTTCTACGCCTACGTTGAGCAGGAAAATACGCCCGTGCGCTGGCTGCCCCAGATTCGGCCTCTGCATTATGCCGCGCTCGGTGCTGACGGCGCGCCGGATCACCAGGGAACGGCGGCGAACCTCGCCCGCTGGATGTGCGTCCCGGTGGGGCCGGATTACACCTTTGAGGAGCTCAAACACGGTGTCCTCGGCATCGTCAAAGCGGCGGAATATCTCGGTGTGCGCTGGCGCACCAATCCCGCCTACGCTGCCGAGTACGCTGCCTTGATGGATCGAACTTACGGCGCAGGACATGATGCCTACCGCCCGTTGTTTGCGCTGGATGAAGCCATCGCCGCGGGAGATTGACCATACAGTTGAACGCTGCTGCCGAGACGCTCCATCAGCCAAAAACGACAGTTGAATAGAGGAGACAGGAACATGATGAACACACTTGAAGCACGAGTGCCGGTGACCGTCCTGACGGGCTTTCTGGGGGCAGGCAAAACCACGTTACTCAACCGCGTCCTGACCGAAAATCACGGTAAGAAAATCGCGGTGATCGAAAACGAGTTCGGCGAGATCGGCATTGATAACGATCTGGTTATTGGCGCGGAAGAAGAGATCTTCGAGATGAACAACGGATGCATCTGCTGCACCGTTCGGGGTGATCTGATCCGCATTCTCGGTCATCTGATGAAGCGCCGCGATAAGTTCGACTACATCATGGTCGAAACCACCGGCATGGCGGACCCCGGTCCCGTCGCGCAAACCTTCTACGTGGATGATGATATGCAGGAAAAACTGAAGCTGGATGGGATTGTCACGGTGGTCGATGCCAAACACATCTGGGAACACATCGACGACAGCGATGAGGCCAAAGAACAGGTTGCCTTTGCCGATGTGATCCTGCTCAACAAGACAGATCTGGTTGCCCCGGAAGACCTCGACCGACTCGAAGCACGCATCAAGAGCATGAACAGCATGGCGAAAATCTTCCGCACCCGCGATGCGGTCGTCGAGATGGACAATATTCTCAATGTGGGCGGCTTTAACCTCGACCGGGCACTGGAAATCGACCCGAAGTTCATGGAGCCGGAATACCCGTTTGAGTGGTCGGGTATCTATGAACTGAACACCGGGAAGTACGAATGGGTGATGGGTGAAGGCCCTGACCCGGTAATGGGGGCCGCACTGCTGCCGCTGGCCGATAATGGATTGGCGGCGAAGGAAGCGACGCTGATGGACGCGGTACTGACCTTCTCTGAAGATGAGCAGGCAGTACAGGCAGGCGAGACGCTGCACCTCGGCAATGGGCAGCACAACCAGCTCGTTCTGAACGGAAATGGCGAGACCGTCTTCGACTTCGTGATTCAGCAGCCGGGCCGTTACATGCTGTTCACCGAACATCACCCTGATGAGTTCGACGCGCACCTGTGCGGCGCGGATGCCGTGCTGACCCCCCTCGAAACCCGCGAGTACAAACCCGATCATGAACACGACGAAGAGGTGACTTCTGTTGGTGTCACCCTCCCCGGTGATTTTGATATGGAGAGGCTCAATGGTTGGTTAGGCCAACTGCTGCGCGAGCAGGGACAGGACATCTTCCGTATGAAAGGCGTGTTGAGCCTGCGCGGCCATGATGAGCGCTTCGTATTTCAGGGGGTGCATATGCTCTTTGACGGCCGCCCGGATCGTCCGTGGGGGAATGAACAGCGTCATAACAAGATGATTTTCATCGGGCGTAACCTGGATCGGTCTGCACTGGAAGAAGGCTTTCGCGCATGTCTCGTCTCATAAAGAAGCGCAAAAACAAGCGCAAACCGCCAAAGCCATCGCTCAAGCCAATTTGGCGTACCAACATTAACGATCATCCGATCGGGCTGGCATGGTCGCCGGACGGCAAAAAGCTGGCAGTGGCGGGTGTGTCTGGGCCAATCACGCTGTTTAACGGTGCAGACGGCGCGGTACAGCACACGCTGCCCGGCCATACCCTCGGCACGATGGCGATTTCGTGGCACAAAAGCAGTCGTCTCCTCGCCAGCGTCGGGCAGGACGGCAAGGTACGGCTGTGGGATACCAAGACAGGAACGCAGACCTCTGAAATGGCGGGCGGCGCAAGCTGGGTGGAGCGCGTCGCTTTCAGCCCTGCGGGCGACTGGCTGGTGTCAGCCGCCGGTCGCAAACTGCGACTGTGGAACACCACCGGGGAACTGGGCTGTGAATTCCCCGATGCGAACAGCACCATTACCGACATCAAGTGGCGCCATGATGGCAAACGGTTCGCCGTCACTGCCTACAACGGCGTCGTGCTGTATGGCCCCACAAGAGCGGAACCACTCCGCCGTTTCGAATGGCAGGGTTCGTCACTCACCCTGGAGTGGAGTCCCGATGGAAAGCACATTGCCACGGGCGACCAGGACTCGACGGTGCACTTCTGGCTCGTCGAGTCCGGGCAGGACCTGCAGATGTGGGGCTACGAAACTAAGGTGCTGGAACTGACATGGAGCTTCAACAGTCGCTATCTTGCGACCGGCGGCGGGACCCAGGCGGTGATCTGGGACTGTTCCGGCAAGGGGCCGGAAAACACGAAACCGGTCATGCTGGAAGGGCATCAGGACCTCATCAAGCACCTGAAGTTTCAACGGCGGGGTATGCTGCTGGCTTCCGGTGGGAAAGATGGCCTGCTGGCAATCTGGAAAGTCGAGAAGAAGAAAACCGTTTTGCTGGCGGATACTCTGTTCACAGCCCCGATCGCCGGCTTGGCCTGGTCGCCGGATGATCGCCGTATCGCCGTCTCAGATGAGGATGGCGCCCTGTCGATAGCGGCAGTGCAGCCGTTATGAGAAACCTGTTTCGTATGAAATAATCTCCTCTGTTGGTGAGACGTTCTGTCTCGACGATGATATTGCACCAGATAAAGCTATCATGTCCCACGATACGACCGAAATCAGTCTGCAGTTACGCAAATCCGGCTACCGGGTAACACCCCAACGCCAACTCATCCTGGACGCAGTCTGTCGGCTCGGTGACCATGTAACGCCCGAAGCCGTGTACGACCATGTGCACCGCATCGCTCCCACGCTGAGCCGGGCGACCGTCTACCGGGTTCTGCACTTTCTGACAGAACAGCACATCCTTGCGATGGTGCATATGGCCGACGGCCGGCTTGCCTACGAAATGGCCGGCCCCGAGCCGCACCACCACCTCGTCTGCCGCTCCTGCGACAGCCTGCTCGAGCTGCCGCACAGTGTCTTGCTGGCGTTTCGCCGGGCGATGGATTCCCAATACGACTTCGAGGTCGACGTGAGTCATGTCTCATTCTTTGGGCATTGCACCGACTGCCGTGATTCTGCCGGCGCCTGACGCCTGTTGAGGGAGCACGCAGCGCCTATCCGGCGAAAGGGCGCCCGCAGATCCACTGCTCCCTCCGAACTCTCTCATCGCTCATGGCAACTCTGTATCTCCTCGCCGCCTGCATCCCGTCCGCGCCTGGAACGACTGACGCCCCCACCGAGGATGAGCGCCCACGCGTTGTCGTTTAAGTTCGCCGCTTGCAGACACCGTCTACTTCATCGGCGGCGATCGGATCGACCCCGATGCCATCATGCCGCCCGGCACCGATGAAGTGGTGGCTTTCGACCGCGTGATGCCGGACTTCAGCATCGCCCAGGAGGCCGCCGCGCTCGGCTGCCAGGTTGACTGGTCGGATACCGACATGATGCCCAACCCGACAGATGCGCCCTGGGCCGGCCGCGCCTTCGTAGACCTTGTGCGCAACACGATCTGATGCCAAGTATCAGTTCGATTGACAAGATGAAAGTGAAAGCGAGTGTGTGTTGAACCCGAAATCTGATCTCCAACCCATTCCCGTGACCATCATCACCGGATTTTTGGGTTCCGGGAAGACCACACTTCTCAACCGCATTCTTCATGCAGAGCATGGTCTGCGCGTGGCTGTGCTGGTGAATGACTTCGGAGCCATCAATATCGATTCGCAGCTCGTTGTGGGTACGGAGGAAGACACGATCAGCCTTGCCAACGGCTGCATCTGCTGCACCATCCGGGGTGACTTTCTCAAAGCCACACGCGACCTGATCCAGCGTCCACAGCCACCCGAATATATCGTGGTTGAAACCAGTGGTGTCTCAGATCCACTCGAAGTCGCGCTTACGTTTCGGGCGATTCAGCGTGTGCAGATTGACAGCATCCTGACCGTGATGGATGCCGAGCAGGTCCTGAGCCTCGACAAGCGCCAAGAGACGCTGTCCATCCATCAGGTCGGCATGGCGGATATCGTCATCCTGAACAAAGTCGATCTGGTGAATGAGGTACAGCTTCAATCGGTGCGGGACTTCATCCGGCAAATCGTCTCCCAGGCACGCATCATCGAAACAATCCAAGCAGATGTGCCGCTTGAACTGCTGTTGAATGTGGGTCAATTTGAAATCGAGCGCTTAGCAAGCCGCCGGCCGCACGATGTTCATGTCCATGCCGAAGATGAAGAACAGGAGCATGAAGACAACGGGCACCACCATCAACATTCAGACCACACGTTGGTTTTCAGCACCTGGAGTTGGCGCAGTTCGCAGCCTGTCTCATTTCGCGCCTTGCAAAGGATGGTCAACCGCCTGCCCGAAACGATCTATCGCGCCAAAGGGATTTTCTTTCTGGCGGATGCTCCCGGTCAAAAAGGAATTCTGCAGGTGGTAGGCAGACGCGCCAACCTGACCTTGACTCAGGATGGTTGGGGGAATGCAACGCCGCACTCGCAACTCGTCGTCATCGGTGCAGAGGGGAGTGTTGACGGGGAAGATCTGAACCAGCGCATGGAAGCCTGTCTGGCAGTCAATGCCCCGAAATCAGAACGGGAATATATCACGCGCACCGTCATTGAATGGCTCCGCCAGCGGTTGCCCGGCACATCATAGCTCACGATATCAAGACCGGCGGTGCATCCGATCCTATCGCTGTCGCCAATACCTTCCTGATGCCTCAATTCAAACCGCTGGTGCGGCTCCATACCCCTGCTCAATCCCATCAACAACATGACAACACTCTCCACGAGCCGCCCCACGCCACTCACTCCTCACGCCTCTCCGCTCTCTCCTCGCCTTTTCTCCTGATTCAGACAACGACCTCACATAAATCTGGGATGCACCCGAACGGTTTGGCTTTGCTGACAAAGCTGTCGCACCGCCGTTGTTCATGATCTGCGGCCCATGCTACAATTGAGGTTCCTGTCAGATACAGGAGGAACCTACGTGCCGCAGCAGGACAGTTTTCAGGTGGACAGGATGCGAGGCTTGATGAGCAAGGTGTGGGGAGCGAAGGGAGCTGTTTCTCTCGGCACGCTGCTGGCGGTCGTGCTTACCCTGTGGCAGGGAACGATGACATCATCTGCACAGAGCCCGCCTCCCGCTCCTGATGAAGATGAACTGAGCGCGGCCCATCTCTCCCCCGACGGTTGCAGCGAACTGATCATCAACGGCGGTTTCGAAGCGACCGACCTGCACTGGGGTCTGGCGGGCACTGCCCTGCCGCCGAGCTATTCGACGGCGAAAGCCTATGCGGGTGATCGCTCCATGCGGCTGGGAATCGTCGACAGCGCCAACCAGGACGCCAACGACAACCTCTACCAGGACATCACACTGCCTGATTCGGCTCAGCATTTCACGCTCAGTTTTCACTTCTGGGCGAGCCACGAAGATACGCCCGGCAGCGACATGCAGCTCCTGAACATCTACGAAGCCACAACCGGCGTACGCCTGGCGCAGCCGTGGGCCCGGCTCTCCAACGAGCAGACGTGGCAGTTCGAACTGATAGATCTGACCCACTTCCGCGGGCGCACGCTGCGCATCGAGTTCGGTGTGCATAACGACGGTGGCGGCGGCCGCACCGCGCTCTACCTGGACGAGGTCAGCCTGCTGGCCTGCGAACCGGACGCGACCCCGTTTGTAACGCCGCCAGCGACCGCGACGGTGCAACCGACCGGTACGCCGCCAGCCGCCACCCCGCAACCGGTGACGACCCCAGTACCGGGCGGCTGTGTCGCTAGCGATACGCTGACCAACGGCGACTTCGAAAGCGTGCTGGACGGCCAATCCAACTGGGCCGTCGGCGAATCGCCGGTCCCTCCGATTCTCGCCAGCCAGCCCTCCGGGGGCGCCTTATCATTGCGGCTGGGCAACCCGCCGGGAAGCGGCACCCAGAATCTCCAATCCTACTCCTCCGTCCGCCAGTTGGTTCAGTTGCCGGCCGGGGCGTCGAGCGCTTCGTTGCGCTGGAACCATCTTTCGCGCAGTCAGGACCCGGCGACGCTCAGCCCGGCGCTGGCGTCTGACCGCCAAGAGCTCATCCTGCTGACGTCGACCCTGGCGACCGAGGCAATCCTCTATCGCAACCGCGCGGAGAACGCGGCCTGGGAGACGATGACGGTCGACCTCACCCCCTATCTGGACGGGTCGTACTATCTCTACTTCAATGTCTTCAACGACGGCAACGGCAGACGCACCTGGATGTTCCTGGACGATGTGCAGCTGCTGGTCTGCTACGCGACTGCAACTGCGCCGGGCGCGGGCGAAGGCGCGGCCAGCGCCCAACCGCAAGCCTCGCCGCCCCCTGCCGCAACCTCTTCAACGGCAGACGAAAGCGCGGCCGCGCAGCCTGGTTCCGGTCCGCAGACACCGGCTCCGGACGCCACCCAGGATGCGGAGGCGAGCGCCACGCCGGCCCTGGCCGCGCGCGGGACCATGATCGCTGTCGGCGTTTCAACGCCTTCATCCATCATCCAGCGGTCCCGCCCTTCGGCCGCCCCGGCACAGGTCACGGACGTCACCGTGTGGCAACGGTTCCTCCGCATCTCGCAAACTGCCCAGGGGCAGACCTTTATCTTTCTCCTGCTGATCGTCTTCATCGCTGTCGGTTACCTGCGTTTTCGCGGCAGCGGACGCCCTCCCACTTAAGGACCGGCAGCCGCTTTCCAGTCCCCGCGCCGGGCACTTGGGTTTGTCGATTCCCCACCAATTGGACTAGAATGGCTGGGCTCACTACGATATTCGTAGTGGAATGCGCGGATCATTTGCCGTCCCTCAGTACCAGCAACAAAGGTTCAGCCTAGCAGATAGAGGAGCTTATGCTTATCACGAAATCCCCGGCGCCGGACGTGCCTGCGCTGGCGCGCCGGTTGCGGCGCGACGGGCACCACAATGCCAGCATTGCCCCGGGGACCGAGGCGTCTGCACAGGATGCAGACAGCGATGCAGTACCACCATGTTCTCTTAACGTAACCATCTACGGTCCAACCGCTTATCCCAATGGTTTCAGCGCGCTGGCGTCGGAGTGGAACGATCTGCTGGCCCGCAGCCGCTACGATACCTTTTTCCTGACGCATGAATGGCAGTCGGTCTGGTGGCAGCAGCTGGGGTCGGGCGATCTGTGGATCCTGGCCTTTTATCGAGGCGAGAGCAAAGAGGAGAGAGAAGAGAGTGAGAATCCCGCTGACCCTTCACACGCCGCTCCCGACCCGTCCGAGCTGGTTGGGATCGCGCCCTTCTATCTGAGTGAGCACAAAGAGGGCAAATGGGCGGGGAAGAACAGTCTGAAGCTTGTCGGCTGTGTGGAGGTGAGCGACTTTCTGGACATCGTTATCGCCGCCGGCTGGGAGAAGGAGGTCTACTACTGTCTGCTGGACTGGCTGCAGAGCGAGGAGGCGCCGGCGTGGGACTATCTGGACCTGTGCAATCTGCCGGAGGACAGTCTGAGCTATAAGGCGCTGCCCTCGATTTTCCGGAACGCGGGTTTGCGGGTGGAGGTCGACCAGGAGGATGTGGCGCCGCACGTGCATCTCCCGGCCCGCTATGAAAACTATCTCATGCAGATCGACAAAAAGCAGCGCCACGAGATTCGACGCAAACAGCGGCGGGTGGAACGGGAGCTGGATGTCGGCTTTAGGCTGATTCAATCGATGGACGAACTGCAGGTTGCAATGGATGAGTTTCTGCGTTTGCAACGCATGAGCCGCCCGGACAAAGAGTCGTTCATGACGCCGCACATGGAGCGGTTTTTCCGTGTCATGGCCGGCCGCATGCTCGAAACGGGCCATCTCCATCTCAGTTTTCTCTCGCTGAACGGCGAAAACGCGGCCGCGCTGCTGGCGTTCGAGTACAAAAAGGAGCTGCTGCTCTACAATTCCGGCTACGATACCGAGAAATGGGCCGGATACAGCCCCGGTTGGGTGCTGCTGGGCTATGTCATCCAACATGCGATCGCGCGCGGCATCGAAGTATTCGACTTTCTGCAGGGCGATGAAGAGTACAAGTATCGCTTCGGCGGCCACGACTACCGGGTCATGCGTACCTTGATCATCAATGAACCGGCATGAGGAGCTGAACGCGCGCCGGCGGCCGAAAAGGTACGCGCGACAGCTTTACTGGGTGCGCCGGGGCAGGGATATGACCATGGCCGAAAACGGATCAGTTCCAGTCAGTGACGGCAGTGAACAGAACGGGGCGGGCTCAGGTCCGTCAGCAGAGCAGGAGACGGAGCCGCTCCCGCGCCAGCCGCGTGCAGAGCGCGCAGACGCCTTTACCTTCTCCTCCTGGCTGCTGGAAGGGATGGCCGGCCTGTGTGAGGAGTTGCGCCACAACGATCTCGGTCTGCCGCCGGACTTCTGGACGCACGCCTACGCCGCCCGGCGGGAGGGGTTGCTGGCCTGCCGTGCGCTGATCGACGCCGCGTTGGCGCGCTGCGAAGCCGATGCGGCGCGGCAGAAAGAAAAACCCGGCAGCCAGCGCGGCCGGGTTGAAATCGATTGAAACTCTCGCTTCCGGCGGCTCGCAGCCGCTAACGCCCTCTAGGAAAGAGCCTCCTCCTCTGTCACGATCCGTTGTCTGCTTGGCCGCGGCGGGGCCGGGTCGATCGCGGCCGGCGCCTCGCCCGCTTCGCCCATAAGGCGGAGCAGACGCTCCCGCAGCACGTCCGCGGCGCGGCGATGGGACTCCAGGCCGGCGAGATTGGTCAGCTCGTATGGATCCGCTTGCAGATCGTACAGATACTGCTCCACATAGCGGTCAGAACTGGCATGTTGCCTTCCATCCGTGTCCGGCGCGGTGACGCTGTACTTCCAGCGCTGCGTGCGCACGGCCCGCCCCACCTGCGATTCGCTGATCTGAATCAACGCATCCTGCGGCCAGTCCGCCGACCGGCCTCCGACCAGCGGCGCCACTGAACGGCCCTGCATCTGCTCCGGCACCTCCAGGCCGGCTGCGTCTAGCAGCGTCGGCGGCAGGTCCACCAGGCTGACGATCTCCCGCACTTCGCCGCCGCCGAAGAAGCCGGGGCCGGTCAGGGCGGTGGGCAGGCGCACCGACGCTTCATGGCAGGATCGTTTATATTCGTCGTTGCGCGTCTTGAAGTGGCAGCCGTGGTCGGTCGTGTAGAGGACGACTGTGTTCTCGTCCAGCCCCAGGCTCTTCAGGGCGTCGAGCAGGCGGCCCAACGCCTCGTCCAGCCGCTTGATCATGCCCCAATAGCCGCCCAGATGCTGCTGGGAGGAGCCGCCCAGGGCGAGCAGGTCCGGCGGCGTCCAGCGGCCGGCGTAGCGTTCGCGGTAGCCGTCGGGCGGGGGATAGTCGTCAAGATGGTTCTGATGATGCGGCTCTATATAGGATAGGAAGAGAAAGAACGGGTCCTCCTGGTGGTCGTCAACGTAGCGGATGGCTGCGTCCGTCAGGGCGTCCACACGATAGCCGGGCAGTTTGACGGCCTCGCCGTCGTTGTCATACATGACAGTATCGTAGGCGTCCGAGGTAAACTCCAGCACGTTGGATGCCAGCCAGCTCTGGTAGCCGCCCCGATTCGCTTCAGGCACAGGCCCGGTGATCCCCCTGTCCGCCAGATGCCACTTGCCGATATAGCCGGTATCGTAGCCCGCCTCCCCGAAAAAGTGTGCGAGCGTGCGCGCATCCTGCGGCAGAGGGATGGCGTTGCGATAACAGCCGGTGGTGGTGGCGTACATGCCGGTCTGCAGACAGGAACGGGCCGGGCCGCAGACGGGCTGGCAGGTGACGGTGGTGTGCAGGTGGGTGCCCTGCCGGGCCATGCGGTCGAAATTGGGTGTCAGATCGAGCGGGTTGCCATGCACGCCGGTTGAATCCCAGCGCTGCTGATCCGTGAAAAAGACGATCACATTGGGTCTATCGGACGTTGCTTGCGCTGCCGCCTCGCCGCGGGCGTGCGCTGAAGAGCGGGGCATCGTTATCTTCCTCCGGAGTGTGACTCAGACGGTATTCGATCCGCCCTCGCGAGCGGGGACGCGGGTAGCCGGTCGTTCGATGGATGGATTGAATCGCCCGGCGCCGTATGGAAAGGCATTCTATCCCATCACACTGGGGAACGCTATCGGCCACTGCAGTGGGTGCAGTCCATAATGCGGGTGAGATTCAGGCTGCCTCTGGGGAGTTATACCGGGAGCCACAGCCCGCTACTCTGGAGCATCACAAATCTGTGATGCACCCAAAAATTGGACGCGTTTCATATAAATCGGCATGCAACCAGGCTTGGGGCGTTCCCTTCCCGCTCAATTCCGAAAACCTGTACAAAACCTGTAACTCTTCGGCAGACCACCAACCGCGAACCACCGCATTTCCGCGCCGATTTTGCAGCCAAAATCAGCTCGAAAACACACTCCCGCGACACCTCCATTTCCCCCGATTTTTGCATGAAAGTGATGCATCCCTATTGATGCACTGCTTTCGCACCGCTTTTCGCCCTATTTCTCTCTGGTCAGGACCCCAATATCCAGTAATGCATCACTTTTTGGGAAAATGCAATACTTTCGCGGCCCCTTTCGGCCCCCCGCCGCACCGCCGAAAGACCACCCCTCAGCCATCGAAATGACGTACCGGCGTCCCCTGCAAGAGCTGTACAGAACGGCAAAGTCCGCGTATCCCCGCCCGCCCCCGCAAGGCAACACTCTCATATGAGTGCATCACATATTAGTGGCGAATTAGTGGCGAACTTTCATATATCTCAACTGACGACACTGCCTCGGCCAGCCCGCGCTCCGATCTCCGGCGGAGGCAACGGCAGTTCTCTCTCCTCCCCAATCTCTTCTCGTCTTTGCGCCTGCCCTGTATCTCTCCAGGAGCCCTTGACCAGTTTCACCCACCGCTGGCTTCGATTCTCTGCAGGACTACTCACAGCCCAAATCCGGGACGTCCCCTGCAGCGGTCAGTGGTCAGCGGCTGGGCAACTGACTGTGCATGGAGGTGAACAGGTCGTTTCTTGAGATTTTCGAAGGTTCACCCCAAATTTTGGACTGCATCTTCTGCAGTTGAAGCGGCTGCCGGCTGGCGGTGGAGCGGATGGTTGCAGGACGGATTGAATAGACCAGTTGGCGTCTGAAGTTTGGTAGATTGGGAATGGACGTTTATACTTCTCTGTTAACTGACGTAACGATGTCATTTGCCATTACACAGCACCATTGCCCGCCTTTCGTTCTCGTCGCCGTCATATCGCAATCTGTTGCGGGACGGGGGACAGATCCTTCGCCAGGCACTGGAGTTTTCCTGTGCCTTATGCATCCCCATCTCTGCGTTTGGAACAAATCCTGTGTTTCAGAGAAGAAAAAATGATCTAATGAACTGTCTGCCTTTCCTTCGAATGGAATACCGGCTCTTATGCGTGCGGGCAGTCAAATACGCTGCCTGTTTGCCTTTTGTCAGCCGCTTGAGCCGCAGGATGCGTGCCGCGCTGAGCATTAGTGCGGGCGTCGGGCGCGCAGCCCTCCCAATTACGCTCAGTTTCGTGTTGGCCGGCTGCGCACTCTTGCCGGCGGGCCGCAGCGCAGAGATCGCGGCCAATGAACCGACGCCTACCCCTATCCCCACCTCGGTAGTGCCGATCAAGCCGACCTATTCAGTCAAAGTGGGCGAGATTATGCGCGAGCGGACCTTCAGCGGTCGCGTGGCGCCCGTAGTGGAAGAGGCCCTGTTCTTCCGTACGGGGGGCCGCATCCGCAATGTCTACGCCAAGCGCAACGACCTCGTCACCGAAGGCCAGATCATCGCCGACCTCGAAATCGATGACCTGGAGCGCGAGTTGACCTCTACGCAGTTGAGCCTGGAGCGGGCCCAGTCCCGGCTGTACACGGCAGAAAGAAATCTCGAGTTTCAGATCCGCAGAGCACAGATCAACCTGGACATCGCCTCGCTGCAGCTGATCAATCTGCGGACCGAACGTCCGGATGACAATTTCGCGATATCGGTCCAGAGCAAGCAGGTTGAGCTGGCCGAACTCTCGCTGGAACAGTTGACCGAAGGCGTAGATCCGCTCCTGATCAATGACGTCGCCAGGGCACAACTTCAGGTCGAAAAGCTCCAAAGCGCTATCGCCGACGCCACGATCACAGCTCCCTTCGACGGCAAGTTGCTCTCCGTCTCGCTGACTGGGGGCCGCCCGGTGAACGCCTTCGATTCAGTCGTCTCCATCGCGGACATCGATGATCTGGAGATCAAAGCCGATCTGATCAGCGATCAGATGAATGAGCTGGCCGAAGAGATGTCGGTGGAGATTTCACTGGTCGGCCGTCCCGGGGAAATCCTGACCGGATTCGTGCGGCGGCTGCCCTACCCGTTCGGGAGCGGCGGCAGCGGCGAAGTGATCGACCCGGACAAGTCCACCCGCATCACGATCGATCAGTTGGCGGAAGACGCAGGCTTTGAACTGGGCGACCTGGTCCAGGTGCGGGTCCAACTCGAACACAAAGATTCTGTCCTCTGGTTGCCGCCCCAAGCGATCCGCGTCTTTGACGGCAGGCGGTTTGTCGTCGTTCAGGACGGCGATATCCAGCGGCGGGTCGATGTGAAAGTAGGCATCCAGACCCCCGATCGGGTGGAGATCGAAGAAGGGCTGGAAGAGGGCCAGGTTGTGGTCGGACAATAAAAGCGGAGAGCAGAGCGTGGAGAGTGGAGGGCAGGACGCCACAGACCGCTCTTCACCGCGGACATGAAACTCTTTTTGCGTATCGCGGCGATTATCGTTGTCGCCATTAAACGTATCTTCGCCCAGCAGTGGCTGGCATTTGCTCTGGTCCTGGGGCTGATCTCCTCGATCGTGCTCGTCATGAGCATCCCTCTCTATGCGGATGCAGTCTACTACCGGCTGCTGCGGGAAGAGTTGACCGAAAAGGGCATCAATGAGACCTACTCGCGCCCTCCTTTCGCGTATATGTTCCGCTACCTGGGGTCCACTTACGGCCCACAGGAGTGGGAAGATATAGCCCCGTTGGACACCTATCTCAGCAAGCAGGCGGCGGGCGAGCTGGGTATTCCCCATAAGAAGACGATCCGCTATTTCAAAACGGACAACTTCCGCCTGTTTCCCACGGAACAGATCGCGTATGCAGATACCACCGATCCGTTGGAATGGGTGAATCTGGGTTTCATCTCCGGCTTTGAAGAAGCGATCAATATCATCGAAGGCAACTTCCCGGCGGTCTCGCCTTCCGACTCGGAGGAGGCGATCGAGGTACTCGTGAACCGGGAGCTCGCGGACGAGATCGGTCTGCAGGTGGGCGAAGAATATATGCTGTTCCGCCGCATCCGCTCCGAGAATGGCGACAGCCAGCGCTACCAGACGCCGGTGCGGGTTGCGGGCGTGTGGGAGCCCGCCGACCTGAGCAGCGATGTCTGGTTCTACAACCCGTCAACACTGGAAACGCTCTTTGTCATCCCGGAGCAGAGCTATCACAATCGAGTTGCACCCGTCTATCCGCAGGACGTGAACCTGGGCCTGTGGTACCTGGTAATGGACGGCTCTGATGTGACTTCGAGTGATGTGGGCCGTCTGCTGGTGCGCGGGCGCCGTGCGGAGCAGAAGGTGTCGGCTCTGATGGCCAACAGCCAGTTGAGCATCTCGCCTCTGGACGCGCTGCGCCGTTATCAACGCGCCAGCGGTCTGCTGACTACCCTGCTTTACGCTTTCAGCGTGCCGATCATTGGTCTTTTGCTGGCCTTTATCAGTCTGGTGGTCGGCTTGGCTGTGTCCCGGCAGCGCAACGAGGTCGCGATCCTGCGCAGCCGCGGCGCGACAGTGGGGCAGGTGGCTGGCATGTCCGGCCTGGAGGCGCTCTGTCTCGGCTTTCTTGCCCTGGCGATCAGCCTGCCGCTCAGCTTCTCCGTTGCCAGGCTGATCGGGTCGACGCGCAGCTTCCTAGACTTCACGATCGAGTCAGACCTGCGGCTGGTTCTGACGCAGTCCACTCTCCAATTCGGAATCGCAGCGGTCCTGATCGCCTTTTTGGCGCAGACACTGCCCTCCTTCGGCGCCGCGCGTCATACAATTGTGACCTACAAAATGGAGATGGCGCGCACGTTGCGGCCCCCGTGGTGGCAGCGCTCCTATCTGGACATCCTTTTGCTGATTCCGGCCGGTTACGGCATCTATCTGCTGCAGGAACAGGGCAGCATCAGCATGCCGGGCGCGGTCACCGATGACACGATTTTTCAGAATCCGCTGCTGTTTCTGATCCCGGCGTTGGGGATTTTCGCGCTGACGCTCGTGACGCTGCGCATCTTGCCCTATTTCATGCAGATCATCGCCTGGGTCGCATCCAAGGGCGGCGGTGTGGGCGTGCTGCTGGCCAGCCGCCAGCTGGCGCGCAACAGGAGCATGTACACGGCGCCGATGATTCTGTTGGTTCTGACGCTCAGCCTGTCTGCTTTCACCACATCGCTGGCGCAGACGCTGGACGGGCACATGTTCGACCGCGCCTACTACAGGGTGGGATCCGATGGACGGCTGGCGGAGCTGGGCGACACGCCGGTTTCAGCCGGAGGAGGCGGCTTCCCTGGCAGCGGCGAGGAGTCGTCCTCGTCGGACGGCGCGCCGGAGACGGCAAGTTGGACTTTTGTACCGGTTTCGGAACATTTGCGCTCTCCGAACATTAGCGCTGCCACCCGCTTCGCCCGCTTCGAAGCGCGCGTACATCTGGATGGACGCTGGCGAGATGCCCATGTATTCGGCATCGACCGCCTCGACTTCCCCAAAGCGGCCTACTGGCGGCGGGATTTTGCGGCGGCGTCACTCGGCTCCCTGATGAACTCGCTGGCCCTGGCCCCCGAGGGTGTCCTGCTGCATCGTGACTTCATGCGCAATCACAATCTGCTCGTCGGTGATACAATTCTGGTCGGCGCCGCGCGCTATGGGCTGCGGGCAGAGATGCAGATGAAGATCGTCGGCGATTTCCGCTACTTCCCCACCTGGTACCCGGATGCAGACGGCCCACTGGTCGTCGGCAACCTCGACTATCTGTTCGAGCGGATGGGGGGACAGTTCCCCTACGATGTGCTGGTGCGCACCGAGCCGGGCACCGACTACGAAGGTCTCACGCGCGAGTTGCGGCAGTACGACATCAACGTCATCAACTACTATTCGGCCCGGCTGCGTATTGCAGACGAGCAGAAGCAGCCGCAGCGGCAGGGACTGTTCGGCGTTCTCTCAGTCGGTTTTCTGGCGGCGGCGCTGCTGACCGTGCTGGGCTTTCTGCTGTACACGCTGTTCTCATTCCGCCGCCGCTTCATTGAACTG
Source organism: Caldilineaceae bacterium SB0664_bin_27 (assembly GCA_009838625.1). Lineage (GTDB taxonomy): Bacteria > Chloroflexota > Anaerolineae > Caldilineales > Caldilineaceae > Bin5. Next base: position 17,546 of record VXRG01000103.1, read on the forward strand.
GGGACGCTGCGTTCGATCGGCCTGTCCTCAGGGCAGATGACGATGTTCCTGGCATGGGAGCTGGCTTTTCTGATCCTGGTTGGGATTGGCGCGGGCACACTGCTGGGTACGTCGGTCAGCAACCAGTTCATCCCCTACTTGCAGGTGGGGAACACGGCCGCGGACCTGACGCCGCCGTACTTGGTAGGGATCGCGTGGCCGGCCATTACGCGTGTGTATGCATTGTTCGGCGTTCTGTTTGTCGCCGCGCTGGGCGTTCTGATCACGCTGCTGATGCGCATGAAGATATTCCAGGCGATCAAACTGGGCGAAACGGTGTGAGCTGCAGCAGTTCCTTTTCAGTGCACGTTCTTGCGAACTGTGTTTAAAGCGAATGAACGGTATTTCTGGATGTTGGAAACTGGGAAATGACCACGACTGAACCATTTATTCTCTGCGAAGGTCTCGTCAAGATCTACCAGGTCGCCGACCTGGAAGTGGTCGCCTTGCAGGGATTGAATCTGTCGGTACGTCCCGGCGAACTGATGGCGATCGTTGGCGTCAGCGGCAGCGGCAAGTCCACGTTGATGAACATTCTCGGTGGGTTGGACAGACCGACGGCGGGGCAGGTACGGGTCGGTGATTTCAATCTTCTGAAGATGTCGGAACGGGCGATCAACCGCTACCGGCGGGAGCAGGTTGGCTTTGTGTGGCAGCAGAGCGCGCGCAACCTGGTTCCCTATCTGAACGCGGTCGAGAATGTCGAGTTGCCGATGACACTGGCGGGATTCGCGGGCAGAGAAAAACGCAATCGGGCCGAGGAGCTGCTGGAGAGGGTCGGGCTGGGCGAGCGCAAGAAGCACCACATGCGCGAACTGTCCGGCGGCGAGCAGCAGCGCGTGGCCATCGCCGTCTCACTGGCTAACAACCCAACGCTCCTGCTGGCTGACGAGCCGACCGGTGAAGTGGACACCGCTACCGCGCTGACAATCTACGCGACGCTGCGCACGCTCAACGAAGAGTTGGGCCTGACGACCATCATCGTCAGCCACGACCCGACCATCGCCCGCCACGTGGACCGGGTGGTCGCCATCCGCGATGGGATGCTGGCCAGCGAGACGCGGCGCCAGGTGCGCACCGTTGAACGCTTCGACGAAGCGTCGCTCAACAGTGGCGGCGACGGCATCGTCGAGGAGCACGAAGAACATTTCGAGGAGCTGGTCGTGCTGGACAGTTCCGGGCGTCTGCAGATCCCCAAAGATGTCCTGCAGCAGTTCTCGATCCAGGGACGGGCGATGCTCGACATCACCGATGAAGGCATCCTGATCCGGCCGGTGGAGAGCGAGGATGCTGAGGCGCCGGAGCTTGTCGCCCAAGAGGAAGCGGTGGCCAGACGAATACAACAGTCCGGCGCTATCGGCGGCTTCTTCAGCCGCTTCCGCCGCAAAAGCAAAGAGTAGCGGCCTGTACAGTGCGCTGACCACTTGAGTTCAGCTGCGAACATTCGGACACCGGAACGCTGATGGAAAATAACCCTTACCCCAACACGGCCATCGAAACCGAAGATGTCTGGCGCGTCTATAAGACCGGCAGCCTGGAAGTCGCCGCGCTCAAAGGCGTCAATCTGCAGATTGCCCAGGGGACCTTTGCCGCGCTGAAAGGACGCTCCGGCAGCGGCAAGACCACGCTCCTCAACTGCATCGGCGGCCTGGATTCGCCGACAGACGGAAAGATACGCATCTTCGGCGAGGAAATCCACTCCTGGAACGAACGTCAGTTGACACGCTGGCGTCGCGAGCAGGTTGGCTTTATCTTCCAATCTTTCGGGCTGCTGCCCAGCCTGTCCGCCTTTGAAAACGTAGAGCTGATCCTGCGCATGTCGGGCGTCAAAGGCCGTGAACGCCATGACAAGACGGTACACTGCCTGGACCTGGTCGGTCTGACCCGTTGGATGCATCACCGGCCTTTCGAGTTGTCGGGTGGGCAACAGCAGCGCGTGGCCATCGCCCGCTCCCTCGCCAACGACCCCAAACTGATCCTGGCTGATGAGCCGACCGGCGAATTGGACAGCACGACGGCGCGGGAAATCCTCAGCCTCTTCCAGCAGATTGTGCGCGAACAGAACGTTACCTTCCTGATCGTGACCCACGACAGCCTCGTAGACGACTATGTGGACTATGTTCTGTATCTGAAGGACGGGCAGATCGACATAGAGGGGCTGGGCAACGGTCACGGCCCCGCGGCCACACCTGAGACCGTCAGCGTTGGCCCGGTGGCCGGCGGCTAGTGCCGCCGCGCCGCTCCCTGGCCCACGTTGTCAGCCATCCCACTTCGAGAAGACCCGATGCAAACCGTCATATTGGAGAAACCCGGATCTCTGCATCTGACGGAAACCGCGCCGCCGGCCGAACCCGGCCCGGACGAGGCGCTTGTCCGTGTGCATCGGGTCGGTATTTGCGGCACCGACCTGCACGCCTTTCGCGGGCGGCAGCCCTATTTCAGCTACCCCCGCATCCTCGGCCATGAACTGGGCGTGGAGATCGTCTCCCTCGACCCGGATACCGAGAGCAACCTGCGCGCAGGCGACCGCTGCGCGGTCGAGCCGTACCTGAACTGCGGCGCCTGCAGCGCCTGCCGCCGCGGGCGCATAAACTGCTGCTCCCATCTGCGCGTGCTGGGCGTGCATACCGATGGCGGCATGCGCGAGCTGATCACCGTCCCCATTGATAAGCTGCACCGCTCCAAGACGTTGCCGCTGGAGCATCTGGCCCTGGTCGAAACGCTGTGCATCGGCGCGCACGCTGCGGACCGGGCCAACCTGGAGCCCGAACAGTCGACGCTGGTGATCGGCGCCGGCCCGATCGGGTTGACCGCGGTGGCCTTTGCACGCCTGGCCGGCGCCGAAGTCGCCGTGATGGAGATTGACGAGAACCGGATGCGCTTTGTGCAGGAAAACCTGGGCGTGGAGCATCTCATCGACGGGCGCGGGGACGCGGAGGCCCAGTTGCGGGCCGTGTTCGGCGGCGACCTGCCCCTGACCGTGTTCGACGCCACCGGCAATGCGCGCTCGATGATGAACGCATTGGGCCTGATTGAACAGGGCGGCAGCGTCGTCTTTATCAGCCTGGTGCAGGACGATATCACCTTCCCCGACCCGGAGTTTCACCGCCGCGAGACGACGCTGATCAGCAGCCGCAACGCCACCAGCGCCGACTTCGCCCGCGTCGTCCAAACGCTGGAGACCGGCGCGATCGATCTGGGCCCTTGGCTTACGCACAGTGCGCCGCCGGATGAACTGGTCGGCGAGTTCGCCGGCTGGACACAGCCCGAGAATCAGGTTGTCAAGGCGATGCTGCACTTCTGAACCGCGGTGGCCGGTTTCGGGCACTTTCCAGGCCCGACCGTGCCGTGCCGGTGGCCGCCGTCCATGATGCACCGGTGTTCCCACCTTTCACACAGAGTACAAACGAACAAACAAAGGAAGACAACGTGTCGAACTCACCCTCTCCACAAGGATCGAAGCTGCGCCACGCGGTGGTTGGCATGGGCGCCGGCATTTTCCGTTCCCACTCGAATGGCCTTAGCCTCGATGACGTTGAGGTGGTCGGCGGCTCGGACGTGGCCCCGGAGCCGGGCCAGGAGCGGGCCGAGGAGTGGGGCTGTCCCTTCTATCCCGACCACCGGCAGATGCTGGCCGAGACCAAACCGGACGTGACGGTGATCATCACGCCCCATCCCTTCCACGCGCCGATCGCGATCGACGCGCTCAACGCCGGCAGCCATGTGCTGGTGGAAAAGCCGATCGCCATCCAGGTAAAGGAGGCGGACGCGATGATCGCGGCGGCGCGGGCCAACAACCGCGTGCTGGCGGTGAACTACCAGTACCGCCAGCTGCCGCACGTGCGGGCGATGAAGCGGCTGATCGACAGCGGGCAGCTGGGCCGCATCCAGCGGGTGACCGGCATCTTCCCCTGGATGCGCACCGCGGCCTACTACCTGCGAGGGGGCTGGCGGGGCACCTGGCGAGGCGAGGGCGGCGGTGTGCTCATGAACCAGGCCCCGCATGACCTGGACCTGGTCTGCCACCTGGTCGGTTCCCCGCAGCGGGTCTACGCCGCCACCTGCACCCGCCTCCACGCCATCCAGACCGAGGACACCGCCACCGCGCTGCTCGAATGGCCGGAGGACGCGCACGGCACCATCTACTTCAGCACGACCGAGAGCGGGCCCCGCACCTTTGAGGTGTCCGGCACCGGCGGGAAGATCGTGCTGCACCAGGACCGCATCGAGTATGAGCGCTACGAGACCGACCTGCGCCAGCTCATAACCGACAGCCCCGAGCCCTTTGTGCGCACCGAAGCGGCTGATGCCGACGCCGGCATCGAAGATGAGCCGGAACAGCATGGGCACGCGGCCGTCTACAACGACTTCCACCGCGCCATTCGCGAAGGCGGCGAACCGCGCTGCAACGGCGAAGAGGGGCTGAAGTCGCTGGAGCTGGCCAATGCGATGATCTACAGCGGCGCCACTGGCGAAGCGGTGGAACTGCCTTTGGACCGGGAGGCGTACAGCGATCTATTGGATAGGTTGCAGGCGGAGGACGTGTAGGGGGTGTTCTGGGCAACTTAACAGCGTACCGGACGTATGCTATATTGCCAGCTGTAGCGGCAGCCGTGTATGGCCCGCCCTGATGGTGCAAAGATGTATCAAGAGCCGGAGATTATATACAGAACGACGCAGCGTCACACGATGACGAGCTACGCGCCGCCGCTATGCAGTCGCGTCGATTCCGAAAGGCGGACGCCGATTGGGTGGTGGAGCACGGTTGGCGATCTTGTCGGCTTCACGTTGTTGGAGCTCCTGGCGAGCCCTGTATTGGGGATTGCCGTGTTGGCTGTGGCATACAGCCTTGACCTTTTCAGGGCAATCTCCGACCTCTGTTGCCAGGGCGCGAACGCCCTGAACGGAAAGACGCGCAAGGCACAGGAGTGATCGCTGGACGGAAGCGCCTCAGACGCATAAAAGCCCCGGTAGAGTAGACTGCCGGGGCTTCTTGTTCAGTGGCCGTACTGACCAGAATAGGGGGCGAACAATGCAGGTCAGCCGCGAACAGTTCATGGAGCAGGGGTATCTTGTGCTGCGGGATGTCATCCCGCCGGACCAGTTGGAGCAGCTGCGGGCCGATTTTGAGACCCTGGTCGGGAGGCAGAGAAAGATCTGGGCGCAGGAGCGGGGGGCTGACGACCCGCCCGGCGGCGTCTGGGAGACGCATCCGCAGCCGCGGCTGGTCTCCTACAACAGGCTGATCGACGAAGCGACGGCAAGCACGGTCGAGGTCTGGCTGCAGGAGAGTACGTTGGGGGTGAGCCGCCAGCTTCTGAGCGTTCCGGAGGCGGCGTCGGTGGCCGGCATGATGTTGATGTGCAGCCCGGTGCGCGATCATGGCCCGGCCGCGTGGCATCGCGACATCCACCCGATCGACATGGCGCCATTGGCCGGCCTGCAGAAGGATTTGAGGGAGAACGGGCCCAAATATGTGCAGTGGAACATCCCGCTTTACGACGATGACGTGCTCTGGGTGGTACCGGGCAGCCACTTGCGGCTCAACACCGAGGCCGAAAACCGGTCGCTGTCGGCCGATCCGCGGCGCACCGTGCCCGGCGGCATCCCCGTGGCGTTGAATGCCGGCGACGCGGTCGTCTATATCAACTACATGTTGCATTGGGGCAGCAACTACAGCCCCACGACCCGCCGCACCATCCACGGGGGGCATTCGATCTTCCCCTACTACCCCGACTTCTCCTTTACTGAGCACCTTTCGCCCGGGGCGCGGGCGTCATTCAGACAGTGGGACGGGAAGAGCGCGGCGCTGCAGGACTTGACCGAGATCGCGTTACGGGAGGCACTGAATGGCAACGCGGCCGCCTACAATAACGCGCTGGAGGCGCTGCAGCCCGGCGTGGGTGAAGACGGCAAGATGGTCCTGACGATCTATCTCTCCAAGGCGGTTCTGCATCTCCAGGTTGTGAAGCATGAGAACGGGGACACTAACGCGGGCTCCGATGCTCTGGAGGGGATCACCGAGGACTACCGCCAGAGGGCGCGCTCTTCACATTCGATCTCGATCAACTGGGGGCCGCAGTTCGCGGAGCGCTTCACAGTGAAGGAGGCCGCCGCCCTCCACAGGCGCTTTGCGATCCTGGACGACAAACTCCAGGCGGAGGACGACCATTTCGCGCCCGGTTTCCAGGCGCGGCCGATGCGTTACTTTTTCAACGAGATGCCGGCCGACTTCACCCTCGAAGACTTTATCGGCAGCTGGAACTGAACGCCGCCCCTCAATCTAATCGGCGGGGTCAACGAACTGAAAGGCAAACAGTTTGGCATTTCTGAAATAGAAATGCAGCTTGATCGGGCCGCCGGCCAGTTCGCTCAGGTCGGAACGACCCTGCCACGAGACAACGCGGGCTTGATCTGTGGTCGTGATCGGATCTGCGTCCTCAAACCCGAAGCCGGACAGTGGCTCGTGGTTCGGCGTCAGGAGCGCGACCCGCACCTCGCACTCGTTTGGCAGGACGTCGTCAGCCAGGTGCGCTTGAAGATTAAGGCGCAACTGGCGGCCGGCGAAACCGAAGGACCGCGTCACCATCTCGCTGTATCCCCGCTTCTTTCCCTCCACTGCCACGAAGCCGTCGAGCGGCGTCTCAGCGACGCCGATTGCGCCGACGCCGCGATCGCCCAGCTCCAACAGCGTCCGATATGAGCGCCAGTTGGAGCCCGTGTAGTAGGTGTATATGCGGTCGTTGTGGACAATGGGCTCGAGGTTGTAGACACAGGAGGCGTCGTACTCCCCGCTGTGTGCGCCGCGCTGGATGAACGGCTCCCGGTAGTTGCGTTCGTAGTGGATGCCGTTGCGGCTGAAGGCCAGCTCGGGATGGTGAGTGGAGTCGTTGGTGCGGAAAATCCAGGGCAGGCCGACATAGAGTCCGGCGTAAACGATGACCGGCATGACGTAGAACTCGGTGTCGGGCGGGTCCTGCTCATCGGGCATGAGGATCGTTTCCGGATCGCTCCAGTGGACCATGTCGGGGCTTTCGGCGCGGCCGATGAGCCGTTTGGCATGGGGGCAGCGTCGATGCAGGCAGTTCTCCATGTGCACAGCATAGACCTGGCGGATGGGGTCCCAACCCATGAAGAGGGTCGGTCCCCAACGGCCGATGCGGGGCGTAGTGTCGATGACGGGGTTGTGCTCGCAGGGCGTCCAGGTGAGGCTGTCGGGCGAATAGTAGAGGTCGAACGTCATCGTGGTGGTCGTCGAACCGGTCCGGATCAGGCCCTTGTAGCGTTTGCGCGGGTCCTCTTCGTGCAGGTCCTGGAAGAAGTAGGGCATGAACGCATCTTCAGGAAGAAGATTGTTCTTTTTTGAGCCTTGAAATTCGACCAGGCCCAGTTCCGGCCTCTCCCAATGGATGCTATCCTCCGAGAGGGCCAGGCAGGCGGTGATCGGATCATCATCGGCGGGCGCTTCGGCTGCCAGTGTGCCGTCAGCGGTCAGGTAGGCCCTGTGCTTGGCGGGGCGGTAGAACATCTTGAGAATTTGGTCGGCGTGGTCGAACCAGACGTTGCTCACGCCCAGATAATCCCCTTCCCAGGGCTTTTCCGGCCAGAGAACCGGGTTGCTATCCAGCTTTCGGGCCGGGTTCATCACCTGCCTGGCGTCCTTGAGGCTCTCGATCAGGTAGTTGTCCGCGAAGAGCTGCTTATCGGATGCGATGTTTATCAGGGCCATGGTTCCTCCTGCACGCCCCTTTCGGGCGGTGGCGCATCTGTCGTCTAGGTTTCGCTATCGAGCCATCGGGAACCTTGGGCCTCCAACCTGGCGCGCAGATCCTTCTCCAGCCGTCCGATCATGCCGCCCGGGCCGAATGCCGTGTTGCCGGCGTCGGCGATCAGGTTGTGACCGGTGATGGCGACGGACTCATCAGAGGCCAGAAACAGCATGACCTCGGCCACCTGTTCGGGCAGGGCGGGGCTGCCCATCGGGTAGGCGAATTTCTGTGTGCGGACCGCGGCCGGGTTGTTGGCAAGCATCTCGTATTTCTTTTCGGTGAGCATACGGGCGGGGGTGATCGTGTTGGCGCGGATGCCGTCGGGACCGTAGGTAACCGCCAGATGCTGGGTGAAATTGATCATGGCCGCCTTGGCCGGGCCATAGGACGAAATGCTGGGACTGCCGGCAAGGGCGATACCGGATGAGACGTTGATGATGTTGCCGCTCCCCTGCTTGATCATGAGCGGCACCACCTCTTTGCAGAATAGGAGCGGCGCGGTCACGTGGCACATGAAACCGTCCTCCCAGTCCTCGAGCGTGACCTCCTCCAACATGCCCCCCGGGTTGTCGATAACGGCATTGTTGACCATGACATCGACGCGCCCATAGCGCTCCACGGTGAATTGGACCAGGGCTGTGATGTCCTCCTTGATCATGACATCGCAGCGCTTGTAGGCGATCTCTCCGCTGAGTCCCTCTGCTTCCGCAAGTACCTTCTGCGAATTCTCCGGCGTTCTGCCGCGGTCGCAGATGACAACGGAGGCGCCTTCGCGGGCGAGCGCCAGCGCGCCGGCTTTGCCCAGCCCCAATGTTGCGCCGGTAATGATGGCGACTTTGCCTTCCATTCTCGTTCCCATGAGTTTCTCCTTATATTCGGTGGCGATGGTGCAAGAATCACCCGCTGAAGGCGGCGTGCATCTTGTGGAATGGTGCGGGCGGCAGACTGCCCGCTATACATACAAGGGGTCAATCGCTGAAAGAGAAGGAATAGAGCGTCGCGTCCTGCAGTTCGAAGATAAGCTGAACTTCCCGGCCCACCAACGCGGCCAGGTCCTGACCATCGCACCACTGCAGGGGCTGATCGGTGACATCGGCCTGGACCGGAACTGAATCCGCCAGCCCCTTGCCATCGACACCGGCCAGCGCCGCTTTGACCTGACCGCTGTCAGCGTCGGCGCTGAGGCGGAGTTGGCGCCCGCTGCACTTTACAGGCCGCGTGACGAGCGTAGCGGTCTGTCTCTTGTTGGCCGGCGTCACCCCGGCAAACCCGTCCGGCCGCAGCGTCGCAAGCCCCAGATAGGCGGAGCGCCAGTCGGTATGGGGGCCGTCGCTGCCGCCGTAATAGAGCTGCAGGCGCCCGTCCTTGAGAAACGGATAGGCCCCCGCGTAGACGCAGCCCCAGTCGAAGCTGCCCTCCGCGCCGCGCTCGATCAGCGGCGTCCCCGGTGAGACGCGCTCCCACTGCACAGTGTCACGGCTCCAGGCCAGTTCACAGTCGACCAGGTCGGTCGCCGTATCGAACATCATCAACAGGCCGAGATAGATCTGGGCACAGGGGAAGGCAATCAGGGCGTAGGTCTGGCGGTCCGGCTCGTCGGGTAGGGCGCTGAGGACTTCGACCGCGCGCGTCCAGGTCTTGAAATCCTCGCTCTCGGTGCGGCCGACGGTGCGCTGGCTTCCGTCAAAGAGGCGGGTGATGCCGACATACCTGCCGTGGCGTTCATCCCAGAACAGATTGTTGTGGGTATCCCAGCGGGCGTCGATCTCGGGGCAGAGCTGGATGGGGGACCAGTGGATGCCGTCGGGCGACCTGGCTGTGCCCCCCTCCATGAACGCCTTGAACCTGCCCGCCGGGTCGGGATCATGGGGGTCGAGGGTGACGCCGACGCCGTGCACGTCGCGCATGACGAGGTTGTTGCGGGTGGCGCCGTTGAACTCGATCAGGCCGAGCTCGGGCCTGTCCCAGCGGATACCGTCGGTGGAGACGGCGTAACAGACGCCCATCTCGCGGTGCTTCCTGACCTGTTCGGCGGCTCTTGCGCGGTCAAGCGCGGCGCGATAGGTGCCTCGTTCCCGTTGGGCGGGCGGGGTATCGGTCGTGGCCGCGTCGATAATGAAGGGATTGTACCAGCACTTGTAGAGATTGTCCGTCGGGTCAAAAATCACGTTGGGGTAAAGGTTGTCGTGGCGCACCTCCCAGGGCAGGTCTTCGCCGAAGAGAGGATTCTCGCTTGCTTTGTGCGTCCGCCCCAGCGTTACCGTGAGCTGATCGGCTTGTCCCCAGAGCGAGGTATCCAGCAGCAGGTATCTGTCTTCGCTCATGTTCCGGTCCGTCCTGTGAGCGCGATGCCGCGCACCATATATTTCTGGCCGATAAAGAAGATCGCGATCATGGGCAGCGATGTGAAGACGGTGGCGGCCATCAGCAGTCCGGGCACGGGGTCGCCCTGGGCGATCTGCCAGCGCAGGAAGGCGAGGCCGATGGCGACGGTGTAAGTGCTGTCCTGGCTGAGATAAATGACCTGTTTGACGAAGTCGGTCCATACGTTGATGAAGGAAAAGATGGCGATGGTGGCCAGTACCGGCTTGGTCAGCGGCAGCAGGATGCGCCAGAAGATGCCCAGTTCATTGCAGCCGTCGATTTTGGCGGCGTCGTCCAGTTCCGACGGCAGGGTCATGAAAAACTGGCGCATCAAAAAGACGTAGACGGGGTTGGCGAAGTAGCTGGGCACGATGAGGGGCAGCCAGGTGCCGACCCAGCCGATATCTCTATAGAGCAGGAAGCGGGGAATGATGACGACCCAAAAGGGGAGCATCATGGTGCTGAGGAGGACCATGAAAAGGAAATTACGGCCCCAGAACTTGAGGCGGGAGAAACCGAAGCCGACGATGGACGCGCTGATCAGCTCGCCGACGACGGAGAGTGAGACGATGATGGCGGTGTTGATAAAGTAGCGGCCAAAGGGGACGCTGTTCCAGGCGCTGGGGTAGTTTCCCAGGTAGAGTTCGGAAGGGAAGATGCGCTGCGGAATCTGATTGAAGTCTTCAAAGGTTTTGAGCGAGCTCATAATAACCCAGAAGAGCGGGAAGATGAACCAGACAAAACCGACGGCCAACAAGGTGTAGGCGAGCAGGTCGCGCAGGCGGCGCTGGGTGGTCTTGCTCTTTGTCCACGAAGCGGTCAGCACGGACACGGCGCGGCTACTCCTCACCCTCGTAGTAGACCCAGAAGCGGGCTACGCGGAAGTTGATGATGGTCAGGGCGAGGATGATGAGGAACATCATCCAGGCGAGGGCGGAGGCGTAGCCCATGCGGTAAAACTCGAAGGCCTGGCGATAGAGATAGAGGCCGTAGAAGAGGGTGGCGGTGCCGGGGCCGCCATTGGTCATGATGAAGGCTTCGACAAATGATTGCATGACGCCGATCGTGGTAACGATGACGTTGTAGAAGATGGCGGGCGAGATCTGGGGCAGGGTTACGTGCCAGAACTTGGCCCATTCGCCGCCGCCGTCGAGATCGACGGCCTCATAGAGATGCTGGGGAACGCCTTGCAGGGCGGCGAGGATGATGAGCATGGCGGCGCCGGCGGTTGCGATCGCTTTGAGCGCCAGGGAAGGCAGCGCCCAGGCTGTCTCAAAGAGCCAGTTCGGTCCCTCGATCCCGACCAGGCCGAGCGCGGCGTTGATAGGCCCGTTCTTGGCGAGGATGGTCGTCCATAGCAGCGCGAGGCCGACACCGCCGATCACGCTGGGCATGTAGAAGGAGGTGCGGAAGAAGGGGATGCCGCGCACGCTCTGATTGAGCAGGACTGCGACCAGGATGCTGATGGCCGTGCCCGCGGGGACGGTGAGGAGAACATAGGTAAAGGTAACGCGCAGCGCGTCGGCGACCCTTTCGTCCTCGAAGAGCATGCGCTGGATGTTTTCAAAGCCGATGAACTCCGCCTCGCCGATCAGCTGGTAGCGGGTAAAGCTGAGGACGAAGGATGCGATGAAGGGGTAGACCATCAGGAAGCTGAAGCTGACCAGCCAGGGGGAGATGAAGGCCCAGCCGACGATGTGCGGTCTCAGCCTTGCCCAACTGATATTCGGCGCAACTGTCCTGGAGATCTGCATCGGCGATCCAGGAGGAAAGAGAGTGGTGAATAAAGAGCAGTGGATAGCGGCTTGTGAAACCGTGCGCCGCTATCCACTGTTGTGCGGAAGGGTTCAGGCGTGTGCGGCCAGGATTTCGTCGGTCTTCTGGTCGACGATGACGACCTGTTCCTCGACGCTTGCCTCGCAGCGCAGCACGTCGCCCCAGAGGATCTTGATCTCGCCGAACCATTCGAGGACGCCGGGGAGCTGCGGCGTGAAGATGAAGTTGTCGAGAGCATCGAGATAGGCCTCGACTGCTTCGGGGCTGCCCCACGTGGCCTGGTAGTCTGTGTCTTGCCAGACGCCGGCGTTGACCGGTTCGGCCGTGCCGGAGAGGGCGATGTTCTTCTGGTTCTCAAAGTTGGCGAGGTACGTAATGAACTCGAAGGCTTCGGCCGGGTGCTGGCTTTGCGTGGTGACGATGTGGAAGTGCATGGAGCCAAGGCCGGCGCTCTGTCCGGTGTTCGGCGAGCGGACCCAGGCGACCTGGGTGAGGTCGGCCTCGCTGCGACTTACCCAGTAGCCGGAACCGCGAGAGGCGATGCCCTGGACGCCGGCAGCCCAAGGGTAGATGCCCAGAGCCTGACCCAGGCCCTGATAGTCGTCCACGTTCATCATGCAGCCGTCCTGGCAGATCATGTCGACCGCGAACTGCTGGCCTTCGATGAACTCAGGCGTGTTCCAGGATCCCTTTTTGTTCTCAACATCTATCAGTTGACCGCCATTGGCAACACTCCAGTTCACCAGGCCATCCTGTTCGATATTGCCGACGCTGAAATTGGAGCCGATGATGTCTTCGCCGAGGTCGTTGATGGCGCAGGCGGCTTCGCGGTAGTCGTGCCAGTCCCACCATTTGTCGCCGTTATGGTCGTGTTCCCAGGGCATGGGCACGCCGGCCTCTCTGAAGAGGTCCTTATTGATGCCCGTCATGACGATATTGAGCTGGAAGGGGACGGCCTTGACCTTGCCCGGCTCGTAACCGACATGATTGGGAATGCGGATCAGCTCGCTGCCCTCCTGGCCGGGGAAGGGCGTGCCGCTGGCCTCAAAGTAGGGAGTGAGATCCGTGGCGATTTCGTGGAACGCACTCAGCTGCAGATCGAAGAACAGCATGATGTCGCCCCACTCACCGGCGGCGACGAGAATGGGCATGCGGCGGTCGAAGTCGGCGACCGGTTCGAAGATGATGCCGATATTGGGGTTCTCTTCGGCCCATGTGTCTAGAAAGCCGTTCATCAGCTCACGGCGCACGCCCGAGCCCCACTTGTTGAGGAAGCGCAGGGCGACGCGTTCGGAGGAAGGCTCTGCGGAATCCATTGCTGTAGGAGCGGCGGGTGCGACACATCCAGCCACCGCTGCTCCTGCTACGACGCTACCAGACACTTTCAAGAAACTGCGTCTGCTTACCTTGCTTGCCATCGGTCATTCCTCCTTGGGTTGTACATCGAAAGTACAGAAGTGTGTTACGTTCCCCTGAATCCCTCCTTTCACGTTCTTCGCAGCGGCCGACAAGCCGTTTCAAAAACGAGATTCCAAGGCCGATGAACCTCTGAAAATATAGCGTCTGGAAGAATCCTATTATAAAATACAGTTCACGCTGTGTCACACAGCAAAAAAATCCTGATATTTGCCGCCCCTGGAGTACACCACCCATGCAATTTGGAATCTGCCTACCGATTGCCGACGCGGGCATCGCGCATGCGGCTGGCTTCGATTTTGTCGAGCCGACGGTCCGGTCGCTGTCCCCGCTGGACCCGGATTTCGACGCCATCCGGGCGCCGTTCGACAGCGCGCCGCTGCCCACACCGGTCTTCAACGTCTTCGTGCCCTCGGAGGTACCTGTCACCGGGCCGAATGTAAACTGGGAGCAGGTGGAGAGCTATCTGGAGGCCGCCATCGGCCGCGTGGCCGCGGTGGGCGGTGAAAAGATCGTCTTCGGCAGCGGCGGCGCGCGCAATGTGCCGGACGGATTCGACAAGGAAGAGGCTTTCACCCAGCTGGTGCGCTTCCTGCGGCTGGCCGGAAACGTGGCCGTCCGCAACGGCGTGACCATCGTCATCGAGCCGCTGAATTCGCGCGATTCGAACATTATCACCAGCGTCGCCGAAGGCATGGAGCTGGCGCGGGAGACCGCTCATCTGCGCGTGCGCCTGCTGGCCGATCTCTACCATATGATGGAGGACGACGAACCGCTGGAAAATATCACCACCTGCGCCGCATGGATCGAGCACGTGCATGTCGCGGACACGCATCGCGTTGCGCCCGGCGAAGGCAGTTACCCGTATGAGGAGTTTTTCCGCCGTCTGCACAAGGGCGGCTACAGCGGACGCATTTCGATCGAGTGCCGTTGGGATGACCTTGCCGCCCAGGCAGGCCCCGCCGGAGAATATCTGCGCCGCATGTGGGAAGAGACGAAATGACACAAAACGAACTTGGTTTTGCCATCCTCGGCGCGGGGATGGTGGCGGAGTACCATCTGAACGCGATCCAGGAATGCGCCGACCTGGGCGCGCGCCTGGTGGGGGTCGGCCACTACAATCCGGCCCGCTACGGGGAGATTTCACAGCGTTTCGGCGTGCCGGCTCGCTCCTACGACGATGTGCTGGCGGACCCGGCGGTCGATGCCGTCTGCATCTGCACGCCCAGCGGCCAGCATGCACAGGAGACGATCGCGGCGGCCTCAAACGGCAAGCATGTGCTGGTGGAAAAACCGATGGCGCTCTCGCTGGCCGACGCCGACGCCATGATCGCGGCCTGCCGCGAGAACGGCGTGCAGTTGGGCGTCTGTCTGCAGCGCCGGGCGGAGCCGCTCTTCCGCCGCGTCCACGACGCCATTCACGGCGGCGACCTGGGCGAAATCACGCTGGGCGTGGTGACGATGCCCTATTACCGTGACGAGCCCTACTACGCCCAGGCCGATTGGCGGGGCACGTGGGAGATGGACGGCGGCGGCGTGCTCATGAACCAGGGCATTCACATTATCGATCTGCTGCTCTGGTTCCTGGGCGACCCGGTTGACGTGCATGCCTTCGCCGATTCGCGGCATCGTTCGGTCGAGATCGAAGACACGGCCGGCGCGGTGCTGCGCTTTGCCAACGGCGCGGTGGCGACAATCACCGCCACCGTGGCGACGGAACCCGGATTCCCGCACCGACTGGAGGTCTACGGGACCAACGGCGGCATCCAGATCGAAGGGGAGTCTGTCCTGCGCTGGGGACTGGCCGACGAGGCCAAGTCGACGGTCGAGCCCTGGCCGGTCGCCACCGAGCAGGTGGACGCGGGCATGGCGGGAGACCCGCGCGGCATCTCGACCAGCGGCCATATCGCCATCCTCAAGGATTTCATCTCCGGCATCCGCCGCGGCGAGGACCCGGTCATCGACGGGACTGAGGGCAGACGCAGTCTGGCTGCGATATTGGCGGTGTATGAGGATAGCTTTTAGTAATCAGCAGTCAGTTTTTAGTTCTTAGTGGCTGCCCAGTCTGAGTTAAGGAGTTGACGGGCTGGAGCGGCTCAATTCAGAGAGACATAGAGATATGACATCTTCATCCTTTACTATTAGCGCTTTTGGCGACGAAATCGCGGACGACTTGGAATCACAGCTGCAGACGCTCAACGACCTGAAGATCTCCTGCCTGGAGCTGCGGGCGGCGTGGGGTCAGAACGTCCTCCACATGTCCGATGAGCGGGTCGCGAAGGTACGGGCGCTGTGCGACGACCACGGCGTGACCATCAGCGCCATCGGCAGCCCGGTCGGCAAAAGCCCCATCGAGGAGCCGGTCGAGACGGAGGTGCAGAACCTGCGCCGCCTGAGCGAGATCGCCCGCCAGTTGGGAACCGCCAACATTCGTATCTTCTCCTTCCACCCGCCCGAAGACAGCGACGACTACGACAGCTACGTGGACACCGCCATCGACCGGCTGCGCCGCCTTACGGAGGTCGCCGCGGAAGAGGGCGTCACCCTGCTGCTGGAAAACGAAAAGGGCATCGTCGGCGACACGCTCGACCGCTGCGTCAAGCTGGTCGACGCCATCGACAGCCCCCATCTGGTCTTCCTCTGGGACCCGGCCAACTTCGTGCAGGTGGGCGAGGAGCGGATCACCGAGCGCGGCTGGCCTCGGATCGGCGGCCGGGTGGGCTATGTGCACATCAAGGACTGCAAGCTGGAGGGAGGCGTCAAGGCCGCCGGTGAAGGCGACGGGCAGATCCCTGAGCTGCTGGACCGGCTCATCAGCAGCGGGTACCAGGGGATGCTGGCCCTGGAGCCGCACCTGGCCATCGCCGCGCACAGCAGCGGTTTCAGCGGCCCGGACGGCATGGCCTACGCGGTGCAGTCGCTGCGGAAGGTGATGGATGCCGCAGGGGCTGTGGAGAACTGAAATAGAACTGAGCACGTATTGACGGTGATATGGAAAAGCTGTCCGCCGAAATGTAATCAGTGTAAACGAGCTTGGGAGACCCAAACCCCATGATTGACCTTGATAATCTGCAATCCAAATGTGAAAGAACTGTCGATTTCGCGGCCGGGCAGCTGCGCAACCTGGTGGAGGCGCACCCGGACCATTTCCCGATGTACACGCAGAACGGGAAGTGGATGCACAGCGGCGAGGCGTGGACGAACTGGTGCGAAGGCTTCCTCGGCGGACAGCTCTGGCTGGTCTACCAGGCCACCGGCGACGAATATTTCCGCGAAAAGGCCGAGCACTACTCCCGCCTGCTGGAGCACCGCAAGACCGACCTCAACGTCCACGACCTCGGCTTCCTGTTCTTCTCGACCTGGAAGCGCTGGTACGACATTACCGGCGAGGAGGACAAGAACGCGGTCGTAGTCGAGGCCGGCCAGACGCTCGCCAAACGGTTCAAGGAAAAGGGCGAATATCTGCGTTCCTTTGTCTCCGACGAGAGCCTCTTCATCGACATCATGATGAACGTGCCGATCATCTTCTACGCGGCGCAGGAGACCGATGACGAGGAGCTGTGGGAGACGGCCTACCGGCACTGCCTGACCACGCGGCGCTACCTGGTGCGGGGCGATGGCAGCACCTCGCACGAGGGCATCTTCGACCTGGAGACGGGCGAGTTCCTCCGCCAGACGACGCACCAGGGCTGGCGCGACGACTCCTCTTGGGCGCGGGGGCTGGGCTGGTCGCTCTACGGCTTCGGCACGGTATACGGGCTGACGGGGGACGCCCGCTTCCTCAAGACCAGCCAGGACAACGCCTGGTTCTACATGGAAAACACGCCGGACCACGGTGTGCCGCCCAACGACTGGATGGAGGCGCAGCCGCAGAACCCGCACGAGAGCTCGGCCGCGGCCATCGCCGCCAGCGGCCTGATCCAGCTTTCGCAGCTGGTCGGCGACCCGACGCTGGGCAAGCAGTATAACGACTACGCGCTCCGGATCGTCGATACGCTGACCGAGCCGGAGTTTGTCGCCTTCGGCGATGAAGACTGGGAAGGGGTGCTCAAGCAGGGCATGTACCACGAACGGTTGGGGCTGGGCGTAAACGAGAGCGTGATGTGGGGGGATTATTTTTTCCTGGAGGCAGTGTGCAAGGTTTTGGGAGTGGAGTAGGGGTAGTTTCTGGCTCTTAGTCGTTAGTTCTTAGCTTTCAGCAACGGCATTGGCGGGCGGCAGCTCGTTATGGGTTGATCCCTGTGGAGTGGAAGGGTAGTGCTATGGCCAAAGTGGCATTGGTGACCGGTGCGGGCCGCGGGATTGGACGCGGCATTGCGCTGGCGCTGGCAGAGAGAGGGTGGTCGCTGGTTATCAACTATCGCGGCAACGCGGCGACGGCCAGCGAGACCGCCGGCATGGTCCGGGAGGCCGGTGGCGCCGCGCTGGTGGTGCAGGCCGATATCGGCTCCGCCGCGGACCGAGCGCAGCTGGTGCAGGCGGCGCTGGAACAGTTCGGCCGCATCGATCTGCTGGTGAATAACGCCGGCATGGGCCCGCGTACGCGTATGGACATCCTCGAGACGACCGAAGAGTCCTACGACGAAGTGATGAACGTCAACCTGAAAGGACCGTTTTTCCTCAGCCAGCTGGTGGCGAGGACGATGCTGGAGCAGCTGGAATCCGGGCCGGCGGAGGCCGCTGGCGCCGCGCCGCAGATCATCAATATCGGCTCGATCAGCGCCTACACGAGCAGCCCGGCACGCGGCGAATACTGCATCTCCAAGGCCGGCGTCGGCATGATGACGCTGCTGTTCGCGGACCGGCTGGCCGAGAGCGGCATCAACGTCGTCGAGGTACGGCCCGGCATCGTCGAGACCGACATGACGAGCACGGTGAAGGAGAAGTACGACAAGCTGATCGGCGACGGCCTGACCCCGATACGCCGTTGGGGACAGCCCGAGGACGTGGGCAAAGCGGTCGCGGCCCTGGCCGAGGGACTGTTCCCCTTCTCGACCGGCGCGGTGCTGGACGTCGACGGCGGCTTTCATATGCACCGCTTGTGAGACGGCGGTGGCTAGGCCGTAACTACCTGCACCTTGTGTAGATGGCGTTGGCCGTTGTGGCTTCGCCAAAATCCACTCTTTTCTGTTTCTTTTCAGCGCATTTCAAAGGTTAGCAGCTACCCACTGATGTATTGTGGAGGTGAGGATGCATAAAGTCACCACAAGGATGAGCGGCATAGCTTGAACATGTGACTGAGGAAAGGATCACATGCCGATTGAAACTGCGATATGGCGAATTCAGGAAGACTCAGAACTGCAGTCCCTATCCCTAAGTGGAATGGACTATGAACAACGCCTTCAGGATATTATTGCTGCCGACATTTCTATCGTTGACCCCCGCCTTATGGTAATCGGTCAGGAAGTTGCTACGACTCATGGAGGTCGTATTGATATTCTCGCAATAGATGCGGACGGTAATTTGATAGTAATTGAGCTAAAACGCGGTCAGACGCCTAGAGAAGTCGTGTCTCAGGCCCTCGATTACGGTTCCTGGGTTCGCAACCTGCCATCGGAGGAAATCGCCGATACTTTTATTGATTACCAGCGTGACGTTCTAAAGAAAGAAACTCAGGTAGGAATAAACGATGCTTTCCTAACGAAGTTTAACTTCATCCCTGACGAACTTAACTCCTCTCATCGACTCGTGATAGTTGCCGAGGAACTCGACTCGTCGACTGAGCGTATCGTTAAGTATCTCCAAGAAGTATATGACGTTGACATCAATGTTGTGCTTTTCCGTACGTTTCAAGATGAAGACCGTCTGTACCTGACCCGTACTTGGCTAACTGAACCAGATTTCCTTGCAACCGAATTATCCTCTTCGTCAATGTCTAAGGGGGAATGGAATGGAGAGTATTACGTCTCCTTCGGGGAGGGAGATAGCCGAAGATGGAGTGATGCAAAAAAGTACGGATTTGTAAGCGGCGGGGGCGGAGAGTGGTATGTGAAAACTCTAAGAAGGCTTCAACCCGGGAACCGAATATGGGTATCTGTGCCTGGTAAAGGGTACGTCGGAGTAGGGGAGGTTCTGGAGCCTGCCGTACCCTATAATCAGTTCAAAGTCGATCAACAGGGCATT
Organism: Caldilineaceae bacterium SB0664_bin_27; assembly: GCA_009838625.1. Taxonomy (GTDB): domain Bacteria; phylum Chloroflexota; class Anaerolineae; order Caldilineales; family Caldilineaceae; genus Bin5. The sequence goes on from VXRG01000103.1 coordinate 37,033, forward strand.
CCCACTCCCATTACTGAACTTGATTTTGAGGCACCGGGGGCATTCGATAAAGAACACAACGAGCATTTTGTCACCGTCAATTGGATAAAGACAGTCGATCTTCAGAAAGCGGTAAGAGAACGAGGCTTCTTTGGAAACCAGAACACGGTGGCTCGGCCACGCGACCCTAGGTGGTCTGTTACCGTTGAACGCCTAAAGACCCTCTGGGGAATCATTTAGTGCAGACTCCAAGTTAGACCTGTTTCTCGCTTATGACATCACTGAAGGCGAGGCATCTGTTATCCTATATTTCAGCCCGCGCGAAAGGTCTCGATACTAGATCGAACTCACATAGGTTGAGAATTAGCTTTCGGACGGCATAGTACCTTTCCCTTGACCAACTTGAACACATGACAAGCGGAGATTTAGAAGGATGAAACTGATCGTTTTCAGCAAGATGCTCCAGGAAAAGAGTATTGCCGAGCTGATCGAGTTGGCGCAGAAGCACGGCTACGACGGCTATGACCTGGCGGTGCGGCCCGGCCACCCGGTCAACCCGGACAACGCGGCCGAAGCCCTGCCGCAGGCCCAGGTGCAGATGGAGCAGGCCGGCCTGCAAATCGGCATGGTCACGGGCAACTTCGATCTGCTCACGGCCGACCACCCCTTGGCGGAGCCGCTGCTGGCCGCGATGGACAGCGCGGACGTGCGGCTTCTCAAGCTGGGCTATTTCAGGTTCGAGCCGCAGACGATGGACTACTGGGAGCAGGTTGAGAGCGTGAGGCGGGCCTTTGCCGCCTGGGAGAAGCTGGCCAGCATCTACAACGTCAAGATCTGCTATCACACCCACTCCGCCTACTGTATGGGCCTCAACGCGGCCGCGCTGATGCACCTGCTGCGCGACTTCGATCCCGCCTACCTGGGCGCGTATCTCGACCCCGGTCACTTCGCGGTCGACGGTGAACCGTTCGACTTCGGCCTGGCGATGACGCGCGAGCATCTGAGCATCCTCTCCCTGAAGGACGTCCTTGTCGAGCGTGTTGAAAAGAACGGCCACGGCGCTGCCAAACCGCGCTGGGTCGACGCCGGCGACGGGATCGTCGACTGGACCGCCGTATTCAACGAGCTGCGCCGCATCGGGTATGACGGTTTCCTCTCCATCCACTGCGAGTATGACATCGACGAAGGTGCGGACTGGTTCGAAACCTTCGTCCGCGAGGTGGCTTTCTTCCGCAAGATGAGAGAGAGGGGCGAGGAGTGAGGAAAGGGTAGGCCTTTTGCCCTACATAGATTGAAGAAGGAGGATTTAACAGATGATAATCGGTCTTGAAGTAGAAAGGCTGAATAACTGGATTGATGCCAAACTGGAATTCAATAAAGACCTGAACATCATAACCGGAAAGAACGGGTCGGGAAAAACGACTCTACTGAAGTTACTCTGGTACTTGATCAGCGGAAACCTTGAAAGGATAATCTTTGAAATTCCGTTCAAGAGTGTTTCAGTCAGAGCAAGTTCGTTTTCCTTGTCAATTGATCAAGTAGAATCTAGCAAGGCTAAGCTTATTTGTAAGTCTTCCAACATAAGGGAAACTACTATAGATTTTGAGATACCATTACGAAATGAGGATGTTGAACGGATATACGAATTAGACCGACGAATCGCCCGAGAAATGGAGAGTAGCCTCTTTTTCCCAACATTCAGAAGAATTGAGGGAGGGTTTGCCGGGTTTTCTATCCCCGGTACAGATTTGGAAAGACATTATTCGAGTCGGTCCATGTGGAGATCTATGGCTAGTGAAATGGAGGAGCTTCAAGAGGCGATTTCACAACTTTCAGAAAACGTATCGGTCTTTGACCACAAGTTCATCGCTTCAATTTCAACGCTAGATATTGTCGAACTCCTGCGACGAAAATACACTGAGATTTCTGATGAAACTGATAAACTTCATGTGCAGTTATCGAAGGGCATTACACGAAAAATTTCTGATACAAGGGGACGCGAGCCTGAGGATTCCGTATTGGACGACATCCAAGAACGTGTTGAGCAGGTTACTCAGAAGCGCGAGGCGTTATTCCGGCCATTTTCAGTCTTGACTGACCGAATTCATGACTTCTTGCAGTATAAAGGCATACGGGTCACACAAGGTATCACGCTTGGAGAAGCTGAGGAGGCGATTGCATCTGACAAACTTTCTGCAGGAGAGAAACAGTTGCTGAGTTTTCTGTGCTACAACACGTTCAGCGAAAATGCCGCCATATTTATAGATGAGCCGGAGTTAAGCCTTCACATCGACTGGCAACGGCTCCTGCTCCCTACGCTACTTGAACAGGGGACGAACAATCAGTTCTTCATTGCCACTCATTCACCCTTCATCTACTCCAAGTATCCTGACAAAGAGATTCTGTTGGGAGACGATCGCGGAGCTAATTGATGTCGACGCAGAAACCTGTGACTGTGGACGAATTTGTCGCTTCACTCCGTCACTCCGACCTGCCAACAATCATTGTTGAAGGCAAAGAGGACATGCCCATCTACCGCTGGGTAGAAACCCAATTTGGAATCGGAACCGCAGATGTGCTTGAAGTAGGAGGTAGAAGGAAACTGCTTTCGATTTTCGAAAGGAGACAGGAATTCCCTGATTTGCCGGTTGCTTTTGTCGCAGACAAAGATATGTGGCTGTTTTCGGGGATTCCCTCAGACTACCGTGAGGTCATTTGGACAGAAGGCTATAGCATTGAGAATGACCTGTACGCGGGTGCTGATCTGGAGAATCTCCTTGAGGCCGAGGAGGCGCAGGAACATCAACAGGTGCTGGATGCGATTGTCGAGTGGTTTGCATTCGAAGTTGAAGAGTGCTTAGACTGTAAGCCCTATGAGGTCAAGATTCATAGCAATCGAATTGTCCCGCTTGGACAGACACAGATAGACGGAGATTTCCGTAAGTGCCGCGGCTTTCGTCCTCCTGGAGAGGAGATCCATCGACAGATCAGAGAAGCATATCAACTCAAGCTGCGAGGCAAACAGCTTTTCGAAATGTTGGTGCGCTTTCTCAGCGCGCCTGACAGGAAGAGCAAGTATAGCTACGACAATCTGAGAGAGATGGCGTTCAAGATGCCCCCTTCTCACTCCTTGATGAATCGATTGATGCAAGAGATCGAGCAGGCAATAACTAATCAATGATCCGTGTCGCGGCCCACCAACGCATCGCAGTAGATCAATAAAGTTTCAAGCTGAAAGGATAGCACTCTCTTGCCTTACCCATACCCACTCGTATTCAGCACACTCGGCTCGCCGGGCTGGTCGCTCGAACGCGCCGCGGAGCAGGCCGTGGCCGACGGTTACGCCGGGCTTGAAGTCCGCATCTTGGACGGCCAGGTAATCTCGCCGCACCTGCCGACTGAGCGCCGCGCCGCCATCCGCAGCCTGATGAAGCAGCACGGGCTTGTCATTGCCGGCATCGGCGCGTCCACACGCTTCTCCTCTCCTGACGCCGACGATCGCGCCAAACATCTGGCCGACCTGCGCGCCTACCTGGCCCTGGCCAGCGACCTGGAGGTGCCGATCGTGCGCACCTTCGGCGGCGGTCCTTCCGAGGGCCAGACGATGGACGACGTGATCGATCTCGTCGCCGCTAGCCTGGCGGAGGCCGCGCCCGACGCCGAACGGAACGGCGTCACCATCTGCCTGGAGACCCACGACGCCTTCTGCCGCGGGCAGGAGGTGGCGGGCGTACTGAACCAGGTCGATTCTCCCCGGGTCAAAGCGGTCTGGGACGTGCATCATCCCTTCCGCATGGGCGAATCGACCGAGGATACCTGGAACTACATCGGCGCGCGCCTAGCCCATATCCACATGAAAGACGCCATGCGCCGGGAGGACGGCAGCTGGCAATTGAAGCTGATGGGCGAGGGCGAGGTCCCCTGTCGGGAGATCCTTCACCTGCTCGCGGCAAAGGGCTACGACGGTTATATCTGCGCCGAATGGGAGAAGGCGTGGCACCCTGAGGTCGAGGAGCCGGAAATCGCCATCCCCCAGCACGCACAAGTTCTGCGCCAGTGGATGGCTGAGGACGCGGCTGCGAACGGCTAGTGCAGTGAATGGCGGCGGCGCCGCTGGGGACGCAATGGGCACAGAAAAACCGAAGGGGCTGTACCTGCTGGGTGAGAGCGCATTTGCCCGCATATACGGGGAAGACACGCGCCGCGACATCGAAGCGGAGGTGGAGATCGTTGCGCCGTTGCAGACACCGGAGTCTGTCGCGGCGGACCCATCGGTGCTGGCGGATGTCTCGCTGATCTTCTCCGGCTGGGGCATGGCTCGCGTAGACGAGGCCTTCCTTGACGCCGCGCCCAATCTGGAGGCGATCTTCTACGCCGCCGGCACGGTCCGCTACTTTGTGACCGGTGCCGTCTGGAAACGGGGCGTGCGCCTGACCAGCGGATACGGTGCCAATGCCGAATTTGTGGCGCCGTACACGCTGGCACAGATCATCCTCAGCCTGAAACGGGTCTGGCATTTTGCCAACAAGCTCCGCAGCGAAGCGGGCTACGACCCGTTTGCAAAGGAGTCGCTGCCGGGCCTCTACACCGGTGTCGTCGGCCTGATCTCGCTGGGCCAGGTCGGGCTCCGGGTTGCGCGCCTACTGCATGAGACGCTGCCCGCCGTGCGCGTTCTGGCCTACGACCCCTTCCTGACGCCGGTTTTGGCCGCGGAGTTGAACGTGGAGCCGGTCGGGCTGGAGGAGCTGTTCCGCAGCTGCGACGTGGTCTCGCTGCATACGCCCTGGCTGCCGGAGACGGTCGGCATGATAACCGGCGCGCACGTGGCCTCGATGAAAGAGGGGGCCGCGTTCATCAACACGGCGCGCGGCGCGGTCGTGAACGAACCGGAGATGATCGCCGTGCTGCAGCAGCGCCCGGACTTGTATGCGCTGCTGGATGTCACCCACCCGGAGCCGCCTGCTGCCGGGTCGCCCCTCTACAGCCTGCCCAACGTGCTTCTTACGCCCCACATCGCCGGCGCGCACAACACCGAATGCCTGCTGATGGGCCGCACGATGGTGACCGAGCTGGCCCGCTACCTGGCGGGTGAACGCATGGAGTACGAGGTCACGCAGGAGATGCTGCCGCTGCTGGCCTGACGCGAGCCATCTTCCTGCTACTCGGGTATCCCACCCGCGCAGTCTCCGTCCCCGACAGGATCACCTATGTTTTTGCCTGGACTCGTCTCCATAACGTTTCGCCAACTCACAGCAGCTGAAATCATCGCCCTGGTGACGCAGGCCGGCCTGGCCGCCGTTGAATGGGGCGGGGATATCCACGTTCCGCACGGGGATGAGACGCAGGCGCGTACGGTCGCCCGCATGGCCGCCGACGCCGACTTGCACGTGGCGGCCTACGGCTCCTACTACCGCGTCGGCCATCCGGAAACCGGCCCGTTCGAGGCGGTGCTGGCCTCTGCGGTCGCGCTGGGCGCGCCGCAGATACGCGTCTGGCCCGGAAACCAGGGCAGCGACGACGCCGACGAGGCCTACTTTCAGACGGTCGTAGAAGACAGCCGCCGCATCGCCGACCTGGCCCAGGCCGAAGGAGTTGGCATCGTCTACGAGTTCCACGCCAATACGCTAACCGACACGAACGCGGCGGCCTTGCGTCTCCTGCAGGGCGTAGACCATGACAACGTGCGCTCGCTGTGGCAGCCGCCCCGCTTCGCCGCGCCCGCTGACAACCTCGCCGGACTGGAGATGCTGCGACCCTGGCTGGAGCATCTGCATGTCTTCCACTGGCACCTGCAGACCGGAGAGCGCCGTCCCCTGGCAGAGGGTGAGGACCTCTGGCGGGACTATCTGGCGCATGCAGCGCATCCCGACCGCACACGCTATGCGCTTCTGGAGTTCGTTGAAGACGACGCGCCGGAGGCCTTCCTGCGCGACGCCGCGACGCTGCTGCGGTGGCTCGGCAACGGATCCGCCGCGAGCAGCTGACCACCGTCCTCTGACAGCGACCCATGGCACGCGTCCGCCAGCAGCCCCCTACTGATCCGGATGGTTCTGACGCCGTCCTCGCGCTCACAGTTCGCCCCTGGGCGCCGGCCGCGCTCAATAAGCATGTGCGCCTTGTGCTGGGAGACGCCGAATGTGCTGCCCGCGACGCGGTCTGGGTGGAGATCAGCTATGGGCTGGAAGACGCGCCCCTGACCTGGCTGCGCCACATTCTGCAGGTTGACAGCTGGCGCTTGGCCGAACAGATCCAGCAACTCCTCAGCGGCGATACCCCCTACGCAACCTGGCGCAGCGGCTGCCCGCCGGCGCTCCTGATGGCGCGCGCCGGGGACGACGACGCGCAGGGCAACCCGACCTATCAGCTGACACTGCAGCTGACAGCCAGCGCGCTGACCGACGGCGGGCCCCGTGACGGTTCCGCTATCACCTTCGCCCTGGACCGGATCGGCGGCGAGGAGCTTCTGCGCTTCGGCGAGGCGCTCGATCGCGAGTTGCGCCAGGCGCTGGAACACCAGTGGCCCGCTACCACCTTGACCGGTGCAGCGGCGTCCGGCCTGGAGATAAACACCTTCAGCAACCGCGTCAACGCGGCGGCCTACGACTCCCTCGGCACCGACTACAGCCACGACTACCTGGCCGAACCGTTCTTCCGTGAGGCGTTCGAGGGCTGGCTGGGGATGTTACCCGCCGGTGGCCGCGCACTGGAGATCGGTTGCGGGCACGGCATACCGATCGCGGCTACACTGGCAGCCGCAGGACAACGCGTAACCGGCATCGATCCATCGGCGCAGATGATCGCCGAGGCCCGGTTGGCTGTGCCGGGGCAGGATATTCGTCAGCTGGCACTGGTGGAGTTGGAGGAAACGAACGCTTTTGACGGGGCCTGCTGCTTCTTTTCGCTGCTGTGCATGGACCCGATCGAGTTGCGGATTGGTCTGGAGCGGCTGCACCGGGCGCTGAAACCTGGTGCGCCGCTGCTGATCGTCTCCGGCGTGCCGGATCAGTTCACGCGTACCTCACCCCTGCGCAGCGTACAGGGCCGGACCACTTGGGAGTGGCCCTACGATAACGAGGACATGGCCGCCGTTCTGACTTCGGGCGGGCAGTGGCAGGTCGCGGCGCAGGCGCTGCGCTTTTACGATACGGATACGCTCAAACAGATCGAGGCGACCTCGCTGGACCAACTGGCTGCCGATCCCCGCTATCTGCCCAGCGCCGAGATGTCAGACCCGCTGGAATTTGCCACAGGGAAACGGATTGTTAAGGGTGTTTATGCGCTGGTCGCGTGTCGATCAGCAGGGGTGTAGCCCGTTGAAATTTCACGCAGGAAGTTAAGAGAGCGATAGGCGAAGAGGTTACAGGGATGGGCGCCGACGGGTCTGTTAGCGATCCCGGGGCGTAACCACCTGTACGTTATGAGCATTGGTTGCCGTTACCAACGGTCCGTAAACCCATCCAGTCCGATCCCCAATTTTAATCTGCCACCAGTCGCCAAGACCAGAGCTTTTGCCGGTGATTTCGTACCATGCTCCGGCCTCGGCTGTTCCTATGACAGCGAAATTGGTACCAGGGCCTTCCCTCACGTTTACTGGACTGTCGATCGTCACCCAGGGCGTCATGGATGTCAGTGTAGCTGTAGGGGAAGCTTGGTCCACAGAGACTACGTACCCGGCCGGCGCGTGCGACCTTGGGTGTACGTTTGCTACATCTACGAAGTACATCCCAGTGTAAGGCGCTTTGAAGACAATTCTTGCGTCAAGCCCGAACAGGCCTCCACCACTGTTCTCATCTCTAATCCAAACCCCTAACGTCTCTCCCTGATAGCCCCATACAGTGAGTTGGGGGTCGGCCAATATTGACCGCACCACGATCTCAACCGTCTCATTTCTCACCAAGTCTAAGATAAAGTAATCATCATTGGTTGGAAAGTCGATGTTGCCATGAAGAATCTGTCCAACCTGGATCTGCCTACCTCGGTCTGGGTCATCGAATTGAACAAGACGGTGGCTCCCTGCCATGGTAGTCTCTTCTAAGACCTGTGACAGAATCAAGAAAAGAGGCCCATAGCGTCTCACAACAAAGGAAAACGAACTGGTCTCGACATCTGCGAGTGTGTTGCCATAAGAGTCGACGATCTGGAAACTGACATCGTCCCTGCCGCTGAACTCAATCTCGAGCGCGGTTCCGGGCGGTTCGTTGATGATGTAGGCATCTGCATAGTTGTGCGGCGTCAGTCTATAGCGAAGGGAGCCGCCCTCCATATCGAATTGTCTCTTGCCAACGCCGGACGGATCCCTGCCAGCAATCAGTTGACGGACGCGCGGCAGGAGGTCGGCGGACGAAGCGGCAAGTCCGAACTCCCCGAAAGCCCTAAAGCCACTGATTCCGATCACAGCGCCCGTATCGGAGACAAGCGCGCCGCCACTTTGCCCTCCTGTGATCGCAGCATCGGTCTGGAAAAAGGTGATACCGACCGGCTCCCACTCTCGCTTGCGTGACAGGATTCCCCGAGTCATCGTTGTTTCCGGATAGGCTTCGACCTCGGCAGGATAGCCTATCAGGTACATCTCGGAGCCAGTTGCCATGTTTTCTCCGTCAAGCAGAGGCAGGGGCTCCACAGGGGCAGAAATTGGACCAAGTACGGCTAAGTCCACCAGCAGGTCCCAGCCTACCACGGGCACGCCCCTGAAATCGGTACCATCCGGGAACACGACGCTTGCCGCGTTGAACGGCCAGACCACGTGGGCGTTCGTTACTACGTATCCCCCATCGACGAGCACGCCACTGCCAGTGCTAGCAGCCGTTTCAATGTAGGCGATGGCCGGCGAGACCATTTCAAAGATTCGAGCCGAAGAGACCTGCGCAGTAGTTGCCCCAGATGTCGAGGTTGTCGAAGCTGTGGCGAAGCAGAAAGGCAACTCGAGATCCTCGAAGTCATTTCCCTCAACGTTTTCCCAAATGGCAGGAACACACCCTCCCAAGCGGTTACCGGAAAGATAGAGTTGTTCGAGCTCAGAGAGTCTGCCCAATTCTGGTGGGATATCGCCACTCAGGTTGTTGTCTGCGAGGCCTAGCCCGGTCAGTTGCGTGAGGTTGCCCAACTCTGATGGCACAGACCCTGTTAACCGATTGCCCCAGAGGCTCAGCATTGCCAGTTTTGCGAGGTTGCCCAATTCTGAGGGAATTGCCCCACTCAATTGATTCGAGTGGAGAAACAGGTTTTCAAGGTTACTAAGATTGCCAAGTTCTGTCGGAATGGTCCCGCTCAGTTCGTTTTGCCCAAGATACAGATCAGTCAGATTGGTAAGTCTGTCCAACGTTGGGGGAATCGGTCCACTCAATTGGTTCCCCGTAAGACTTAGCCATTCCAGTTTGGTTAGATTGCCCAATTCTACCGGAATTTCCCCCGTCAATTTATTCGAATTGAGGCCCAGATCTTCCAGGTTGGTTAGATTACCCAGTTCAGTGGGAATCGCTCCGCTCAACTGGTTGTTCCCCAGATACATCACTTCAAGGTTGGCAAGCTTGCCTAATGCTGGGGGAATAGTTCCGGTCAATTCGTTGCCCCAGAGGCCTAACTCAAACAAGCTGGAAAGGATGCTCAGAGCCGGCGGAATTGTACCGCTCAACTGATTCCTTGAAAGATACAAGGCTTCCAGGTAGGTAAGATAGCCCAATTCTGATGGAATCGTACCGTTCAATTCATTTTCCGAGAGGTCCAGTTCAATAACGCGATCGTTCCCGTCTGTGATGACACCAAACCAGGTCCCGATTGGCCGGTTGCTCAGCCAATTCCGGTTGCTCACCCAGTTGTCGCCGTCAGTGGCTTGATAGAGCGCGATCAACGCGTATTCGTCTGTGCAAATTGGCAAGTCAACTTCATCGAGATCGCTGTCCTCAACATCCTGCCATACCTCGGGCACGCAACCGGTTAACCGATTGTCTGCGAATCGAAGCCACTCCAGGCCAGAGAGCTGGTTGAGTTCCACCGGGATTTTGCCACTCAGCCTGTTTACATGGAGGGCCAAACCTCTCAGACTTTCCAGGTTGCCTAATTCTGGAGGAATTGCGCCGCTCAGCCGATTCCCCGAAAGAGCGAGCAGTTCCAGTTTGGAGAGCCCACCCAATTCTGGCGGAATCATTCCCCCTAACGGGTTCCAAGCAAGCGCAAGGATAGCCAGATTGGAAAGCTTGCTCAATTCTACCGGAATCGAACCACTCAGCTGATTCGAGTAGAGATACAGTAGTGTTAATCTTGAAAGGTTTCCCAGTTCTGGTGGAACCGTCCCGCGAAGCTGGTTTATTGCGAGATCCAGCTCTTCAAGTTTGGTAAGGTAACCTAATTCTGGCGGAATCGTGCCACTCAACTCATTTTCTGAGAGATACAGTCCGATAACGCGACCACTATCGTCAACAGTGACCCCGTACCACTCGCCAATTGGCCTTCTGCTCAGCCAGTTGTCGTTTTCAAGCCAGTTGTCACCGTCCGTGGCTTCGTAAAGCGTAACCAAGACGTCTCTATCCGAACAGAACTGCAAACCAACATCGTCCAGATCACTGTCCTCAATGTCACGCCAAATCTCGGGCACACATCCACTCAATTGGTTGCCTGCGAGGTATAATTCTGCAAGTCCAGAAAGGTTCTCCAGTTCTGGCGGAACAGTTCCGCTGAACTCGTTACCCCAGAGGCCCAAGCTTTCCAGATTCGTGAGGTTGCCCAATTGTGACGGGATGGAACCGCTCAGCTGATTTCCTCCCAGTTGCAACTGTGTCAAATTGGTGAGATTTCCTAGTTCTGGCGGGATCCTTCCATGCAACTGGTTGCCCCAAAGGACCACTCTTTCCAGATTAGAGAGATCGCCCAATTCTGACGGTATCGTCCCGTTGAGTCGGTTGTCCGAGAGGTACAACCATACAAGGTTGGTGAGTCTGCTGAACTCTGATGGAATCGAACCGCTAAACTGATTGCCAAAGAGTACCAGCCATCCCAGGTTGTCGAGTCCTGCCAATTCTGTCGGAATCGTCCCTCGCAGATTGTTGTTCATCAAGGCCAACACTTCCAGATTGGTGAGGTTACCTAATTCTGGTGGAACAACGCCACTCAACTGGTTGGAGTATAGGGATAGCGCTACCAGGTTGGTGAGGTTACCCAACTCTGACGGAATCGGACCGCTCAACTGATTATGTGAAAGGTCCAAATCTTCCAAATAAGTAAGGTTGCCCAGCTCTGATGGAATCGTGCCGTTCAGCTCGTTTTCCGAAAGATCCAGTTCAACGACGCGGCCGTTTCGATCCGTTGTGACGCCGTGCCAGGAATCGAGCGATGCATTGGAGAGCCAGTTCCTGTTGTTCGTCCAGTTGTCGCCGTCGGTATCCTGGTAGAGCGCCACTAACGCGTCCCTATCAGAACTCTTGGCCGTAGCGAAAGGTGACGACGCATAGACCTCAGGGCCACTCAGCCCAGCGATCAAGGCACACAAAACAAAGATGGCAATCAGGACTCTGAAAAATGACTTCATGACATCCCTCCTGCTTGCTGAATGGACGGACCAAGTCGAAATGTCTGAAATCTCAGAAGGAAATGGTGCGAGGAACCAGGTTAATTGTACAAAACCTGTACAAAATCGGGAAATTGGACGGAGAATAGGAAACTCCCGGGTCTCTCAGACCCGGGGGCGCAATACCGTTATCAATTGGTTTCGAAGGCGTCTTCCCTCTCGTTTCGCTGTCGAGTACAATCTTTTTGCAATCGGCGAATATTTCGCGGTATGAGTGCAGTTGCGGAAACTGCCTCGGGATAGTTGGCTCTAAAACTCTACGTCGTGAACGGAATCCCCCTCAGCCCGCATCCACCCCGAACGAACCCCTGACCGCGATCTTGAACGCCGTCGTCCCGTCCAGTTCATAGCCGCCGTCGAGCGCGTCGAAGCCCTCGGCCACCCGCTCCAGGGGCAGGACGTGACTGATCACCGCGCTGAAGTCGACGTCGCTGCTCTGTAACACCGCCACCGCGCGTGTGAAGTGGTGGTAGCGGCTGCCCCATACGCCTTCCAGCCGCAGATTGGGGCGCAGAAAGTGCCGGTGCGGGTTTACCTCGATCGTGCCCACGTCGACAAAATGGCCGACCTCAACGAAGACGCCGTCCTCTTTCACCAGCTCCAGCCCTTCGGGGAAGGCGGGCAGAAAGCCCGCCGCCTCGATCACCACGTCCGCGCCGGCCCGGCCTGGGGTCATCCCCAGCGCCATCTCCCGGCGCTCATCGGCATCGGGCACGGCCATGATGTCGATCGTCTCGTGCGCGCCCAGATTGCGGGCGAGTTCCAGGCGGCCAGCCGGTCCGCCGATGACGATCAGGCGGCCCGCGCCGCTGATCCTGGCCGCGATCAAACACATCATGCCGATAGGGCCGGCCCCCTGCACGATCACCGTGTCACCGATCTTGACATCGCCGCGCAGCGCGCAGTGCACGCCGACCGTGAACGGTTCGGCCAGGACGCCCACCTGCGGCGGCGCCTCGAACTTGATCATGCACGACTCCGGGTCGGACAGGTAGATGTAGTCGGCGAAGCCGCCGCTGAAAGGCTCGTCCGCGCTGCGGTAACCGTAGATCATGCCGCTGTTGCGGGGATGAAAGACGACCCGGTCCCCCTCTCTGACCGGTGTACCGTTGAAGTCGGTGGTCAGGCCCTTGCCCAGGGCTTCGATGATGCCGACGTTTTCGTGCCCCAGCATCGTTGCCGGCTCGATCCCCTTCTGCCAGTTGTGAATATCGGTGCCGCAGATGCCGCATAGCTCCTGACGCAGCAGAACCGTGCCCGGCGCGGGGTCCGGCACAGTGTATTCGCCCATGCTGAACTGTTGCCCTTCTGTCGAAACTGCCAGTCCTACCCGTGTCATCGTTATCTCCTTAAAAAGTTCAATCTGTATTCAGCGCGAGGACCCGCGACCGGGCCAGCCGCACCTACTCCACTACCACCGTCGTGGGACCGAGCAGATGCAGCACGTCAACGCGGGCGTGTTCGACGGATTGGCGTGACAAGACGCTCAGGAGGCTCCAAACGCCCCCCGCAACGCGATCTTGAATGCCGTCTTTCCGTCCAGCATATAGCCGCTGTCGAGCGCGTCAAAGCCTTCCTGCACCCGCTCCAGGGGCAGGATGTGGCTGATCACGGCCGCGAAGTCGATGCCGCCGCTCTCCATAACCGCCACTGCGCGCACAAAGTGATGGAACTGGCTGCCGCGAACGCCTTCCAGCCGCAGATTGGGGCGCAGAAAGTGCCGGTGCGGGTTCACCGCAATCGTGCCAACATCCACGTAGTGGCCGACCTCGACAAAAACGCCGTCCTCCTTCACCAGCTCCAGCCCTTCGGGGAAGGCTGGCAGAAAGCCGGCGGCCTCAAACACCACCTCGGCGCCGGCCCGGCCCGGCGTCATCCCCAACGCCATCTCCTTGCGTTCCTGCGCGTCGGGCACGGCCATGATGTCGATTGTCTCGTGCGCGCCCAGCCTGCGGGCAAGCTCCAGGCGGCCGGCAGGACCCCCAATGACAATCAGACGGCCCGCGCCGCTGATCCTGGCTGCGATCAGGCACATCATGCCGATCGGGCCGGCGCCTTGCACGATCACCGTGTCACCGATTTTGACGCCGCCGCGCAGCGCGGCATGCACGCCGATCGTAAACGGTTCGGCCAGAACGCCCACCTGCGGCGGCGCCTCCGATTTGATGATGCACGACGCCGGGTCGGACAGGTAGATGTAGTCGGCGAATCCGCCGCTGAAGGGCTCGCCCGCGTTGCCGTGCCCGGAAGCTAAGACTCTGTTGCGGGGATGGAAGACAACACGGTCTCCCTCTCTGATCGGGGCGCCGTTATAGTCGGTGGTCACGCCTTTGCCCAGGGCTTCGATTACGCCGACGTTTTCGTGGCCCAGCATCGTTGTCCGCTTGATCCCCTTCTGCCAGTTGTGAAGGTCGGTGCCGCAGATGCCGCCCAGTTCTTGCCGCAGCAGAACCGTGCCCGGCGCGGGGTCCGGCACTGTGTATTCGCCGATGCTGAACTTTTTACCTGCGGTGACAACTGCCTGTCCTGTCCGTGTCATCGAGGACTCTCGTGTGTTTCACACGCTCATGGCGATGAGCTGCGGCTGGACCACCCGCGTCAGCTCTTCAACCGTCAACTGCAGCATCGTTCTGTCGTCGCCGCCGCCGGCGTAGACGAACCCGGGATCCAGGTCCGCGATCGAACTATCCAGCAGCGCCTGCACAGCCGTGCTATGTCCGAACGGGGGCACGCCGCCGGCCGGATATCCTAGCATCTGCAGCACGACGTCCGGCGAGGCCAGCTTGATGCGTTTGATGCCCACGCCGTGCAGATCCGCCAGCGGGCGTTTCTCCACGCGGCGTTCACCGTGGCTGATGACAACGAACGGGGCTGGCGGCGCCTCCCGGTCGCCCGGTTTTTGTGCCAGGAATAGCAGCGTCTTGAGGATGCGGTCCGGCTCCACGCCGAGGGCTGCCGCGGCAGCCGGCACTGTGGGCGTATCGCCGATTTCACGCAGCAGCTGGGCTTCGATCCCGTTCTCGTCGATGAAACGTTGCAGGTCGTCCGGTGTGCGCATAGGGTTTCCAGTCATCTTTGCAGTGCAGCGATTCGATGGTTGAAATGTACCAGTACACCAGGGGATTCGCAAACGGATCATGGCTGAATCGCCCTGCAAGTGGCGCGCAGCTTGCCGTTGTGATAGCATACTCCGCGACAGTCTCGATGGGCGTTGCGCCCCCTTTACGGTGCGCAAACCGGACTTGGAAATGCCAACCACCTCGATACACGGAACACCCGACTACGCCGAGCTGGATGCGCTGGGGTTGGACCCCTCCGAAGTCATCTACTTTTCGTCGAACATCAACCCGTACGGCCCGCCGGCGTCGGTCGTCGAAGCCGTTCAGGATGAGATTAGCCGCTCCTTCCTGGCGCGCTACCCGGACAGCCGCAGCCAGCGCCTGCGCGAAAAAATCGGCGCCTACCATGGCCTGCCGCCGGACGCTGTGCTGGTGGGGAACGGCACCGCCGACCTGATCTGGCTGCTGGCGCACGCCTATGGATTCCAACGCCATGCCGCCATTCTGTCGCCCACCTTCAGCGAATACGCCGACGGCGTCATCATGGCGGGTGGGCATCCCATCCGTCTTCCCTTGCCCGGCTGGCACCGTATCAGACGCCGCAGCTACGCCCCGGGCGGCACGACGCTGGCGCAGACGCGGCAGGCGTTGGAGACGTCCTCGCCCTGGCTGGTCTTCATCTGCAATCCGAACAACCCCTCTGGCGAGTACCTGTCACCGGGCGAGATGCGCTACCTGTGGGAAGGCGCGCCCAATGCCCTCTGGGTGATCGATGAGGCCTATGCCGAGTTTACCGAAGACCCCTGGAGCGCGGCGCAGTGGGTCATGGGGGGAAGAAATGGCAACTTGGATCGCGCGCGCGGGCCGGGCTGCGTTGTCCTGCGCTCAATGACGAAGGACTTCGCGCTGGGCGGGCTGCGCCTCGGTTACCTGCTGGCGGCCCCGTCGATCGTTGAACGCTTGCAGCAGATGCAGCCGCCGTGGAGCGTCAACGGCGTTGCCCAGTTGGCAGGACTGGTGGCGCTGGACGAGATGGACTGGCGTGAAGAGACGACCACGCGTCTGCGCAGGGATCTCCGGGACCTGCAGGATGGTCTGCGCGCTTGCGGCTACGCGCCGCTGCCGACAACCGTCAGCTACTTCCTGCTGCCTGTTGGGGATGCCAAGTCGATACGCGACCGGCTGGTCGTTGAGCGGTTGTTTGTGCGCGACTGCACCTCGTTCGGTCTGCCCGAGCATATTCGCATCGCCGTCAGGCCGCCGGATGAAAACGCCCGCCTTCTCGAAGCCATGGCCCAGATCGATCATCTGCCTACCCGACAGCCGGATTCACGCGTGAACAATAACCACTGATCATGGGCCGCCAGCCCTGCAGTCATGATTGAAGCCATCACTTTCGACTTCTGGGACACAATCGCCATCGACGATTCGGACGAGCCGAAGCGGCAGGCCCTGGGCCTGCCGAGCAAGGCCAATGCCCGCGTCGAACTGTTCGCCAGCCACGTGACCCGGAAACATCCGGAAATCGCACATGAGCAGGCGGTGCAGGCCTATCAGCACGCCAACGAGAGTTTCCAGCACGCCTGGCACGAGGAACTGCATACACCGGGCATCGCCGCCCGCATGTACGACGCTTACGAATTTCTCGGTTTGCGGCCGGGGCCGGGGCGGTTCTCCCGCCTCATGCGCGAGGTGGATGAGCTGGTCCGTGAGATCGAAACGATGGAGGTGCGCATCCAACCGGACTTCACGCCCGGCGTGCATGCCGCCCTTGACGAGCTTTCCCTGCACTACAAGTTGGGCATAATCTCCGACACCATCCACACAACCGGCCGCGGGCTGCGCTATCTTCTGCAACGCCAGGGCCTGCTGCGTTACTTCAACTACATGCTCTTTTCGGACGAAATCGGCGCATCCAAACCGGAGCCCGACGTCTTCCGGCAGGCCGCCCTCGGTCTGGGCGCGGCGCCCTACCAGATTGTCCATGTCGGCGACCGCGAGAGCAACGACATCATCGGTCCCCTCTCGATCGGTATGAACGCCATTCTCTTCACCGGCGTCAAAGACCGCGGCAGCGACGAGACGCAGGCCAGTGCCGTCTGCCGCACATACGCCGCGCTGCCCACCATCGTCCGGCGCCTCTCAGCCACGATCAGGCCCTTCCAACCCGGTTTGGTGTAGTGGAGCCTTCACTGCACCAGGCATACGAAGCCCTGGCCGGCCGTTTCGCCGCGCACTTTCCCACGCAATTGGATGGCCCCCGCACCGTCGGCCGCGAGGCCGAATTCCCCGTCGTCGATCAAAGCGGACACGCCGCCGATATTGACCGGCTGTGGCCCCTCCTTCTGGCGGAGGAGACGGGCGAAGATTCTTCCCTCTCTCCTTTCAAGGTCAAGCGTGATGCCGTCAACCCCGACCTGATCGTCGGCCTCGACGGCGCCGCCTACAGCTATGCGCTCGAAGTGGGCAAGGGTACGATCGAGCTCAACGTTGGTCCTTACACCACCCTCTTTGAACTGGAAAGCGCCTTCCGCAGCGCGGTGGAGCGGCTGGTGCGGGCCGCGGCGCAGTTGGGTTGGCGCGTGCTGGGGTATGGTGCGCAGCCGCTGAGCCCGCCTGCGCGCGCCCTGCTGTCGCCAAAACAGCGCTATCACGCGCTCGCCGACATCATGGGCGCCGACTGGATCTGGTACACCGTGACCGCCAGCGACCAGACCCACGTCGATGTCAGCCGCGATGAGGCGGTCAGCGTTCTCAATTTCGCCATCTTGATGGCGCCGGTGGTAGTCGCCCTCTGCGCCAATTCGCCGGTCGTGGCCGGCGCGCTGACCGGCGACTGCTCCGGCCGCGAAGGGCGCATGATCAATGCCCTTTACGGTGAACGCCACGGCATCATCGCCCGCCCCTACGCCGACCTGACCGACTTTGTCACGCGCCTCAGCCGGATGACCTCGCTCCTCCGCCGCGAAGGAGAGCGCCTGCTGCCCGACGGACGTCCCTTTAGCGAAGTGCTGCGAACCGACTATAGGGCGACGAGTGAAGAGTGGACTCTCGCTCCTCTCTCCTCTTCGCTATCTCCTGACGCATTTGACGCCTTCCTGCTGCACGATCACTATATCTGGCACAGTGCCCGCCTGCGCACCGCCTACGGCACGGTCGAGTTGCGCCCGGCCTGCCAGCAGCCGCCGCACGAACTGATGGCCGCGACCGCACTCTATCTGGGGTTGGTGGAGGGGCGCGAGCAGATCACCGATTACATGCAGACCGCGCTCGCGCCGGTTGGTGAGGAGAGCGGGAATCCCGATCCTCTCGCTGGATGCTGGCCGTGCATGCAACAGTACCACGAGCAGGTAGTCCGCGCCGGCCTGGCCGCGCCCGAGCCGGTGCCCGGCTTTCTGGCCGATATTCTCGAGCTGGTCGCGGCCGCTCTTGCCCACCGGGGCTACGGCGAGGAGAGCATGCTCGCTCCTTTATGGCGGCGACTGAAACGAAGAGAGAACCCGGCACAGCACGTGCAGCGGGTCTTCACGGAGGAGAGGTTGGAGGGGCTGTTAGAGTTTTCTGATCTGGAGCGTTATTTGGGAGAGAGGTAACGTCCGTCATCCGTCCCGGATCGATAAATCGAAATCGTCATCTATCATTGGGGAGAAGACCACATGCCCATCAAATCGGACGATGTCGCGGGGAACGCTCCGGGCCCTGCCGAACTGATTCACCCAGGGGAGCATTTAACGGAGATATTGCAGGAGTTGGGCATCACGCAGTACCGCCTGGCCAAGACGATAGACGTTCCAGCGATTCGTATCCATGAAATTGTTCACGGCCGCCGGTCGATTACCGCGGATACGGCGCTGCGCATCGGAAAGGCCCTGGGGATGACGGCCGACTACTGGCTAAACCTGCAACACAAGTACGACCTGGACGTCGCCCGGGCCAAGACTGACACCAGTGCCATCGAACCGCTTGTTGAAGTTTCTCTTTAGAGAAATTTTCACCCGACAGCCAAGCTCCACGGACCCTGCAGTCGCTATACTAAGAAAACTCAAATAGCGGCATATCAATGGAGTTCGTGGGTCCTGCCCGGCTATGAACCAGAAGACGTATCTTTTCCGTAGTGCCGCTGCTGAAAGATTCTTCCCCGCAACGAACACAAACTACGGCTGGAATCCTCTCCACGAGCACATACTGCCCATCGATCTGAAAGAGTTCGGTCACCAGTTCGTCCCGGCACTCTTTAGCATGACAGACCGCGCAAGTGAACACAGTTACCTCTGCTCTCTGACGTCTCCGTAGTGTCTCCTGCTCTCCCTACTCACTACGTTGCAAGCCGCCAAGAACCGGCTAGCGCCCTCCGAACAACTGACCAAAATCGACGTTGGTGCCGCCGCTGGCGCCCTTGCCACCGACCTGGGGCATGTACTGGGCGATCTTCTGTGCCAGTTTATCCATGGGCATGGTCTGCAGGTAGGCCTTGCCCGGCCCGCGCAGGGTCGCGAGGAAGAGGCCTTCGCCGCCGAGCAGGATGTTTTTGAAGCCGCGTACGATCTCGACGTCGAAGTCGACGGTCGGCTCGAACATGGCCACGTGGCCGGTGTCGACGCGCAGCAACTCGCCCGCCTGCAGCTCCTTGACGAGGATCTCGCCGTCGAAGTTGACGAAGGCGCGGCCGGGGCCGGTCAGCCGCTGCAGTATGAAGCCCTCGCCGCCGAAGAGGCCGGCGCCGAGCCGCTTGCGAAAGTGCATGTCCAGATCGACGCTCTTGTCGGCGCACATGAAGGCGTCCTTCTGCACAATGTACGACTGACCGTCGGCCAGATCAAGATTGAGGATCTTGCCGGGGAACTCCGCCGAAAACGCGACCTCGCCCTCGCCCCGCTCAACATAGTAGTCGACCACAAAGAGGGATTCGCCGGAGATGGCGCGTTTGAACATCTTCCCCAGACCACCGCCGGTATTGGTGTCCATCTCCACGTCCTGCGTCATCCAGCTCATGCCACCGGAGGATGAGTAGATGCGCTGGCCGGGGGTCAGCGTAACGGTGACAACCGGCAGGGTTGTGCCTTCGATACGATACTGCATTGACTTCACTCCTTCGTGCGATAATCTAGGGCCTGCGCTGTGACCAATCGGTGGCCACTGCCGTTTCTAGCGGACGCAGCCGTCGAATGTCCGGCCCTGGATATGGTGATAGACCGGCCCCTCGCCGTCCTTGGTGTACTTGGAACGCGCCGACATGTAGGAGAGCGCGATCGCGCGGCGCCACCGGTCCGAGCGGTTGGGCGCGGTGTAGTGGAGTAGAAGCGAGTGGAAGAAAAGACCGCCGCCGGCCTTCACCGGGGCCAACCGCATGTCGGCTTGATCATAGTATTCCGGGTCAACGACGTAGTCGTCGGTCACGTTGATGTGGGGTTGCGGCCCCCACTTGTGGCTGCCGGGAATGGCGGCCATGCAGCCGTTTTCAGCGGTGGCGTCGTCAAACGCGAACCAGCAGGAGCAGAGATCCATCGGTTCGATCGGCCAGTAGGGTGAGTCCTGGTGCATGCCCTTGGCCGAACCGACTTCGGGCGGTTTCAAGAGGACCGCGTTGCGGAACATCTTGATGTCCGGTCCGATAATCTGTTCCAGAACGCTGATGATGTTGCGGTTGCTTCCCAGCGCGTTGAAGCGATCGTCGGACTCGACCAGGCCGTCGATTTTGCGGATACCGTCGCCCGGCTCATCGACCTGCAGTTCGCCGCGCTGGACGCGCGGTTCGATCTGTACGCTAATCCGTTCCTGCGAGCGGCCGCCGTGGGTATATTCGCGCATACGGGTGCGCAGCCCCTCCACTTCATCGGCGTCCAGCAGTCCTTCGACGACCAGATAGCCGTTCTGCCGGTAGCTGTCGAGTTGCTCCTGCGTCAGTTTGATTGACATGTTGACTCCTTGGTTCTGAATCAGGCCGGTTCTTTGGTCATCTCGCCTTTATCGGCGGCCGCGGCGTTCATTGTGGCCGCGGCCTTGTCCTGCGCCATCTCGGCTACGCTCTTGGTGTGCAGGCGCGCCGCTCCCGTCCAACCATCCCGCAGCTGGGCACGGGTATTGTTGCGCTCAGCCTCATCCAGCCGGGCCTGCGCCGCGGGAACATGCTCCTGGTACTGGGGCAGCCAGCGCGCCTGCGCCACCAGCATCTCATCGGTCATCTGCCAGATCTCTTCGGGGTTGCAGACGGCCGCGGTGAGGGGATCGTGCAGCATGGCCTGCTTGAGCAGCATGACATCGCCGTGGACGGCCGCCTCGACCGCCATGCGCTGGACCTGGACGCTGGCGGCACACGTCGCGGCGCAGGCCAGGGGCAGGTCGCCGACGACGGGCATGTTCATTCCGTTTTTGTCCACGTACCCGGGGACCTCGATGCAGCAACCGTCGGGCAGGTTGGTGATGTGGCCCTGGTTGATGACATTGAAGTGGCCGCGGTAAGGACGCCCCGTCTCCAACCCTTCGATGATATAGGAGCCGTGTTCCTCGCTGCGCCGGTCGGGCGCGATGGTGGGCGGCTCCTGCTTCATCCAGTTGGGGAAGTCGGTCTCGAACCAGTTGCGGCCTTCGGTGCAGACGCGCAGGTAGCCGCCGGTCTCGCCGTTAATCCAGCGGGAGAGGTCGATCCAGTCGTTGATCTCATCGGGGCGCTTGCGGTACCAGGGCACGTATTCGCTCACGTGGCCGTTGGATTCGGTGGTGTAGTAGCCGAAGCGGCGGATCATGTCGATGCGCAGCTTTTCGGTGGTGGGATATTCCGGGTGGCCCTCGAACAGCTCCAGCATGCGCGGCACCATATCCATCTCCCGCCACTGTACCTGGGTATACCAGGTCTGGTGGTTGATGCCGGCGCATATAATATCGACCTCATCGCGGTGCACCGATTCATCGGCCGCGATCAGCCCCTCCCGCTTGGCCCACTCCTCGATGCAGCGGGTGATCTGCCAGTGGCCGCCCTGCACGCCGTGGCAGAGGCCGACCGTGCGCACGCCGCCATACTGGTTGCAGGCCCAGACGTTCATCGCCATTGGATTTGAATAGTTGAGGAAGAGAGCGTCCGGCTTGGCCACCGCACGGATGTCGGCGCAGACGTCGAGCAGGGCCGGGATTGTGCGCTGGCCGTACATGATGCCCCCGGCGCAGATGGTATCGCCGACGCACTGGTCGATGCCGTACTTGAGGGGGATGTCGATATCGAGCTGGAAGGCATCGAGCCCGCCTTGGCGCACGACCGAGATCACATAGTCGGCGTCGGTGATCGCCTCGCGGCGGTCGGTTGTAGGCGTGATCGTGGCCGGCAGCTCGTTGGCGTCGATATCCCGCTGCGCCAGCTGCATCACCATCTCCAGATTACCGGCGTTGATATCCATAAAGGCGAACTGCGTGTCGGCCAGCTCGGGCACGGCCAGAATGTCGTGCATCAGCTTTCGGGTGAAGCCGATCGAACCGGCCCCGATCATTGCGATTTTTATCGGCATGGAATGGTTCTCCTTGTGGCCTGGCACGCTGCTAAGTGCTTGTCGCCCGGCCTGGGTTGCGCGCAGGCCTTGAAGGGTACGGATTTCTTGCAGTGCGCTCTGTTGTCAATGCATTCCATTATACGACAATTGAAGGGAACTCCCACAGAGGAAAGGCATCCTGGCGAGGAGGTACTGTTCAATACGCTGGGGCTTGGCGATACGGGCGCAGAGCGACGAGGAGCGGCCTTCCCTGCCCCTCGTCTGCGCGCAGTGTCAGCGTGTAAAGAGGTTGCGCCGCACGTAGCGGCCGTCGTCGGAGGCGAGGAAGGCCAGGGCCTCGCCGACGCCTTCGGGGTCCCCCAGGCGGGAGCGGGCGTCTTCAAGATCGAACGCCTGGCCCTGGGCCTCTGCCGACTCGCGCATCTGCCGCAGTTTCAGTTCGGTCTCGATGCCGCCGGGACAGACGACGTTGACGCGGATGCCCTTGGGTGCCAAGTGATTTTCCAGCGTCATTCCCATCCCATTCACCGCGCCCTTGCTGGTGCCGTAGGCGATCGAAGAGCTGCCGCCGGTCACGCCCGCCCCCGAGCCGACCAGCAGGATCACACCTTTTTCGCTGGCCTTGAGCAGAGGGTAGGCCTCCTTTACGCAGAGGAAGACACCGCGCACGTTGACCGCGATCACGTCGTCAAAGACGTCGACGGGGAAGGAGTCGGGCATCAGATTGGGGCCCCGCAGGACACCGGCCGAGCAGATGAGGACGTCGAGGCGGCCGTGGCGCTCCTTCACGTCGGCGAAGACCCGCTGCGCGTCCTCGTGGCAGCGCACGTCGAGCCTTTCATAGCGGGCCTTGTGGCCCTCAGCCTGCAGAGACGCGGCCAGCGCCTCGCCGGTCTCGTCCTTGATGTCGGTAATGATCACCTCGGCCCCGCGTTGCGCGCACAGCTGCGCGGCCGCGCCGCCGATGCCCTGCGCGCCGCCGGTGATGAGGATGACCTTGTTTTCAACGTTTGCCGCGGTCGATGTCATAGTCGGTTGCCTGTACAAGTTGTGAATGGATGGTGGTATGTCTGTAGAGGAAACGTGAGGAGAAACCGGGAACTGATTTCTCCTCCCATTGTGTTCAGTTCTCGTTCAGTCCATGCTGAGGCTGGCGCTGCCGGGAGAATCGGCGTTGAACTCCATTGTAACAGAGCGGCCGCCGTCGCTGAAGATCACTTGGGCGTATTCGTCGGCGCTGGCCGGCTGGCCGGTGGGGCGCCGGTAGTCGCCCAGCAGGAGCTCCCGGTAGGCTTTGTAATCCGCGACCGCGGCGCGATAGCGCTCGAAATCCGCGGCGGGCGCCTCCCACAGTCTCCCGCTGTAGCCGAAGCCGCCGGCGGCGTGGGAGAGGTAGTCGTAGGTGGTGAAGTCATGGCGCTGCTGGCAGATGTTGGTGTTGGCGTAGTTGCCGGGCAGGACTGTGTTCAGGCCGTGCTGCAGGGCGCGGATAATCGCCGAGTGGGTGGTGTGATCGTTCATCCAGAAGCTGTGGCCGCGGCGCACTGTGCCCAATTCGATCCGATGGCCGCCGCTGGCGCACTGTTCAATGAAGAGCTCCGGGCACGCCTCCAGAATGTCGTCCAGCACCTGGTAGAGGCCCTGCACGTGCTGGATCTGGCGCCAGCCGATCTCGCCGGCCGGCACGCCCTCCTCCCAGTTCGAGCGCGGGTCCTGGTTATAGTCCCAGCGAATCCAGCGCACGCCCCACTCCTCGTAGGCGCGCACGATCCGGTCCAGCCACCACTGGCGCACCTCGGGCAGACCCAGGTTGATGAGGGCGAATTCGGGGTGCTGAAAGGGGAAGGCGGGCAGCATGACCGGCGGCCGTTCGGGCGTCTCCCAGAACCAGTCCGGATGGTCGCGGTAGATTTCGCTGTCCTTGTTGGCCCACTCCGGCTCGAACCAGGTGCCGTATTTCAACCCCTTGGAGCGCACGTAGTCGGCGAATGGCGCGATGCCGTTGGGAAATTTCTTGGGATCGCCTTCGCTCCAATTGCCGATGCCGTCGCGGAAGTCGCCGGCGAACCAACCGCCGTCCACGCAGAAATACTCCAGGCCGGCCGCGGCGGAGGCGTCAACGGCTGGCCTGAGACTCTGATCGGAGTAGTCATTGGAAAAGGCGAACCAGTGATTGAAGGTGGCCGGGGGCAGGACCTCTTCGCCCCCCAGGGGAGGCATAACATGGCGGCGGATGTGACGCCGCAGGGCGTTGCCGCCGTCATCGAGGTCGCCGTCGAAAGCCGTCAGGAGGACGCGCGGCAGCGGCAGAGACTGCCCCGGCTGCAGATGCAGCGCCAGGCCCCAGAGACCGGCCTGCAGGCGCACCGGCCACGCTGTATCGGGGTCGTTGACCTCGCGCGTCTCCTGCGCCAGGCTCATGCGCCAGAGCCCGGACCACTCGAGAAAGAGCGCAATGCCCTGGCCGAGGGATTCTTCACAGATGATGGCGCAGGGCAGATGACCGTCGGAAGGACGGCCGCCTTCGCCCGCCATGATGGCCAGGGGGGCATAGACCTGCGGCGTCTTCAGCAGCTGGCGGTCGACGATCGCAAAGTCGTGGGGCGGAAAAAAGTTGGCCAGAAACTGCACGCCGTTCACCTGGCGGACCCATGGTTCGCCGAAGGCCGGCTGCAGCAGAAGATCCAGGTCCCAGGTCAGGCACTCGCTCAGGTTTTGCAGCGGCCGGCTGCCCCGGTTGGTGAGCGTGCCCCAGCATTCGACCGCGCGCGTGTCGGCAAAAAAGCGCATGTGCCACTGGACTTCAGCGCCGTCGCCGGTGCGGGCTGTCAGAACGTGCTCCGAATTGCCGGCGCTCTCTATCCCGGCCACATGCCAGGCCTCGGACGCAATCCCACTGATGCCAAAGGGGACGGCCGTCCCGTCTGCGCCGATATTATGGAGTTGCAGCTGCTCGCGCAGGATCTGAAACCAGTTGCTCATGTTCAACTCCTTCTTGGGGCTGGACCGGGGAGAAGGTGAAGAGGAGGGAGGGGTAAGAAGCCTCTACCCACCCCTCCCCGTATGTGGATTACCACTCGTAACCTGTGTCTTCGCGGAAGCTCTGCACCCTCTGGGTCAGGTCTTCGTCGAGGCGGGCGGCCAGATCTTCAACGCTGATAGCACCGAGGGAGAGCTCCTCCAGCCCGGGCCAGAAGACGTCGTCCATCGCGTACTTGGTGCCCACCGGCCCGATCCAGACCCAGTCCTGCACGGTCGCCAGGGCCGGCTGCAGGAACTTGGCCTCGTCGCTGGAGTACCACTCATGGTCGAGCAGCGAGAAGACGCAGGGCAGCGAGTGCTGCGATTGCAGCCACTGGATCATGACGCCATCGTCGTTGAGGTAGTCGATGAAGTCGAGCGCGTCCTCCGGATTTTCGCTGGCGGCGTTCACGTTGAGGCCCCAGCCGCCTTCGCCGACGACGACGGGGTCGGCGCCGTCGATGCCGGGCCGCATGGTAAAGCCGAAGTTGCCTTCTGGGAAGGCAGTGGCGGCGAAGGGGATGTAATCGATCCAGATGCCGCCCATGGCCATACGCCCTTCTGCCAGCCCGTTGAAGACGGCGGGCAGATCGGGCGAATCGACCTCGTGGGTGAAGATCGGGTCGTGGAACAGTTCGGTGAGGGCGCGGATGCCTTCGGGCGTATTGACGCTCCACTCGCCGGTCTCTTCATCCAGGTAGGTGCCGCCCTGCTCGTAGATGGCGCCGCACAGATACTGGATGTTGTGATAGTTGCGCATGGAAAGGCCGGCG
Source organism: Caldilineaceae bacterium SB0664_bin_27 (assembly GCA_009838625.1). Classification (GTDB taxonomy): domain Bacteria; phylum Chloroflexota; class Anaerolineae; order Caldilineales; family Caldilineaceae; genus Bin5. The sequence continues at coordinate 62,903 of VXRG01000103.1, forward strand.
ACGTTGATGATGCCGTCATCGTCGGCTTGCGTCAGCGACTTGGCGTCCTGCCAGACGTCATTCCAGTGGGTGTAGGTCGGGGGCGGCTCCATGCCGGCCTCCTGCCACAGGTCGAGGTTGGTGATGAAGCCGATGCCCGGCGTGTTATTGTGGAGCGGGATGCCGTAGACGTCGCCCTGGTAGGTGTAGTAGTCCATCACGGCCGAGAAGAAGCGGTCCTTGATAGTGCCCATGCCGCCGAGCGTCTCGGTGAGGGGCAGCAGGGTGTTGGTCGCCATGAAGGAGGCGGCTGCGGCGCCGTGGATGGAGAGGAGGTCGCCGGCCGTGCCAGCGCTGAGGCCGGAGGCGTAGGTGGTCCACGGGTCGGTCTTGGGCTCGACGGTGACGTTGCGCTCGTCGTTGGCCTCGTTGTACTGGTCGGCCAGCATATTCCAGGCATTGTCGTGCGGCGGGTAGCTCATCGACCATAGGCTCAGTTCGGTCATGGCCATGTCCGGGGCGGCCTCTCCGCCGCCGTCGGCTGCAGGCGCGGCCGGCGCGGCCACGCAGGCGGCTAGGAGCGAGGCGGTTCCGACGCCGGCGGACAGTTGGAGCATTTGGCGGCGCGTCATTTGGTTCTGGTTCATCGTTTTCTCCTCTGCTACTGATGTGTTGAAAAGACCGTTTCCAATACAGGTAACTTCACGTACTGTCCGATAATGGGCGCAGTGCAGAGAACCGGAGAGCCGGCTCCCTGCCCGTCAGTATTTCAACCCTGTAAGCGTGACCCCGCGCACGAAGCGGGCCTGGAAGAATGAATAGAAGACAACCACCGGTACGACGGTGATGACCGCGCCGGTGAGGAAGAGATCGTAGCGCGGCCGGCTGGACCATCCCAACAGATAGGCGAGGCCGAGGGGCAGCGTTCTCATCTTCTCCTCATAGATGATCACCAGGGGCCAGAGGTAGGAGTCCCAGTTGGCCAGAAAGCTGAAGATGGCGAGCGCGCTGAGGGCGGAGACCGAGAGCGGCAGGACGATGTGGCGGTAGATCCACCAGTTGGATGCGCCGTCGATGCGCCCGGCGTCGAGGAGCTCCGAGGGTAGGCCCTCCATGAACTGCCGCAGCAGGAAGATGCCGAAGGCGCTGACGCAGACGGGGATGATGAGGGCCTGATAGGTGTCGGCCCAGCCCAGTCTGCTGACCAGCCGGAAGAGCGGCAGCAGGGTCACCGCGGGCGGCACCATCAGCGTGCTCAGGATGATGGTGAAGATGACCTCTTTCGCGGGAAAGTCGAACTTGGCGAAGACGAAGCCGGCGATCGAGCTGCTGAAAAGGATGAGCAACACGGACGGCAGGGCGACGACGATGCTGTTGAAGAAGAACCTGCCGAATGCCTGTTCGCGCAGGATGAGGGCATAGCTGCCGAGAGTGGGGGCCTCGGGCAGGAAGGTGGGCGGCTTGGCGATGATCTCCGACGCCGATTTGAAGGAGGCGAGGACCATCCACATCATGGCGCCGAAGGCAATGAACGCGAAGATCACGAGGACCAGGTGGGTGATAAGGGAAACCATCTGCTCGCGCAGGCGTATACGGGCATCGGCCCCCGCTGCTCGATCGAGGCTGACCTCGGTCATGGCAATCGCCTCTCCGCTCGAACTGTCAACGTTCTCCTCGCTTCATGTGGGTCTGCCCGCTCAGTCGTAGAGAGAACGGAACAGGCGCAGCTGCAGTACGGTAACGACGAGAATCACGGCGAACATCAGGAAGGATATGGCACAGGCATAGCCCATGCGGTAGTTGTTGGCGCCCAGTCCGTAGTTGTAGACGAGAATGCTGGGCATTAGCGTGCTGTCGGCCGGCCCGCCGCCGGTCATCACCTGCACCATGGTGAAGTGCTGGACACCGTCGATAACGATCAGGACCAGGACCAGTACGAGTGGATTCTTCAGCAGGGGGAGGGTGACGCGCCACAGTGTCTGCAGGCGCGTGGCGCCGTCCACTTTGGCCGCTTCGTAGTAGTCCTGGGGAATGTCGAGCAGCCCGGCCAGGAAGATCACCGCGGCGTAGCCGTAGGTCTTCCACACGTCGGCGACGGCGACGCTGTAGATGGCCTGGGCGGTGCTGCGAATGAAGCTCTGGGGCGGGATCTCGACCAGGCTGAGCAGGTAATTGATCAGACCGAGACGGGGGTCGTAGAGCCACAGGAAGAGCATGGCGACGGCCACCTGGGAGATGACGACGGGCATGAAGATAAAGAAGAGATAGAGATTGCGCCCGCGGCGCAGCCGCTCCAGCAGGAGCGCCAGCCCGAGCGAGAGTACGATGTTCAGGACCCCCTTGGTGAGGACGAACTGCACGACATTGCGCATCGCCGCCAGGAAACGCCTGTCATCCAAGAGGGAGATGTAGTTATCGAGGCCGACGAACCTGGCCCTGCTGGGGTCAAGACTGTGTGTGTTGGTCAGGCTGGCGTAGAGTGCGTAGAGGATGGGGCCGAAGGAGAAGATGCTGAACCAGAGCAGGACGGGGACGAGGACGGCGAGAATGAAGCCGTACCTGTTCAGGAACCTGGCCCATCGCCTCTCTCTGAGGTTGGTTGCTGCCATGGTGTGGGGTTCTTTCGCGGCGCGCAGATCGCGCGCTTCAGTGTGGGCGGCAGACAGGTGTGTCGTCGCCTCAGGTCTCCAGTAGCCTGGGTCCGTGCAGGAAATCTCGTATACCGGAATGCAGAGTCAATTTTGCACAGGTCACGGGCCTCTGTCAACCGTCACAATTTGCCGGCTGGATGTCGTCTGAATCAGGATTTACTGAATTTTGGCGAATCGCAGGATTGCCGGCAAACAGTTGATGGCTGGTCAGAAAATCACTTTCGCGCCGGCCACACCCACCTCTCCGCCGCTATCCACTATCCACTATCCGGGTGCAGTCCAGATTAGGGGCGAAGAGGGTCAGATGGGGATTTCATGCCAGC
>VXRG01000061.1 GCA_009838625.1 Caldilineaceae bacterium SB0664_bin_27
CCGCCGACGGGGCACGGCACTGCCCGTCCGAGCCGCTGCCAACTGCCGCGGGACAGGGGTCGGGGCGGCCGCGGCGGGAGCGGTCGCCGCGACGGACGAGGGCGGGCTGGTGTCAGTCGGGGCGCCGATGGAGGAATCAGTGGCGATGACGATGGGCGTGGCCGTGGCGGCCGCGCTTCGGTTCCCGCAGCCGCCGAACAGCAGGACGAGCAGAGCCAGAGTCGAAAGAGAGAGCGTAAGTCTCAACTGTAACTTTCGTAATGCAGCGCTTGCCATAATTGCTGTGAAATGCGCCCCTGTTCGAGAGGAGGATGCGACGCGATGAGGGGGCCGGCGGAAGATCATCGCAGGGAATGATCAGTCCGCGTGAGGCATTCTGTGTTTGCTTGCACGCTTACGTCAATAGGACCGATAGGCATTCAATAATGGTATCAGGGGGGTGTGGACCGTGTCAATAAAAGACCGAAAGTCGCTGTTGTCAGCCAGTGGGAACAGGCTGGTCTATCGTATATCTTTTGTTCCGGTATTGGGCCTATGCTATGATTTCGTGCAAAAGAGAATCGGCCACCTGGAATGAACTCTGTGCTCGCCCCAAATGCACGCGCCGCCGAGCACCAGTCTTTGCCGGTTTCCTGGTAAGAGACCCAATTCTACCAGATGGATACAATGTTCGTTCATGCGGAATTCGGGTTATCTCGCATATAAAGAGGACTACGGTATCTCTCTCCAGCGCTGAAAAACTCCCATAAGGCAGGACTCGATGACTGGGCGGACGTTCAAGAGATTTTCACTGGCAGGGCTTTCCCTTCTCGCAGCGATTCTGCTGGTAGCCTGCAGGCCCATCGATGACCAAATTGCTTACTATCTTGCCCACGGCCCGACAAGTGTAAGACCGTACGTCGCAACGGGCCCGTCCTGCACCGAACTCGAAGAGGGTGCGCAGGAGACACTGGCCACTGTCCGTCCGCCGCCCGCTACCGCAAGATTCAGCGCCGCCGATCGTAAGGCGCTTGCCATCACCGCTTTCGGCCACCTTTGCGAGTTGACGAGAGAAGTGGGGTGGCGGCAGAGCGCCACGAAGGAGGAATCGAAGGCCGCAGAGCTCCTGATAGATCGCTTTACCGAATTTGGCTACAGCCCGGAGATCCAGGATTTCCAGGTGCGGATAGGGTCTCTCAGGAGGCAATCCAGCAACATAATCCTTGAACTCCCCGGTCAGGGCGAAGAAGTGGTCATCCTGGGCGCACACTACGACACAGTACGAAACTCAGTGGGCGCCAACGACAACGCTTCCGGAGTAAGCGTGCTGCTGACCCTGGCAGAGAGATTGGCGCAGCCGCCCTGGTCCAGCCAGATGGTATCGGTCTTTCCGTTCACACTGCGATTCATCGCTTTTGGCTCTGAGGAAACCGGAATGATTGGCAGTCGGCATTACGTGCGCCAATTGACCGATGAAGAGTTAGACGCCATCAAGGTCATGATCAACTTCGATTCGGTGGGATCCGGCACATTTCTCCGGGGGCCGGGCGACAGCAGGTTGACCAGTCTTGTAGAAGAAATCGCCAGTAAAGAGGGAGTGTCCTACACAAACATCAACGAGGGTTACAGCGGTAGCGATCATTTCTCTTTCAGGTACGACACCGAGATTCCGATTATTGGTTTCTACAGCAACGACAAGTCTCGCATCAACACCCGAGGTGATACGATAGAGTTCATCAACCCGGTGCTGCTGGGAGACATGGCGGTGCTGGTCCTGGAACTGCTTGCCTCCCTTGAAGATCTGTAATGTCGATGCCGCTAAGGCCATCTCCGCCTGTAGACCATGCAGGCCGAATGGAACCCGGCAGAGATATTGATGAAAAAAGTGAAGCACACAGTTCCACCGAAAGGTCACCGCAATTGACACAGGAATACAACGTCGTCGTGGGCATGGAAGTCCACGCACAGCTGCTGACGAATACGAAGATGTTCTGCCGCTGCAGCGCCGACTATCAGGGCGCGCCGCCCAATACGCACACCTGCCCGGTCTGCCTGGGCCTGCCCGGCGCGCTGCCGGTCAGCAACCGCGCTGCGGTCGAAGCCACCATCCGCACGGGGCTGGCGCTCAACTGCGAGATCGCGGAGACCGCGGTCTTCGCGCGCAAGAACTACCACTACCCGGACCTGCCCAAGGGCTATCAGATCTCCCAGTACGAGCTGCCCCTGTGCCGCAACGGCTGGATAGAGATCGAGCTGCCCGACGGCGGCGTCAAGCGCATCCGCATCCACCGCGCTCACTTGGAAGAGGACACCGGCAAAAACACGCACGCGGGGCTGCATACGCTGGTCGACCTGAACCGGGCCGGGATGCCGCTGATGGAGATCGTCACAGAAGCCGACATTGCCAGCGCGGACGAGGCCTACGCTTTCCTGACAAAGCTGCGTTCAATCCTGCGCTACCTGGGGGTCAACAGCGGCAACATGGAGGAGGGCGCGCTGCGCTGCGAGCCCAATATCAGCGTGCGCACGCCGGAGCAGGCCGCCCGCGATGAGCTCGGCACCAAGGTGGAGGTCAAGAACCTCAACAGCCTGCGCGCGGTGCGCAACGCCATCGCCTACGAGGCCGAGCGTCAGGCCGGTGTGCTCAACAGCGGCGGCGTGATCGAGCAGGTGAACATGGGCTGGGACGAAGACCGCCAGCGCACCGTCCTGCAGCGCTCAAAGGAGAGCAGCGAGGACTACCGCTACTTCCCCGAACCGGACCTGCCGCCGCTGGTGGTCGACCGCCAGTGGGTGGAGGCGACCGCGCGCACGCTGCCCGAGCTGCCGGACGCCAAGGAGCAGCGCTACCGGCAGGATTGGTCCTTGCGCCCGGCCGATGCCGGCGCCATCACCGGCGAGAAGGCGGTGGCCGACTATTTCGAGGCCGCGGTGGCCGCCTACGGCCAGGAGGACGGCAAACCCCAGCGCATGGCCAACTGGATCACCGATGAGCTGTTCCGCCTGCTCTACGCCGACGGTGAAGGCCAGGACTTGAGGCAGATCGCCGACACGCGCGTGCAGCCACAGCAGCTGGCCGCGCTGGTGCAGATGGTGGATGCCCGCGAAATCAACGCCAATACCGGCAAGAAGGTTCTGGAGCAAATGTACAGTAGCGGAGACGACCCCCAGATCTTGGTCGAACGCGAAGGGCTGGCGATGGTCAGCAATACGGACGTCATTGACGCGGCCGTGCAGGAAGCCTTCGACAGCAACCCGGACGAACTGGCCCGCTACCGCGGCGGCGAGAAGAAGCTGTTCGGCTTCTTCATGGGCCAGATGATGCGCGCCACCAAGGGCAAGGCCGATCCGCAGGCAGCCCGCCAGCGCCTGCAGGAAATGCTCGACAATTCGTAGGGGCAACCCTCGTGGTTGCCTCTTGGGCTGGGCTCAAAAATCTATCAACGAGCCCTGATAATGCCCCACCAATAGCCGTCCACTAACCACCGTCCACTGACCACCGTCCACTGACCACTGAGGGCCCATGACACTTTCTCTCACCCACACCCGCAACGAAAAGACCGCTCCGCACAGTCACCGCACGCCCGGCTTCGCCTCGCTGGAGCTGAAGTGGGAGGCTGTGACGCTCTTCCGCTACATCTACGATCCGGACATGCCCCAGTCCGAATCGCCCAAGCCCTTCTTCCACCCTGTCAACACCCTCGCCGGCGACCTGATCACCAACTACCGCCCGCATGACCACGTCTGGCATAAGGGCATCCAGATGACGATCGCCCACCTGGACGGCCAGAACTTCTGGGGCGGGGGCAGCTACCGCCACGGCGAAGGCTATGTCGACCTGCCCAACAACGGCAGCCAGCGCCATGACGGCTGGGATTCGATCGAGGTGGATGACAACCGCTTCGCCGCGACCGAGAAACTCTCCTGGATCACGCAGTCCGGCAAGCACTGGATCGACGAGACGCGGAACATCGCCGTGGAGACCATTGACCCGGACGCCGGCTACTGGGCGCTCGACTTCACGACCAGCCTGCGCAATGTGAGGGGCAAGTCGCTGCACATCGGCTCGCCTACGACCGCGGGCCGTCCGCTGGCCGGTTACGGCGGGCTGTTCTGGCGCGGGCCGCGCTCCTTCGACAACGGCGAGGTCATCACCGCGGCCGGGCACGAAGGCGCCGATGCCATGGGCCAGGCTGCGCCCTGGCTGGCCTACACTGGCCGCCACGACGGCAGTGGCAACGCCTCAACGCTCGCCTTCCTCGACCATCCCGCCAACCTGCGCTATCCCAACAAATGGTTCATCCGCCAGACGCCCTACGCCTGCGCCAGCTTCGCCTTCATGTTCGACGAGGTGTACGAGTTCGAGGCCGGGGCGACGATTACGCAGCGGTACCGCCTGGTGATCGCGAACGGCGGTTGGGATGCGGCGCAGGTGGAGGCCGCGGCGGAGGTTTGGCGGGGTTGAGCAACTAATGATGTAAGGAGAACATAGACGGAAGCCGTCGTCCCCCGCGGCGCAACCTTAGTGCCCTACGGGCCAATGGGAAGAAACGCCGTGGGTTCGCTTGACGGAGACAGCCTTCGTTCATTCGATTGCATCTCGCTGGATCTTGAAGTCGGGGTCAAGGACCGTAGCATCCACAAGTTCGCTGCGGTGCGTCCGGCTACCGGTCAATCGCTGATCTTCCCCGCTGCGGGCGATGGCTTGGCCGCGGCATTGATCAAGCTGGATGAATTGGCCGCTAACGCGGACTTTCTGTTGGGCCACAATCTGATCGATTTCGATCTGCCCCATTTGCAAGCCGCGGCTCCCCGTTTGCGGCTGTTGCGGCTGCCCGCTGTAGATACACTCAGGCTCAATCCTCTGGCCTTTCCCCGCAACCCCTATCACCACCTGGTCAAGCATTATCAGGACGGACAACTGAAACGGGGACGAATCAACGACCCGAAACTTGACTGCGACCTAACTCTGGATCTCTTTCGCGACCAGCAGCAAGCCTTGCAGGGCACAAGTCCGGATCTGTTGACAGCCTGGCACTGGCTGACCACAGCTAAGGACGGGGCAGGATTCGATCGAGTGTTTGCGTCCCTGCGGGGCTCGCGTCGCCCGTCCAACGCCGAAGCGGATGTCGTGATCCGTTCGTTGCTGGCTGGACTCGCCTGCCAAATACACGCGCGTGATGTCATGACAGAAGCCGTTGGGCACGGCTGGGCACTGGCTTATGCCCTGGCGTGGTTGTCTGTGTCCGGGGGCAACTCAGTCATGCCCCCTTGGGTGCGACACCAGTTTCCCGAGGCGGGGAGGTTGGTGCGACGGCTGCGCGACACCGCTTGTGCCGAGCCCACCTGCGAATGGTGCCGGGAGAGGCACGACGCCCGCAAAGAGCTTACGCGCTGGTTTGGTTTTCCCGACTTCCGACCGGAGCCGGCCGACGATGCCGGTCGGCCTTTGCAGGAGTCCGTCATCGAAACGGCGATGGCGGGCGAGAATCTGCTAGCGATCCTGCCCACGGGCGCGGGCAAATCCCTTTGCTATCAGATCCCGGCCCTGTCACGCTACGACAAGACAGGCGCGCTGACGGTGGTGATATCGCCCTTGGTCGCGCTTATGGCCGACCAGGTGGCGGGGCTGGAGAGGCAAGGCATCGACTGTTGTGTCACCGTCAACGGGCTTCTATCGATGCCCGAACGCGCGAATGCGCTGGACCGGGTACGGCTGGGGGATGCTGGCATCCTCCTGATCTCGCCGGAGCAGCTGCGCAGCGTCTCCTTGCGCCGCGTCCTGGATCAGCGGGAGATCGGAACCTGGGTAATGGACGAGGCCCACTGTCTTTCGGAGTGGGGGCACGACTTCCGGCCCGATTACCGTTACGTGGGACGCTTCATCCGTGAACGCGCGGGGGAAGAACCTATTCCGCCGGTATTGTGTCTGACCGCGACCGCCAAGCCAGATGTAAAGGACGGTATCGTCGAGTACTTTCAGAAAGAGCTTGGCATCGAGTTGAAGATCTTCGACGGCGGCGCCCAGCGCACCAACCTGGAATTTGTCGTCGTCAAAACCAGTAACGCGGAAAAACACGCCCATGTTTACCAGATCCTGATGGCCGATCTGCCAACCGATCAGCCGGGAGGCGCCATCGTCTATTGCGCCACGCGGCGACAGACCGAAGAACTGACGGAATTCTTGAAGATAAAGGGCGTGGAAGCGGACTTCTTCCATGCAGGGGTGCCGCCGGAAACCAAAAAAAATGTCCAGCAAAGCTTTATCGGAGGCGCCCTGCGGGTCATCACCGCCACCAACGCTTTCGGCATGGGTATCGACAAGTCGGACGTGCGGCTGGTAATCCACGCCGACATCCCCGGATCCCTGGAGAACTATCTGCAGGAAGCGGGCCGCGCCGGACGTGATCAGCAGGCGGCGCGCTGCGTTCTGCTCTACACCCAAGACGATGTGGAGCGGCAATTCGGCATGTCGGCCCGTTCGCGGCTGACGCGGCGGGAAATCCACGGTGTCTTGAGGGCGTTGCGAAACCTGGACCGCAAAAAACGTAGAGGCGACGAGGTTGTAGCCACTCCAGGAGAGATTCTGAGAGAGGATGAAGAAAAAGCTTTTGAACGCGATTCCACCACCGACGACACGCGCGTGCGCACCGCGATCGCTTGGCTGGAGGAAGCGGTACTACTGACTCGAGAGGAGAACCGGGTGCAGGTGTTTCCCTCCTCTTTGCGAGTGAGTTCAAAGGAGGGGGCGCGGGACAAACTTGAAAAGCCCTCCATCTCACATTCCTACCGCCGCCAACTCATGACCATCGCCGAGAAGATGATCGAAGCGGACGCGGATGAAGGTATCAGCACCGACGATCTGATGTTCGCTTCGGGCCTGACTCCTGAGGGAGTGAGGAGTGCGCTCGATGATCTGGAGCAGTTGGGTATCGCCAGCAATGATACTGTTCTTACCGCCTTCGTCCACACTGGGGTGAACCAATCCTCACAGAGACGCTTCCTGGAAGCGGCCGAGCTGGAGGAAGCCCTTATCGCCACTATACAGGAAATGGCCCCCGATATGGGCAGGGGCGACACATCATTTCTGCATCTCCGCCTCGCCACCCAGCGACTCAAAGACGATGGCCATACCTACGCCTTACCGGAACGCGTGCGACGCATAATCCGCAGCCTCGCCGCGGACGGACGCGGCGAAGGAGGCGGTGGGGGAAGCCTCGAGATACGGGGACGTGACACCGAGACAATGAGAGTGACTTTACAACGCGAGTGGAGTGATTTGGAGAAAACTGCAGCGTTGCGCCGCGAGGCTGCCAAACGATTGCTGGATCATCTCCTCAGCGGCCTGCCGCAGGGAATCCGAGGAACGGATCTGCTGGCTGAGACAACCTTGGGCAAGCTTCTCACAGCGATCAAGTCCGATCTCATATTGAGAAGTAAATTCAAGCACCCCGACAAGCTTAGGGATCGCGCCCTGCTGTGGCTGCACGAGCAGGAGGTCATTCGGCTGCACAAGGGTCTGACAGTGTTTCGGCCGGCCATGACTATTCGGCTGCAGCAGGAACGACGGGGATTCGCCGAAACCGATTTCCGCTCCCTCAAACTCCATTACGATGAACAGGTGCTGCAGATCCACGTAATGGCAGAATTCGCGCAGCAGGGTTTGGGCTCGATGGCCGACGCCCTGCGCTTGGCCATGGACTACTTCAGCTTGCCCCAAGAGGAGTTTTTGCATCGCTGGCTACCAGATCGCGACAGAGAAATCTCGCGCCAGACCACGCCTGAATCATGGCGAACTATCGTCGAAAGCTTGAATAATCCCCTCCAGCGCCGCATCGTGGCAGACGATCGGGAGAGGACGAACGTCTTGGTGCTGGCCGGCCCTGGCTCTGGAAAGACACGGGTTCTGGTGCATCGGATCGCCTATCTGATACGCGTGAGGCGTGAGAACCCGCGCAGCATCCTGGCGCTAGCGTACAACCGGCACGCCGCTGTCGAAATCCGCCGTCGCCTGGCCGAACTGGTCGGCGACGATGCCCGCGGGGTGATTGTGCTCACCTGCCACGCGCTCGCAATGCGCCTGACAGGAGCCAGCTTTTCGGGGCGAGCGAACCAGCTTGATGACGAGGACTTCAAGGAGATTCTTCGTCAGGCGACCTCTCTGCTACGCGGGGAAGGACTGCCGCCCGAAGAGGCGGACGAAATGCGGACACGCCTGCTGACTGGCTTCCGCTGGATACTGGTGGATGAGTACCAGGATATTGGCCTGGATGAGTACGGTCTGATCTCCGCGCTTGCGGGCCGGACTCTTCCTGAAGAGGATGATAAGCTCAGCCTCTTCGCAGTCGGTGACGATGACCAGAATATTTATGCCTTCAGTGGCGCGTCGGTAAAGTTTATCCGCCGTTTCGAGACCGACTACAACGCACGGTCTTTCTTCCTGACCGACAACTACCGCTCTACCGCCCATATTATCGAGGCCACCAATGCGATGATCAAGCCTGCGCGGCAAAGGATGAAGACAGAAAACCCAATCCATATTGATCGGGCACGCAGTAAGGATCCGCCTGGCGGCGTATGGACCGACCTTGACTCGGTAGCCCAAGGTCGAGTTCAGATACTGCCGGTCGGCGACACGCCTATCACTCAGTCGCAGACGGTTGTCGCCGAGTTGAAACGCTTGTCCGACCTTACCCAAGATTGGGACTGGTCTACCTGTGCGGTGGTGGCCCGAGAATGGAGTTACCTGGATCCGGTGCGCAGTCTTTGCGAACTTGAAGGGATTCCGGTACAGATGGCGAATGAGGAGTTCTCAAACGTCTGGTTTCTGCGGGAAACGCAGGCCCTCGTGAGCTGGCTGCGAGGACGAGACTCGCTCTTGGTGCAAAGTACCGATCTCAAAGACTGGTTGGAGGGGCAAACTGCAAGTCCTTGGACCGAACTGCTGGAGGAAGCGATAGCCGCGTACGAACTGGAGACTGGTGGCGCGGAAACAGCGGTAGCTCAATTCATCGAATGGCTGGCCGAGTGGGGGCGTGATCTACGCCGCCGTCAGCGAGGTCTGCTCCTGCTGACCGCCCATCGCGCAAAGGGGCTGGAGTTCGACCACGTAGTGGTGCTGGACGGAGGCTGGGATCGCGTCAGCCGCGGCGAGGATGCAGATGCCCCGCGCCGGTTGTACTACGTTGCTATGAGCCGCGCACGCCAGACTCTCACCCTGGCATGCTTTCCCAACACGCACCCATTCCAGAAAACCTTGCAAAATAATCCCTCCGTGCTGCGGCGCCAAGCACCTATTACACTCCCGCCGGCACCGCCAGAACTCGTCCGTCAATACAAGCAGGCCAGCCTGCGCGACGTCTTTCTGAGCTACGCGGGCTACAGACATCCCAACCATACCTTGCACAGCGCTATTGCCGCACTTTCCCCGGGCGACCCACTGCAGATGCAGGCCGGCGCGGGTCAGTGGCAACTGCTGGATCGCAACGGTACGGTCGTCGGACAGCTAGCCGGCAGTTTCAAAGCCCCGGCGGGAACGCGCTGCACTTCTGCCAGCGTCTTGGCCATCGCTACCTGGAGTCGAGAATATTCAGCGCCGCAGTACCAGAGCGGCCTTAAGTGCGATACTTGGGAAGTCGTAGTGCCGGAGTTGGTGTTCGAGCCCAGTTCGTAATCCAACTTCAGCGGCCCCCCTCACACCAACAACACCCCCTCATGCCGCAGCAGCCACTCCTTGCGCCACAACCCACCTCCGTACCCAGTCAACTTCGCGCGCCCACCACTGCCGACGATGCGATGGCAGGGCACAATGATAGAAACCGGGTTGCGCCCGTTGGCTGCGCCCACCGCGCGCACGGCCTTGGGGTTGTCGATGGCTACGGCGATGTCCTGGTAGCTGGCGGTCTGGCCGTAGTCGACGCTAAGAAGCTGCTGCCAGACCTGGCGCTGAAACGGAGTGCCATCCAGCTCCAGGGGTAGATCGAAGGAGCGTAAGTCGCCAGCGAAATAGGCGTCCAGCTGGCGCCGCACCTCTTCCAGAAGCGGATTCGCGCCCGCCTGCAGCGAGGACGAGTCGCGGACCCAGCTTTGCTCGCCCTTTTCCTCCTCACTCTCTCCTATCTGTTCCCCGACGAATTTGACGCTGCCTACCGCCGTGTCCGTGGCGTAGATTTCGATGGAACCGATGGGAGAGTCGTAGCTCGTTACCACTAATGACATTGTCTACTCCGTGATGTTAGGGGGTTGAAGTTTACGATGATACAGACCTGCCGAGCACCAATAATCTGCACACTTTCTGACCACTGATCACTGACCACTGCCGTTCCTACCGCCGCAGCTGCTTGCTGCGCTGCTTGCGCGTGATGGTCATGGCCATGCCCTGCCCCTGCAGAAAATCCTGGTAGAGCCGGTAAAAGCGCTGGCGGTCCTGCTGTTGGATGACCGCGGTGACGTCTGCCGCCTCCAGCACGTAGGGATAGCCGCTGCCAGCGACCGCCTCCGCCAGCACGAGTGCGACGACCTCGTCGGCGCGGCCGGACTCCAGCAGCCAACGCGGGATCTCCAGCCGGGCCGGCGGGTTCTCCATGCTGACCCGCGCCAGGCAGAAGCAGACCTGCTTATAATAGTCGGCGCGGCCTGTATCGCTCAAGCGGTCCGGGCGTGCACATATCCAGAACGGGCTGCGGTCGCCCCAGCTGGACAGCGTTTCCCGCAGCAGATAGGCGTCGTTGATTTGCGCTGGCGCCACCAGGCCATGCAGCGCCGCCAGCAGGGTGACGAGATCGCGGCTGTACGTGTTGTCCACATAGCCGACCAGCGGCGTACACGTGCGCTCGGAGCAGGCCAGTAGTTCCTGCACAGCCTGGATATAGCCGTGTTCGCGGCCGGCGCGCAGCTGCCCGGCGAAGGAGATGATCAGCGAGCCGTCGAAAAAACAGACCGGCCTGCGCTCAAACGGCCGCTCCGCACAGCGCTCCATGAACTCACACAGCTTGGCGCACTCAAGGATGAAGCGCTCCTGGTTCACGCGCCAGTTGGGGAAGACACTGTCGTCACCGCCCGAATCAAGCAGCTCGTCGGGGGCCAGCACCTCAAAGGCGATATCCTTCTCGTAGCGGCCGGCCGCGTCACCATCCGTCGCCGTGCCGCGGTCGTTGAAGAACCAGCCGATCTGCACCGCACCCACCGGGGGAGAGTAGTCGGTGGTGGGAATGATCTGGCTGCCGTCCACCGCCAGCGCGGGCCGGTCTTCGAGCGTCTCCAATGCCCAGTGACGGGTCTGCTCACGGTTCTGCCAGGTCGCACCCAGGGGGATGCGCATGCCGGCGGCGCGGTCGAACTCTGCCGTGGGCAGCGCGCCGGGCCAGGCACTATCGATGGCGTCGTCGAGTTTGCGGTTCAGGGAAGCGGCTGAGTCGGTCTTCAACTCCTCCAGCCAGCCCTTCATGCGCCTCTGCTCCGCCCGCCGATCGTGGTCGTATGCAGAGAACAGCCCCTTCTTCCGGTCCAACGCGGCGGCCGCCGCGCTTCGCACAAACATTCAGTCTCACCTCAACAAAATGTGGACACCGGCTCTACTGCACTGCCTGTGGCATGCAGACGGACTCCTGCTACAGATAGCTCCAACTCAGACATCAACAGTATAGCACATTCGTGCATGTCTTACCTTGCGCATTCCGACTGTGTTATTATAGGGTTACACTAGTCACAGTTGTTATTTGGATTCCTGCCGCGTTGGACAGAGTGTAAACATTTCGCGGAGACGCCACCATGCTGAAGCGTATACATATACGCGGCTACAAGTCTCTTGAAGACGTAGAGGTGAATCTGTCCCAGCTTGTAGTCCTGTTCGGACCAAATGCGGCCGGCAAGAGTAATTTTCTCGACGCGCTACAGCTGCTGTCGAAACTGGGGACGAGCCGCACGCTCAAGGAGGCCTTTGACCCACCTTATCGGGGCAAGCCGCTTGAGTCCTTTACCATCGGGGACGGAGGAATAAAGGGATTACTTGAACAGGAGAGTCTGCGCTTCTCCATCGAGGCTGATCTCAGACTGTCGGACGCGGTGATCGATGCGGTCAACCGGCAGATACGTGAGATGCGCCGCCCGAGCGGCGAAAACGGGTTGAGTGAAGGGACTAGGGGCCCCGCGCCCGTACGCGAACGGGAGTTGCGCTACCGCATCGAAGTTGAAATGCTGCCGCAGTCGGGTGTCCTGCGTGTGACCGACGAGTATCTGGCCGCTTTGAACGCGCATGGCGAGCCGACCGGCAAACGCAAACCTTTCATAGAAGGGCAAGGCGAGAAGATACACCTGCGCTTGGAAGGGCAGGCGCACCCCACCTACTATGATCGTTACCTGGACCACAGCATCCTGTCGATGCCGCACTATCCTCCGCACTATCCGCACTTGGTGGCGGCACGGCGCGAACTGGAAAACTGGTTATTTTTCTATTTCGAGCCGCGGGAACGCATGCGCGCGGCCAATCCGGTCAAGGAAGTGCACCATCTGGGACTGATGGGGGAAGAGCTCGCCGCCTTTCTGAACACAATGAAGTCTCTTGACGCCGCTCGGTTTAAGGCGGTCGAGAAGGCGTTGCATGCCTTGGTTCCCACTTTCGACGGCATAGAGGTCGATGTCAGCGAGCTTGGTGAGGTCGAACTGCGCCTCAGAGAAGGCGGCGTTGCAATGCCGGCCCGCGTCCTCTCTGAAGGCACATTGCGGCTGCTCGGACTGCTGGCACTGACCGGAGTTGAGGATGCTCCGGCGCTAGTCGGGTTCGAAGAGCCGGAGAACGGCGTCCACCCGCGCCGGGTCCAGTTGATCGCGGAACTGTTAAAAACACAGGAAATCCTTAAGCAGACCCAGCACATCATCACGACGCACTCGCCAATCTTGCCCGATCTGCTGGCCGACGACTCTCTTTACGCGGTACGCCGCCTGGATCGGCGCACACGCATCGAGCGCTTTGACACCAGTTGGGGGCCATTGGGGCGAGGCCGTGATATCGATAACGCTTTCTGTGACGAACCGGAGAATCTCCCTGTATCGGAACGCATCCTGAGGGGAGACTTCGATGCGTAGTGGTTCACGCGCTGACAGTTCGTTTTCTCAGCGCTATATCGCTCTCTTTGTCGAGGATTACGCGCATCAGAAAGTTATCGGCGCCCTCGTGACAAGGGTCGCCGCTGAGTGCGATGTCGAAGTGCGGCTCGACTGGCGGAACGCAATGGGCGGACATGGCAAAGTAATCGTCGAACTCAGGAACTACATACGCGATCTGAAGCGGCAGGGAACTCCCTGGCCCGACCTGATAATCGTCGCCACAGATGCAAACTGCAAAGGGCTGAACGAACGCAGCAGAGAAATCGGTGACCTCGATGCCCCGGCACCTGTTCTCCTTGCCATTCCCGACCCGCACGTCGAGCGCTGGCTGCTACTCGACGGCGCCGCTTTCAGAGCGGTGTTCGGCCGCGGCTGTCAAGCGCCGGATCGCAAGTGCAGCCGTGAACTCTACAAGCGAAAATTGATCGAAGAGATTCACGCAGCGGGCGGCACACCAATTCTCGGTGGCATCGAGTATGCCGAAGACATACTATGCCATATGGACATTGACCGTGCCGCGAGGGCGGACGATGCATTGCAGCGTTTCGTCAGTGATTTGCGCACTACTTTTCGCGGCTGGCAGTTGTAAGTTTCTCATTGCCAGCCCACTTCGACATTTGAGCGCGTTTGGAGGCAGTAGATCGTACAGGAACACGTTAAACGCTGTTTGTTCACGATGTCCTGTGCCTCTTGACCGGCTTCGACGCAGTTCGTCTTCTGACGCATAGCCTACGTTTATCGTTGCCTTCACCATGAGTCTGCCGCAGTCATTGCTTCTCACGTCCCCCAAAGTAGAGGAGAGCGTGAAGAGAAGAGGAACACGAACTGCCCACCCCGCTTACGGCGCGCTGGGGATCAGCCTACTACTGCTGCTGATCCTGCTGGCCGCATGCAGCGGACTGCGCCCCTCAACCGTGGAAGAGGAGGACCCGCTGGCGGCGCTCGGCACCATGCCGCATTATGAGATCGAGTTCTCCCTCAGCGACGATCTGATCTTTCTGCAAGGGTCGGCCCGTGTCCGCGTCCCGAACACCAGCGCCGACCCCTGGACGCACCTGGTCTTCCGCCTCTACCCGGCATTGCCCCACTACAACGGTGAGTTCAGCATTCAGAACGTGACGGTCGAGGGCAGCACCGCGCCCTTTACTTATCTGGAGCAGAACAGCGCCATAAGGGTGGAACTGCCGCGGGCGCTGCTGCGCGGGCAGACAACGAATGTCTATCTGAGTTGGCAGTTGCGCATCCCCCACTGGGGCGCGGATACGACGGGGGCCTACCGTCTCTTCGGCCTCAGCCAGGAGTTCCTGAGCCTGCCGCTCTTTTACCCCTCACTCGCCGTCTACATGCCGGGGCCGACCGCGGCCAGTGGACGCTGGTGGCTGGAACGGGGCACCAGCCGCGGGGACGCGGCCTTCAACTACATCTCCAGCTTTGTCGTGACCGGCACCCTCCCCATCGATCAGATCCCCGTGGCCAGCGGCCAGTTGATCACTTCCACAGTCATCGATGACCAGCATATTCAACACCGCTGGGAGACGGAGCTTTCGCGCGAGTTCTTCGTCCACATGAGCAACCGCTTCCAGTCCGACAGCCTGGACGCATACGGCACACGCGTCACCAGTTACTGGCTGCCGGGACATGAAGAGGCGGGGCGGGCCGTACTGCAGCACACCGCGGCCGCCCTGCGGGTGTACAGCGACTGGTTTGGGCCCTATCCCTACCCGGAGCTGCGGGTGGCCTCCGCGCCGATCAGCTTCCGGGGCATGGAATACCCGCAGGTCTTTCTATTGGGCGTCCAACTGTATGACCGCTACCGGGACCAACTGGAGATTCGGGCGGTCCACGAGGTCGCGCACCAGTGGTGGTACCAGCTCGTCCACAACGATCCGGTCAACCAGCCCTGGGTTGATGAGGGGCTGGCCGAATACTCCAGCCGCATATACTATGAAGCGGTGCACGGCCAGGACGCAGCCGACATTCTGGAATACCGCCGCTGGCAGGTGGTCGTTGACGCGTTGATCAGCCGCGAAGAAGACGCGGCGCTCGCGCAGCCGGTGACGGCCTTTGCAAACGGAAGCATTTATGAGGGCATCGTCTACGGAAAGGGTGCGCTCTTCTTCTCCGCGATCCGCCGGACGCTGGGAGAGCGGGCTTTCAAGCAGTTTCTCCAAAACTATCTGACCGACTATCAGTACAAGATCGTAACGCCCGAGGATATGTTGGCGGCGTTGCGAGGGGTCGATCCGGAGTTCGCCGACATGCTGTTTACCGAATGGATCGGTCCGCTGGCGAGCCGGCCGCCGCAAGATACAGCGCGCCAGACCGAGTGAGGACCGTGCAGCCGCAGCAATCCGCAGCGGGCGCCTGCGCGCACAGGCCCGGCGCCTTGTCTGAGATATGGACGCTGCAGGCGCGACCGCCCCGACTCCGGCGCGCGAATCCCGGCCGGACGGTGATGGGCGTGCAGGCGAGCTGAGCAATGGCGAACGTTCTTTGGATAGGCCTGGGCGCCATGCTGGGCGCCAACGCCCGCTACTTCGTCAGCCTGTGGCTGGCAGCGAAGTTGGGGCCGGCTTTCCCTTTTGGAACGCTGACCGTCAATGCCGCCGGCAGCCTGCTGCTCGGCTTCCTGGTGGCGGCCGGCTCCCACTATCTTGCCCTGTCACCCCAGCTGCGGCTACTGCTGTTTGTCGGCTTCCTCGGCTCCTTCACCACCTTCTCCACCTTCGCCGTCGAGAGCGTCGACCTCTGGCAGAACGGCCGCGTCTGGGCCGGCCTGGTTAATATCCTCGTCAACAACGGCCTCAGCCTCCTCTGCGCGGCGCTCGGCATCCTGCTGGCCGGCCAACTTCAGAAGCTGTGACCTTTGCAGTTGAAAGATGGCTTGCGATTCGAGCCGTTCACAGTGCAGGGAATGTGATTAACCCGCCGCCCGCTGTCCAATTGCCGGGGTCAGCGGCCGGCAGGAATTCAGCCCGCATGGATTGGACACGACGGGCCTCCCCCTCTATACTGCCCTGCAACATCAGCCCTCATCAGGTGAAGCCGTAACGCATTGAACCAACCCGCGACCATATTCCAAGCAAGATAACGGCAAACATCTGGTTCGCGCGCGCAATAGACCCCTACGGAGCCATGTAATGACCACGGATTTCCGCTACGAACCGAACTGGGATTCCCTGCAGAACTATGAAGTGCCGCAGTGGTTTATGGACGATAAGCTCGGCATCTTCATCCACTGGGGCCCCTACTCCGTGCCCGCCTTTGATAACGAATGGTACCCCCGCTTCATGTACCGGGACGAGATCTCTCGCAAGGGGCCGAACTACCACCAGCACCACACGGAGACCTGGGGCCATCCCTCCAAGTTCGGATACAAGGACTTCATCCCCCTGTTCATAGCGGAAAACTGGGATCCGGCCCAGTGGCTCGATCTGTTCCAAAAGGCCGGTGCGCGTTACATCGTGCCCGTCGCCGAACATCACGACGGCTTCCCCATGTTCGCTAGCACCCATACCCGCTGGAACGCGGCCCAAATGGGGCCCAAGCGGGATGTCTGCAAGGAGTTGGAACGGGAGTCCCGCGCCGCCGGCCTTAAGTTCGGCGTCTCCAGCCACCGCGCCTTCAACTGGCGCTACTACACCTACGCCGAC
This sequence comes from Caldilineaceae bacterium SB0664_bin_27, assembly GCA_009838625.1. Classification (GTDB taxonomy): domain Bacteria; phylum Chloroflexota; class Anaerolineae; order Caldilineales; family Caldilineaceae; genus Bin5. The sequence goes on from VXRG01000061.1 coordinate 16,737, forward strand.
GACTTCGACACCACGCATCCTGGCCTGGAAGATCTCTACTGCCCGCCCCACCCGGAGGACGCGCCCGCCAGTTGGGACTTTCTGCAGAACTGGTACGCGCGCACGCTCGAGATGATCGACTATTTCCGGCCGGACGTGCTCTGGTTCGACTTCGGCTGGCACTTCGATGAATTCGAGCCCTACCGCCCGCAGGTCGCCGCCTACTACTACAACCGCGCCCTGGAATGGGGCAGCGAGCCCGTCCTTCAGTACAAGGACAAATTCCCCGACGGCGTCGCCGTTTACGATGTCGAACGCGGCAAGCTCGACGACATCCGCCCGCACTACTGGCAGACCGACACCGCGGTCAGTTACAAGGCCTGGAGCTACATCGAGGACGACGAGTTCAAGAGCCCCGCAACCATCATTCACGACCTGGTCGACATCGTTAGCAAGAACGGCAACCTGCTCCTGAACGTCGGCCCGCGCGCCGACGGCGTCATCCCGGCGGAAGCGACCCAACTGCTGCTGGACCTGGGCGCATGGCTGGATGTGAACGGGGAGGCGATCTACGGGACGCGCCACTGGGAGCGGTTCGGTGAGGGTGATACGGCTGTGGTGGTTGGGCACCTGACGGAGCGCAGTAATCTCCCCTTCACCGCTAAAGACGTGCGCTTCACGCAGAAGGACGACGCCCTCTACGCCATCGTGCTGGGCTGGCCCGGCAGCGAGGCCGCCATCACCTCGCTGGGCAGCGGTTCGTCGCTCGGCGGGCGCATCCGCGGCGTCTCAATGCTCGGCAGCGACGAGCCTGTCTCCTGGAAGCAGGACGAAAACGCTCTGACCGTCAGCACGCCCAATCAGCGCCCCTGCGATCACGCCTATACATTCAAGATTGAACTGCAGGGGTAGCATATGTACCGGCGCCATATCGAACCCTCCCACGACCTGTCCCACGCCTGTCAGCGCTTCCTGGATGATCTGCGCCGGTGGGCATACGAGTCGCTCGACCGCTACGCGGACGAGCCGCCCACCGACGTCCATGATCAGGGCACCTACACGACCGGTTGGGAGCCGCTCCTGCACACCGACCCGGACGAACGCATCCTGCGCTTCCTGCAACAGAAACGCGATCGCATTCGCGATCATTTCACCGGGACGCAGCAATGGCGGCATGGCTACTGGCGCATGCAGGAGGCGCACCACGGCACCGAGCACTATGAGCTCTTCCTGGGGGCCCTGCAGCGGGTCCTGCCGGACGACCGCGAGACGGCGCGGCAGCTGGACGATGCCGCAGAGCACATGGGCAACTGGTCGGCCGACACGCCGGATTGGTTCGATTGGGACCGGCGGCGCTTCCACTCGCTCTTCTTCGGCGCCGACGGACTGCGTACAGAGCCGGGCATGGCGCTCAATACGCCGGACCATCTGCGCTGCGTCAACATCTGCCTGCTGGCTGCGTCGCAACCGGAAACGGAGACAGCCAGGAAGCGCTATATCGAGCTGGCAACGGTCTACGCGGGAGAGTGGGCGGACGCCATTCTGGCAGGGGACGCGCTGCCTATCGCTCTAACCCCCGACAGCGTTCTGTACGAGTTCAGTGACAGCGACAAAGCGCTCTACTACTCCTTCATGGGCGAAGCCCCCGACCTGCTGGCGGAAGTCGACCGGGCGGAGAATCTGCTTGGCTCCGACGCCGTCAATACGTTCCTGCGCCTGTGGCGGGGGAGCGGTGAGCTCCGCTTCCGCCAGGCGGCCGAACGTCTCCTGGAGCCGCTGGACCGGCAACACGCGCTACGACAAGGCGGTCTTGGAGGCTGTCGCCAGACTCGACCCCTTCGACATCACCCAAGTCGCACTGGATACGGAGTACAAGCGCCCCGCCCGCCGCGCATCCGGCGTGGGCAAACGCTCCGACGCGCCGCGCTGGCTGGAAAACAGCCGCGAGCGGCGCCACAATCCGATTACGTTGGCGGTGGCTGCGGAGATTGAGGGGGACAGCGCGCTGCACGCCCGCGCCGTGGATCTGGCCCGCACCTACTTTCTCTTAGCGCGCGACGCCTTCCCGGACGGTCGCGACCACGGTTGCTCGGCCCGTTCGGTCAGCGCGATCGCCCGCGGCCATGGCCGCGAAAACCACGCCGGCATGACGACGGCGGTGCTCGGCCCAGCCTTGGGTTACGACGGAACGCCAATGCGCCAAGACTTTACAGGGGCTGAACTGACAACGGCATCTGAACTGATCTAGGGCTTCGGAGGGGAGCTACTTCTCTGCCAGAAACACCATCCCGGCGCTGTCCCGCGTGAGGCTGTCTCCGGCATAGTTCCGGTATGCCGCCGATGCCCGGAAGCCGGCCTGGTTCAACATTCGCTTCACCTCCGGCGGTGTGTAGGCCCGGATCTGCCAGGTTGTTTCGTGGCGCTGGCCCTGTTGGTCCCAGCGGAAAACCCTGGTGTAGATTCCGCTCAGGATATCGAGGCTCCCCTTGTCTGAGATGAAGAATTCACCGCCGTCGAGACAGTCGTGGCGATCACCTTTCAGGATCAGCTCGTCGCGATTCACAACAATGTCAAGGAGAAAACGTCCGCCGCTCTTGAGAACACGCGCCACTTCAGCGAGCACCCGTTGGTTGTCCGACTCGTCCTGAAAGCATCCAAACTCGCTGAGTGTAAGGATGACGAAATCGTAGGTTTCCGTCCAGTTCTCTGGCAGGCTGCGCATATCGCCGCGAATCCACTCAAGTTGCGCATCTGCTTGCTCGGCTGACTCCCGGGCGCCTGCCAGCATTGCGTCGCTGAGGTCGTAACCGGTCACCTGAAAGCCGCGCAGCGCGAGCGGAATCGTCAGCCATCCGAGCCCGCATGCCAAGTCAAGAAACCGTGCTCCTTCCTGCGCTTTCAGCAGGGAAAGGATTAGCTCCAACTCGGGCGGATTCGAATGCGGTTCATAGGCGGGCGGCCAGATCCAACTGAAGGTCTCATCGGCATAGAGCCTTTGCCAGGATGGGGCGGGGGCATCCATATGCGCCTTCCTTTGCGTGAGGGTATGTATCCTGTCAGCTGTCATTGTAGCATGAAGGAACTGTGCGAATGACCCCCCTAAAGCTCGGCATCATCGGTTGCGGAACGATCGGCGCCGCCCACGCCCACGCTGCCGCGGCCTCCGAACAGATCGACCTGGTTGCCGTCGCCGATGTGCAGCGGGCGCTGGCGGAGAAGATTGCCGCCGCCCGCTCGGTAGAGACGGTCTACAACAGCGGCTCAGAGCTGCTGACTGATGCGCGGGTGGAGGCCGTTGTCCTGGCGCTGCCAGCCTCTTTCCGCATCGAACTGGGGTTGCAGGCCCTGCGCGCCGGAAAGCATCTGTTGACGGAAAAGCCGGTCGCCCGCAGCGCCGGCGAAGTGCGCCAGCTCATCTCCGTCCAAGGGGACCTGGTCGCGGCCTGCTGCTCCTCCCGCTTTCACTTTCTGGAGTCGAACCGGATCGTCACCGACTGGATCACACAGGGCAAGCTGGGCCCGCTGCGTGTTCTCCGCTGCCGCGTCATCCACCCGGCAACACCGGCGCCGGAGACGCACCCGCCGGCCTGGCGGCTCAGCCGCGAGCTGAACGGCGGCGGCATTCTCGTCAACTGGGGCTGCTACGATCTGGACTATCTACTGGGTATCAGCGGCTGGCAGCTGCGCCCGCAAACAGTCCTGGCCCAGAGCTGGCGCGTTCCATCCATCTTCGCCGACACGGTTGCGCCGGAATCCGACGGCGAGACGCACATCACCGGGCTGGTGCGCTGCGACGGCGGCGCCGTGATCACCTATGAGCGCGGCGAGTACGCCGCGGCGCAGGCGGAGGCATCCTGGGAGGTGATCGGGGAGACCGGCTCGCTGCGCCTGCGGATGACGCCGGCGCCGGAGAAGGAGAATCTGCAGTTTGAGGCGACCCGCGCCGAGGGAACCGTCTCCCGGACGTTGTGGTCGGGCAGCGACTCCTACAACGACATCCACCGCGGCCTGTTGGAGGACTTCGCAACCGCGGTCCGCACAGGCCGTCCTCCCAAGACTACGCTGGCGCAGGCCCTGCTGGTGCAACAGATCACCGACGCGATGTACAGGTCGGCGCAGACGGGGAAAGCGGTGAAGATATCTTCAATCTGATACGACCACTCTTCCAAAATTCAACTCACAGAGAGAACACGACAGAATAGGAGTTTACAGCGATGAATTATGCATTTATGAGCTTTTCCTGCCCGCAGGCCACCTTCGCGGAGATGCTGACCATTGCGGCTCGGTACGGCTACGACGGCATCGAGCCGCGCGCCGCCGGCGGTCATGACCACGCGGTGGAACTTGACGCGACCTCGGAACAGCGCGCCGCCTTCCGCCAACAAGCCGCTGACGCTGGCATCGCCATCTGCTGCCTGGCTGCAGGCAACCGCTTCGCTGATCCCGCAGACCGCGACGCGGAGGTGGAAGAAACGCTCCAGTACATCGACCTGGCCGCAGATATCGGCGCGCCTGTGCTGCGCATCTTCGGCGGCCGGATCCCGGACGGTATCAGCCGGGAAGCGGCCATCAGCGGCGTTGCGGACGCACTCTCGCGCCTGGCGGGCCGAGCCGGCGACCGCGGCGTGGTTGTATGCATGGAAACGCACGATGACTGGTGCAACCCCGCCGACGTCGCCGCGGTGATGGAACGGGTCGACCACCCGGCGATTGCCGTAAACTGGGATGCCGCGCATCCGGTGCGCACAAAGGGCTGGACGCTGACGGACTCCTATCGGACACTGCGGCGCTGGATCCGCCATGCCCATGTGCACGACCTGTTCCTGGACGCGAATCGGCCGGACTACACAGCCTTTGGCACGGGAGATATCGATCACAAAGAGGTGATGGAACTGCTGCGCGACGGCGGCTACGACGGTTATCTCAGCGGCGAATGGATCAACTGGGAGCCGCCGGACGTTCACCTGCCGCGCGAGATCGCGACGCTGCGCGGATACGAGCGCTCACTGGCGTGAGGAAAAGACGCTGGCCGCCGCGCCGGTCGCGTAAGCCGGCGACGGTCACAAGTTAACCTTGTACAGACACCGAGGGAACGAAATATGCCCATCCGCCTGCTTGACTTTGATCTCCATATCCTCAACATGCGCAACCGCATGCCCTTCCGCTACGGCATCGTCACCATGACCGCGCTGCCGCATCTCTTTTTGCAGGCGCGGCTCGAGGTGGACGGCAGGCAGGCGGACGGTGTCGCCGCCGAGGGTCTGGCGCCAAAATGGTTTACCAAAGTGCCCGACTCGTCAATGGCCCAGGATATCGCCGAGATGCTCGACGTAATCCAGGCGGCCTGCCGCCACGCTCAGGAAGCCGGCGCGGCCGACACGGTCTTTGACCTGTGGCAGGCCATCTACAGTTCCCAGGAGACCTGGGCCGCAGACACGGACTACCCGCCGCTGCTGTGGGCCTTCGGCGTCTCGCTGGTGGAACGGGCGATCATCGACGGCTTCTGCCGGGCGACGGACACAACCTTCGCTCAGGCTGTGCGCGCAAACAGTCTGGGCATGCGCCTGTCCGAGCTGCGGCCGGAACTGGCCGGGCATACGCCGGCGGACCTGCTGCCGGCAAAACCTCTGGACCGGGTCATCGTTCGCCATACGGTCGGCATGATCGATCCCCTCACCGACGACGAAGTCCTGCCCGAAGATCAGGTCGACGATGGTTTGCCCGCATCGCTGGACGCTTCCATCCAGGCCTACGGCTTGACCCACTTCAAGATCAAAATCGGCGGTGACATCGACACGGACAGAGCGCGGCTGCAACGCATCGCCGCGCTGCTGGACGAGCGCAATGTCGACTACCGGCACACACTCGACGGCAACGAGACCTACCACAACGTCGACGACTTTCGCATCCTGTGGGAAGAGTTGAACGCCGACTCGGCCCTCCGCGGCTTCCTGAAACGGCTGATTTTCGTCGAGCAGCCCTTCCATCGCGATATCGCCCTCAGCCAGGAGGTGAGCGCGGCCCTGCTCGCGTGGCGCGAGCGGCCGCCTATCATCATCGACGAATCCGACGGAGAGCTTTCCAGCGCGCCCACAGCTCTCGAAAGCGGCTATGTGGGCACCAGCCACAAGAACTGTAAAGGCATCTTCAAAGGCATCGCCAACACCTGCCTCATCCGTCACCGCCAGCGCCGGCAGCCGGACGCACTACACATCATCAGCGCCGAAGATCTGTGCAACCTGGGGCCGGTGGCGTTGCTGGAGGACCTGGCCGTGTTGGCGACGCTGGGCATCGAACACGCCGAACGTAACGGCCATCACTACTTCGCCGGCCTGTCGATGCTGCCGGACGACGTGCAGGCGCAGATTCTGGCTGCGCACGGAGACCTCTACCGCCCGCACACGACCCCGGGCGGCCGCCGTTTCCCGACTCTGGCGGTCGAGAACGGCTCTGTCGATGTGAGCAGTGTCACGGCCGCTCCCTTTGGGCCTAAAACTGTTCTCGACCCATCGCAGTTTACGCCGGTGGCCGAATGGAAATACGAATCGCTGGGGCTGGACTGAACGCATGACAGGAAGTGGCGCGGCCGGTGAGGCAACCTGATTCAGGAACGAATACTGAAGTGGCAGAAGCGCAACTTTAGGGCGGCTGCCGTGTTTTCTTTTGTAGAACGGCATAAGAATTCCGTCCTGCTTCCTTCTGCATGCGAGTCTGTTCCCCCGCTCCTGCGCCGGAAGGTCTATAAGCAGAGAATCGCGCTCCCATACAATGGATTCCATAACACCGCCATCCACAGCGGAAGAAACTGAATCCCAGGAAGCAAGCATCGTACCAGCGCCGAACACCGCGTGGGATACCGCGACCAAGAGAACGGTCCTGATCATTTTGCTCGTCGTCGGCGCGCTCATCTTCTGGATCAGCCGCCCCGTCCTGCCGATTCTGATTATGGCAGGGCTTGTATCCTACTTCCTGATCCCCATCGTCGATCTGTGCGAACGGGTGCGCATTCCCCGCAGCGTGAGCACGATCGTCCTGTACCTGCTCTTCCTGGTCCTGTTGATCCTGGCCCCCGTTCTGCTTGTACCGGTTCTGCTGTCCCAGCTCACGGCGCTCTATTTTGATGTGCCGGCAGCAGCGCGAACCTTTCTGCTCTTTCTGCAGGAGTCGGTCGCAGACCTGCCCACCAGTGGGACTATCCTCGGTCTTGATGTCACGTTTGAAGGGGTGGTGGGCCAGATCCAACAGACACTGGCCGACGAGATTGCGGTGGAACGCTTCCTGCCCGGTGCGCAGCAGATTCTGGACTACGTCAATCAGCTTCTGAGTACGGCGACGAACGTTGTGAGCAGCACCGCGACCATCGGCTTGACGGTGGTTGGCAGCATCGTCAATGTCGTCGTGTTCCTGCTGCTTCTCTTCTTCATCAGCCTGTACTTGACCAAAGACGCGCCCCGCATCCAGCGCTATGTGGAAGGGCTGTTCCCGGTTGAGTACTATTCGGAAGGCGTGGAGTTGATACGCCGGCTGCGCAACATCTGGAACGCCTTCTTCCGCGGGCAACTCATCCTCTCACTATCGATCGGCGTGGCGACCTATTTCTCGCTGAGCCTGATGGGGATGCGGGGCGCGCTGATTCTGGCGATTCTGGCCGGCGCACTCGAAATCCTGCCCAATATCGGCCCCATCCTGGCGATGATTCCAGCCGTGATCATCGCCTTGGCGCAAGGTAGCTCCACGCTTGAGCTGAGCAACCTGAACTTCGCTCTCCTGGTAATCGGTGTCTACTTCATCATTCAGCAGCTGGAGCATCAGCTTCTCGTGCCGCGCGTGATCGGCACGAGCGTTCATCTGCATCCGGTTGTAGTGGTCTGCGGCGTCGTCGTGGGGGCAAGCGTGGGGGGGATACTGGGCGCGTTTCTGGCCGCGCCGGTCATCGCCAGCCTGCGGCTTCTCGGCAGCTATACCCATGCCAAACTGCTCAACTATCCACCCTTCAGCGACCGCCGTCCGGTCGCGGAGGGGCAACGCGCCGGCGTCTACCGCAGGGTCGTTGTATCGGAAGCCGACGATCCCGCTGCACGCCCCGAGGTGGAATTGGAAGAGGACGCGCACGCGCCGCCCGCTTCCCAGACCGCCAATTCACCCGCGGGCGATTAGACGCAGCCTACACGCGTCGCCTGCATCCCCAGGTCGTTCACCGCTCCACAGAATCCACTAAAGGCAGACTTGCATATACGTCGAGGGCGAGGAAGTCGCGTGCCGGCGGCTCACTTCGCTGGTCGTGGGGAGTCGAATGTGCGACCTCTTGCGCATGCTGCCGATGCTCGTGGCCCATTGGAGAGGGTTGTCGGGCCGGGACATATGACTGCCTGTAATATGCCGCAGCGCCGATCATGGCTGCATTGTCCGTACACAGAAAAAGAGGCGGACAGTGCAGCGGCAGACCGATCTTGGCAAAATGCTGTTCAGCGGCCCGGCGCAGCAGCCCGTTCGCGCTGACCCCGCCGCAAATACAGACCTGCTTCACGCCAAACTCGGCGGCGGCGTCCGCGGTTTTGCCCACCAGCACATCCACCACGGCCATCTGAAAGGCGGCAGCAATATCGGCCGCGGTCTGCGTCTGGCGCGCCTCCGTTCCCTCCCGTTCGAGCTGCCGCATCAGATTGAGGACGGCGGTCTTCAGACCGGAGAAGCTGAAATTGAAGCGGTGCTCGCCTTGGACGGGCAGAACGGTAGGCAGGAGAGACGCCTTCGCGTCCGGTTGGCGTTCTGTCCGCCGGCCCGGACGCATGAGCGGGCGGGGAAGATGGAAACGGCCGGCATCCCCGCTTTCCGCAGCCGCCTGAATCGCCGGACCGCCCGGATAACCCAACTCCAGAAGTCTCGCCACCTTGTCGAACGCCTCCCCGGCGGCATCGTCCAGGGTTGCGCCCAAAAGCCGGTAGCGGCAGTGCCCCTCCATCAACACGAGCTCCGTATGGCCGCCGGAAACGATCAGGAGCAGCGCCGGGAACTGATCAAATGCGCTGCCGCCTCGTTGTGTGCGCCCGTTGCCGTCCTCTGAGGCTGAAGATTCGACACCGGGCGAACAATCCGGATACAGCCAGTTGCTGTAGATATGCCCTTCCAGATGATTCACCGGAATCAGCGGGAGGCCACTGGCGAAGGCCAGTCCTTTCGCCAGATTGACGCCAACAAGAAGACTGCCGGCCAAGCCGGGTCCATGGGTGACGGCGATGGCGTCCAGCTCGCGCACATGCGCGACCGAGACATCGGCCAGCGCCTCCTCAACGACGGTCTGAATTGCGAGAACGTGCTGGCGGCTGGCGACCTCCGGGTAGACGCCGCCGAAACGCCGGTGGAGCTCAATCTGGCTGGCAACCCGGTTGCTGAGGATGTGGCGGCCATCCGCCACAACTGCGGCCGCGGTCTCATCGCAACTGGTTTCGATCGCGAGGATGCGGTATGCGGGCGAGCCGCCTGCGTTCGTCAAGCTCATTTGTCTTCGCTCAGAGTGGACGGGCGCGCTGCCCAGAGCAAGACGAGCAGCCCGATGATGGCCAACCCAATCAACGCCACCAGTTTGTAGAGTCGATCATCCAGTAATAGGGTCAGGCCGCCGAAAAGTGCGCAGAAGGCCCAATAGCCAACCACGATAGTGTGTTCGGCCAGGCCTTTGTCGCGTAGACGCAGGTGCAGGTGATCGCGCCCGCCCTGCCCCACCGAGACGCCCCGCCGCAAACGGCTGTAAATCAACCACACAACGTCCAGAATCGGCAGCCCGAGAATCAGCAGTACAGTGGCAAGCCTGGCCCCGCCGATGATCCCCAATGCGGCCAGGGCAAATCCGAGAAAATAGCTGCCGCTGCTCCCCATGAAGATCCGCGCCGGCGCAAAGTTGAAGACCAGAAATCCCAATCCGACGCCGAGCAGCGCCACAGGCAGCACCGCCACGCTCAACTGAGGCGGCTGAGTGACGAAGATCATGTGAATGCTCAGAATGGCACAGAAAATGACGGTGACACCGGCAACCAGTCCGTTTAACCCGTCAAGAAAGTTGACGGTATTCATCATCCCCATGAACCAGAACAAGGTCAACGGGGCGAGCAGCCACCAGGGAAAGCCATCCGGCCCGAAGAGGAACCCATCCGCGAACGGATTGTTGACGTGCTTGATAAAGATCAGGCCGGCGACGGCGATCAGGCCGGCGGCAACCTGAATTGCGAATTGGGGACGCCACGAGAACTCATAGCGATCATCGAGAAAGCCGGCGAGCGCGCAGAAGGCGCCGCCGATCAGAAGTGCAATAAAACGGCGGCTCTCTTTGGGGTCGTCCTGGGGCGGCAGCCAGGAATCGTCAAGCAGGGGCAGCGCCCCGGCCATGAGCAGAAGAAGAGCGAGTACGGTCAGGGTAAACGCGGCGAAAATGGCCAGCCCGCCGGTGCGCGGCACAACGCCCGCGTGTTTGCGCCGCTCGCCAGGGCGGTCCACCAGGCCGAGCCGGTGGCCGAGCCGCACGGAGACCGGCGTAAAAATGAGGGTAAGAATCAGGGCGGCAAGAATAATCGAGAGGTAGAACACGGTCGTGACCGGATAAAGCTGGGAAGCGGGCGCTCCCCGAGCTTAAGGACGCATCGAGCCAAGCGTACGCGGGAAGGCGATCGCCTCCCGCAGATGCGTCAGGCCGCAAATCCAGGCGACGGTCCGCTCAAGGCCCAGACCGAAACCGCTATGCACGACGGTACCATACCGGCGCAAATCGACATACCAGTCAAACGCGGCCATCGGAAGTTCATGCTCCTCGATGCCGGCAACCAGCTTATCGACATCGGCCATACGCTCACTGCCGCCGGTGATCTCGCCATACCCTTCCGGCGCCAGCAGATCGACACTGCGGCAAACCTCCGGCCGGTCCGGTTCAGGCTCCATGTAGAAGGCCTTCACCTGTGTCGGATAGTGATGGACAAAGACTGGCTTGTCGAACTGGGCGGCAATATAGGTCTCGTGCGGACTGCCGAAATCATCGCCCCACTCGATATTGGGCACTTTGTCCTCATACCCGGGCACCAGTTCACCGGCCGCCGCAGCGCGGTTGACGATGTCCACGGCCTCATCGTAATGGATGCGCGGAAAGCTGGGCGTCACCCGTTCCAGGGCGGATGTATCCCGTTCCAGCAGCTTCAGCTCTTCGCCATTTTCCTCCAGGCAGCGCTGGACGATGTGGCTGACGAACTGCTCCTCGATCTCCATCAGCCCGTCCAGACCGCAGAACGCGATCTCGGGCTCCACCATCCAGAACTCCTGCAGATGGCGGCGCGTTTTGCTCTTCTCGGCGCGAAAGGTCGGCCCGAAGCAGTAGACTTTGCCGAAGGCCAGGATAGTGGCTTCACTGTAGAGCTGGCCGGTCTGGGCCAGATAGGCCGGCTCACCGTGGAAATCGATCTCGAAGAGAGTCGTTGTGCCTTCGGCGGCGTTGGGAGTGAGGATCGGAGTGTCCACGTTGAGGTAGCCGTTGCTGTCCAACCAGCTGCGGATGGCGCGTATGATGGTCGCCCGAACACGCATTATCGCCCACTGGCGGCTGGAGCGAATCCAGAGATGGCGATTCTCCATGAGAAACTCCACGCCATGCTCTTTCGGCTGAATCGGATACTCTTCAGCGATCTGGACCACTTCCAATCCGGTCACGTCCAGCTCATAGCCGCCGGGGATGCCCGGCGCCCGCCTGTCCTCCTTGACAGTGCCGGTAACCCGCAGGCTGCTCTCCTGGGTGAGTGCGCGCGCGAGTTCAAACGCCTCCTCGCTGACATTTCCTTTGAACACAACCGCCTGGCAGATCCCCCCGCCATCGCGCACCTGCAGGAATTGGAGCCGTCCTTTGCCTGTCTTGGTATAGAGCCAGCCCTCCAGTGTGACTGCCTCGCCCACATGCGCGGACATCTGCCGAATCGTGATTACCTTGTCCACAAATCGGTCCTCTGCAGTGATGGGTCAGCGGCCCTATTCCCGTAGGGAAAGGTTGTCATCTGCGCGGTTATCATCCGCCATCCCCTGAAAAAAGTCAGGCTCTTCCTCCTGCACCTCGCCGCCGTCGGTCGAGTCTGTGTCCGGCCTGCTTTCCTCCACGCTTCCGTCGTCTGCGGCTGTCGAGTCTGCGCTCGGCTGAAACCACTCGTCCAGCTGCTGCCCGATACTTTCCAGAAGATACTCCATGCCCACCGGTGGGCCGACGGCGGTTGCGCCGGCAAGGTTCAGCGAATGATCGGCCTGGAACTCGCCACTGCCCCCATCCCGATTTGTGGGCCGGATAACATGGGTATAGATATACACGTCGGTTTGCGGCTGACTCTCCTCTTCGGCACGCAGCACCTGACTTTCCTGCCCGCGCGCCGCCCTGCCGCGCCGCCGGGAAGATCGGCGCCGGTTCTCGCTGCGGCGGCGATTCTGGCTCTTTGAACGAGTTCGCTGTTCCGGGCGGGCTTCATCCCTGTCCTCCCTCTGCTCGGCAGCGAGAGAAGCATCCTGGCCGCCCTTCCGCCGGCGGCGGCGGAAGTAGCGTCGCTTTCTGGACCTTCCTCTGTCCTGCTTATCGGGTGGTTCGGTCGATGCCATGGAAAACGATTTCCTTTCGCAAAAGCCTCTGGCTATTCGTCGCCGGCCACTGTACTCTGCGCAATCAGTTCACCGCCGGGGTTACGCAGAACAACGGTAGAGCCGCTCTCCCAGGCCGCTGCATCCCGGCCCCAATAACGATTGATGCTGTTTTCCTCTCCGGAACCCGTGTTCAGACGGATCCCACTGCCGGGCAACAAAAGGATGTTGCCGAAAGTATAGATCGGTCCCCCGTCGCGGCTTAGAGTCCACCCTTGCAGATCGACAGCGCCATCGCTATCGTTCACGACCCGCACCGACTCCTCCGCTAGTTCGCCGGCATTCTCGATGCGCAGTTGCAGACCCCGTTGCGGCAGACCGACCGCGCTGCCCCCTGGCGCGCTGCCCTGCTGTTGAGAGATGGGAATCGTCAGACGCTGGCCAACATAGACCAGATTCGGATCGGCCAGATCATTGATCTCCATCAGCCTGTTCGAAGAGACGCCGTAACGCGCCGCGATGGCCGACAAACTGTCCCCTTCCTTGACGATATAGATCTCCGTTTCGCCTGGATCAGGCGACGGCGCCGCAACTACTGTAGGGGTTGCGGCCGGAGAAGCTCCACCTTCCGGGGCCGTCTGAGCATTCCCTGATGTTGGCGTTGCAACCAGAACTACCGCTGGCGCCGATGTCGCAGGTACGATCAACTCCTCCGGCCTCGGTCGCCGCTGCTCCGCTATCCAAACGACGATCACGGCAATCGTCAAACTGACAAAGGCGTTGACGAGAATGAAGAAGACGAGAAGGCGGCGATTCATTTACCTGCAGTGGCCTGTGGCTCAGGGAAAAGATGGCCAGCGGACACCACTAGCCACTGGCCACGGTCACATTGTAGCACAGATCGCTGAAACCATGTACTGATGTAGTATTCTTCGCATAGGTCTTTGGCACTTCGACAGACAGCGGCAACAGAACAGTATCCGCTACATTGGCGGTTTCCCTGTGCATGGTAGAATAGGCGGTGCAGCCTGGACTACGATCCGTATGCTTGAAGGGCAGACTGACAGACGTGCATGCACATCGGAGAGCAACTTTTCTCCGTACTTCGTATGGTGTAAGGGGAGGCGAGACGCCCCCTTCGATTTTGCCCATTGCTGCATCTCCGGACCGCGGGGGCCGGCAACTGGCAAACAGAGGGATGCAATATGCTGAAAAAATTTCTGACCAAAGTCGTCGGTGATCCGAACGAGAAGGAGTTGAAGCGGCTTCAGCCTCTGGTTGAAGAGATCAACGGACTGGAAAACCGCTTCGAACGGATGGACAACGACGAATTCAAAGAGATGACCAAAGAGTTCCGACAGCGGATCGTCAGCGAAACGACGGAGTTGAGGGATGCGCTGGCCGCCGCCGAAGGCGAGCACGCTTCGGTGGCAGGCACCGATGAGCAGCGTTTTGCCCGCATCGAAGTGGAACGAATTCGCAAAGAGTTGCTGGACGAGGAGCAGGAGATTCTCGACGAGATGATGCCGGAGGCGTTCGCCGCAGTGCGCGAAGCGGCCCGCAGAACCATCGGCCTGCGCCATTATGACGTGCAGCTGATCGGCGGCGGCGTCCTGCACTCGAGCAAGATCGCTGAGATGAAGACCGGTGAAGGCAAAACACTGGTTGCGACGCTGCCGCTCTTTCTGAACGCGCTGGCCGGGCGCGGCGCCCACCTTGTCACGCCGAACGACTATCTCTCCAAGGTCGGCTTGCAGTTGATGGGGCCGGTCTACCAGTTGTTGGGGCTTTCGGCCGCGGTCATCCAGAACAGCGCCGGCAACCCGGATAGAGGCAGCTTTCTTTACGACCCCGAGTTCCCCGCCGAGGACGACCGCTTCCAAAACCTGCGGCCGATCACTCGGCAGGAGGCATACCGGGCGGACATCACCTACGGCACCAACAACGAGTTCGGGTTCGATTATCTGCGCGACAACATGGTGTTGGACAAGGAGCGCCAGTCCCAACGCGAACTGCATTACGCAATCGTGGACGAGGTCGACAACATTCTGATTGACGAGGCGCGCACACCGCTGATCATCTCGGGCGAGGCGCAGGAGAGCAGCGACTATTACAGGCAGTTCGCCCAACTGGTACGCGGCCTGCGTGCCGGCACGGACTACGAAATCAACGAAAAGGAGAAAGTGTCAACGCTCACCGAAGAGGGCATCGCCGCCGTGGAGAAGAAACTGGGGCTGGAAAATCTCTACGATCCCGCCCACTTCGAGATGCTCCCCTATCTCGACAACGCGCTGCGGGGCCACGCCCTCTATCACCGCGACAAAGACTACATCATCCGCAACAACGAGGTGATCATCGTTGACGAGTTCACGGGACGCCTGATGGAGGGGCGGCGCTACGGCGAGGGCCTGCACCAGGCCATCGAGGCCAAAGAGGGCGTGCGCGTCAAGAAGGAGTCGATGACCCTGGCGACCATCACCTTCCAGAACTTCTTCCGCATGTACAACAAACTGGCCGGCATGACCGGTACCGCCAAGACGGAAGAGGAGGAGTTCCAGAGCATCTACAATCTCGATGTCGTGGCCATCCCAACCCATCTTCCGACGATCCGCCTGGATGAGGAAGATTTGATCTATAAGAACCAGCAGGCCAAATTCGGGGCGGTGATTGATGAGATCAGCCGCTCCCACGAAGAAGGCCAACCGGTGCTGGTGGGCACGGTCGCCATCGAGACCAGCGAACTGGTCAGCCGTATGCTGAGGCGACGGGGCATTCCACATGAGGTGCTGAACGCCAAGAACCACGAGCGCGAGGCGACGATCATTGCCCAGGCAGGACGACCCGGCGCGGTCACGATCGCCACCAATATGGCCGGCCGCGGCGTCGACATTCTACTGGGCGGCAACTACGAAGGCCTTGCCAGAGATCAGCTGCGCAAAGACGGCGTCGATCTGACCGGCATCCCCCAACTGGCGTGGAACCACTGCCTGGAGCTGCTCAAGAACGGCCAGGACCCCACGGTGACCTACAACACGCGCTGGGCCGCGGTGCTCAAGGAAAGGTGGGATGAAACCAAGACGGATCAGGAGAAGGTGAAGGCTGTGGGCGGCCTTTACGTGGTCGGCACGGAGCGCCACGAGGCGCGGCGCATCGATAATCAGCTGCGCGGCCGCTCCGGACGTCTGGGCGACCCGGGCGCCAGCCGTTTCTTCCTCAGCCTGGACGACGACCTGGTGCGGCGCTTCGGCGGCGACCGGGTGACCGGAGTCATGGACCGCCTCGGCCTGGAGGATGACCAGCCGATCAAACACAATATGATCAGCAAAGCGATCGAGAACGCGCAGACCCGGGTCGAAGGCCACAACTTTGACATCCGCAAGCACGTACTCAAGTATGATGAGGTCGTCAATGAGCAGCGGGAGACGATCTACATGCAGAGGCGGCGCCTTCTGAACGAACCGTCACTGAAACCCGCGATTCAGGAGATGATCACCGACGAGATCGATGCGGCTGTGCAGCAACACACCGCCACGCGCTTTGAAGAGGAGTGGAACCCGGAAGACCTGCTTCTCGCGCTGCGCACCGTCTTCCCCTTCCCGCAGAACTTTGACTCGGCCCCGTGGCAGGAGCTGGACGCCGACGAAATTACAGAACAGGCCGCCGAGATCGCGCATCAGACCTACGACAAGAAGGAACAAGAGATCGATGCCGACATGCTGCGCGATGCCGAACGCCAGATCATGCTGCGCGCTGTGGACCACCGCTGGGTCCGCCACCTGACTGATCTGGACAGGCTGCGTGAGGGCATCGGCCTGCAGGCAATTGCACAGGTCGACCCGCTGGTTGCATACAAACGCGAGGCCTTCGCCATGTACCAGGAGCTGATGAACGACATCCGCTCCGACATCGTGACGACGGTGATGACCTTGCAGGTGCAGAGGGCGCCGACGCTGCCCACACCGATTGCGCGCAACATCCAGACAAATCGATCGGACACGTCCCAACCGCGCACGGTGCGCAACACCAACAACCGTCCTAAGCGCAATGACCCCTGCTGGTGCGGCAGCGGCAAGAAGTATAAAGTCTGCCACATGAGGGAAGATGCGAAACAGGGCGGCGCGCCCGTACGCGAGGTGGCGTAGCTTTCCTGGCCTAGGCGGTGCCAATAGACGGTAATTCTGAGGCCGCCTGTAGAAGGCCTGCCGCTAGTCTGGGGTCGCCACCCGTATCAACACCGTCCGCCGGCGCCAGAGCACCGTCCGATTCAGCAGCTGCCCCCGAATCCAACTCTCGACCTGCTCCACTTCCTCAGGCTGCATCTGCTGGGCCAGCCGCTCAGCATAGGACTTGCGCTCGCCAGGAGCCGGGCCGAACCAGCGCCGGACATGCGCTTCAGTAATGCGCAGATCGGTGTCGGTGTCGATCCGCTCCAGCGAGACCCGCCCGGCTCGCGCCTCTGCAGGAAAGACGGCGGAGAGAGCTGCCTGCAAAGTCTCCTCATCCCAGTTGACCAGCCCATCCGTCGTATCGGCGTAAATCGACTCTTCGGCCGCAACCAGCCGCTCGGCCAGCTCCGGCTGAAGCAGAGAGCGGTCTCCTAAGTCGTATAATCTCTGCGTATGTCTCGGTATCGTCTCGGCCAGCGCAAGCCAGCCGCCCGCGGCCAGGTGTTCGGCCAGATGCGCCAGGGCAGCCCCTTTATCCACGCAGCCAAGCAGGGAGTTGCGTCCGATGATCGCATCAAAACGGACATCTTCCGTACCGAGCAGTTGCGCCGTCTCTTCCACCGTCCCTTGCAGCACAACCGGCCGCTCGACTTCGCCCAGATTTTGTGCCTGCTCCTGCAGCGCATGGCTGTCTGCCTCGCTGAACGCCAGTGCGTAGACACCGCCTTCGGGCGCGCGCCGCAGCGCCTCCCAGGTCAGCAGACCGCTGCCGGCGTTCACATCCAGTACGACACTGTGCCGCTCAAGGGGGCCGCCGTCCAGAATGCGGTCCCGCAACGCAGCCATCGCTTCCCCGGCCTGCGCAATCGTCCGCTGCAGCCACCGATCGCGGGCCGACCCGTCGGGTTCGAATGTCAGAATCTCCGGCGGCGCGCCAACGCCTTCCAGCATGGCGGCCAGCTGGGCTTCGCGTCGCTGGGTGACGGCGAGGCCGATCCGGGCCTCATATCCCTGGTCCGTCGGCTCGTAAAAGACCCTGCCCTGCAGCGCGCCGGGAAGATATTGCTGCGCCACCCAGTGGTCCCGGTAAGCGTGCGGATAGAGATAGCCGGCACCGTGCCCAAACCCTTCGCTGTCGCGGTTGCCGTCGCGCAGATGGCTGGGAACATCAGAATCAGGTTCATTGCTCACAGCCTCAAGCGCGTCGAAAAATGCCAGCACCGAATTGGACTTTTCCGCGGTCGCCAGATAGAGCGCGGCCTGAGCCAGGGGAAAGTTGCCTTCCGGGAGGCCGACGCGGTCAAAGGCCTCGGCGCAGGCGGTGACAACCTGAACGGCTTGCGGGTCGGCCAGGCCCACATCCTCGCTCGCCAGGATCAACATGCGCCGAAAGATATAACGCGGCTCTTCACCGGCGTAAATCATCTTCGCCAGCCAGTACAGCGCTGCATCCGGGTCGCTGCCGCGCAGGCTCTTGATGAAAGCGCTGATCGTATCGAAGTGATAGTCGCCCTCCTTGTCATAGAGCACGGCGCGGCGCTGAATCGACTCCTCAGCGATGGCGAGTGAAATCCGAACCGTCCCGTCCACATTTGCGTCAGTCGTCTCCACGGCCAGCTCCAGCGCGTTGAGCAGGGCGCGGGCATCGCCATTGGCGATAGAGACCAGATGCTCGGTCGCCTCGTCCTCGATTTCAACGCGCCGGCCGCCGTAGCCGCGCTGGGGTGTGTCGAGAGCGGTCTGCATAATCTGGCGCAGATGCTCTTCTGTCAGCGTCTTCAACTGAAAGATGCGGCTGCGGCTGACCAGGGCCTTGATGACCTCAAAATAGGGATTCTCGGTCGTGGCGCCGATGAACGTAACCGTGCCATTCTCCACCCAGGGCAGAAGGGCATCCTGCTGGGCCTTGTTGAAACGATGCACCTCATCGACAAAGAGAATTGTCCTCTGATCGTGAAGCGCCAACCTCTCCTGGGCCTCCGCCACCGTCGCGCGGATGTCCTTGACGCCGGCCAGTACAGCGTTAAGCGCGCTGAAATGGGCCGCCGTGGTGTTGGCGATCACCTGGGCCAAGGTCGTCTTGCCGGTGCCGGGGGGACCATAGAAGATGAGGCTGCTCAGCCGGTCCGCCTGAATCGCGCGCCGCAGGAGCCGGCCCGGGCCTACAATCGCTTCCTGGCCGATGAACTCATCGAGAGTGCGGGGCCGCATGCGCGCGGCCAGCGGCGCATTGGCATCGATCCGCTCCGCGCGTGCCTGCGCAAACAGATCCTCCGCTGGCTTCCTTCCTTGAGTATAGGTCACCACAACGTAGCTGGCCTTTCGCTGGCGGGGCCCAGGCAGTTCGCCCGCGGTCCGCTCGCTGAATCCGGGAGAAGGGACACAAGAAGTTATTCGCAAAGGGTCAATCAGGGGTCGCCCGCCCGGTTTGGCCGCGGGAGTCAGACGCTGGCCAATAAACCACTGGCTGTCACTCAAATCTGTTGGGTATCGTTTGGTTTTCACATAGACTACGTATACCACATTTTGGCCGACAGCCTTTACTTTTCAAACAGCCTCTCAGGAAAGGAGCCAAACTAGCATGCAAACCAAAACCATACCTCAAACTGCGGTCGCCCACGGAAGAGCTGGATGAAGCGCATCAACTGGAAGTCCAGATTCTGAAATTGAAGAATCTGGGTTACACGATGGTGCGCGGCGCGATCCCGCCAGACATGCTGAAGGAGATTCAGAACGCTTCTGATAGGAAAATGAACGAACAGATCGCGCGTATGGGGAGGGATTTCCGCAACACATTCAACCACTTCGACTTAATTCCACTTTGGCAAGACCCAAGCTTGGCATAACGATGCGCGGGGAATAAGAAACCTTCCGACATGACCCCGCCGATTTATATCCGGCTCAGTTTTCTGATCGAAGATGTGGAGGAGGACATGGGGCCTACCGCACTGTTGCCCGGCACGCATGGTACCCATGTCAACTCGCCGCCCTGGTTCACAGCACCCGATGGTCAGCCGCGTCAAGTGCCTGAGATGGTCCTGGCCAGCGGCAAAGCGGGGGACTGCCTGATCAACGACACATCGATCTACCATACCAACACGCCCAATCTGAGCGACCGGGTACGCAAGGTTATCTGGGCGTTGTACGCCGGGTCGCGGACGCCGATCTGGGTGTGAAAGGATCTGCCGGAAGACTACAGGGACCAAGCCCGCCTGACCAAGACGGATGCGGGCGCCTCGGATGATCCGGTTATGGCGGCGCTGTTTCGGAACCTGCCTGAGGATTGATGCAGCGCGGGCAACCCTGCCGCGCTTGCCGCCGCGGATCGCGGCGTGCAATGCAGCTATGCTTTTAGTCCGGTGACGATGATGCCGCTCAAATGGTTGGCCATCTTCAAGTCGGCGATGGTGATGTAACGGGGCACAAGAACCACTGCAAAGGGGATCATAATCGTAGAGAGCAGCAGGGTGAAGAGCTTCTCCTTCCCCCTGTGTGGTCGAATCCTGATTCTCCCCATCCGTGAAAAAAACACCGGGAGGATCGTTCCTCTCGGATAGGGAGGTCTGTAGAGATGACGGCACCGGTCCGCCCTGCGATGCACGCAACCTTATCTCATGCACGCTGCAACAAGGACTTTGCCGGGGAATTGACATTTCAGATAGCAAGCAATATAGTTGCTTTCGGGTGCAACTATAGCACGTATTGCCGTTGTGTCAGACGATTTTTCGATCCCCGATTCAGACCAGAGATCCGTCCATTCTATCATTCGGGTCACGCGCCCGGGCCTCGATTCCACACGGCGCACTCGCGGCCTGGGGGACTCCACACGTGAGGGAGGGAAGATGGAGCTGACATGCAAGCAGAAACAGTTTTTCGAAACCTTCGGATACCTAGCTCTGCCCGGTCTGCTGGAGGATGAAATCGACTGGATCACCGAGGAGTTCGAGGCGGTCTTCCAAGGACGAAACGTTGTCCATGACGGCAGCAAACGCTCCTGCATCGTGCCCTTTATCGACCAGCGCGAACGGCTCAGCACTCTCCTGGATCATCCCAAGCTGGTGGGGTTGATTTCCGGCGTGCTGGGCGAGGATTTCAACTACCTGGGCGGCGATGGCAACTTCTACACCGGCGACACCCGCTGGCACAGCGACGGCTTCCATGAGGTGGGCAAGTTTCTCAAAGTCGCGCTCTATCTGGATGAGGTCGGCCAGGATAGCGGCTGCCTGCGCGTCATCCCCGGCACGCACCGGCAGGACATGTTCATGGGCTGGGAAGCCCGCCAGGCAAGTGAGTCCCTGGAGCGCTGGGGGATAGAGCAAAATGACGTGCCGGCGATGGCTCTGGAGACGCGGCCGGGCGACGTGGTCGCCTTCAATCACAACCTGATGCACGCCTCCTTTGGCGGCAGCATACGGCGTCGCATGTTCACCCTCAACTGTTGCGCCCACTGCGGGACTGATCTGGAGATTGAGGAGCTGAAGCAATACATCGCCAACCACCACCGCTATTGGATCGATCAGATGCACTCGGATGTCATGCGCCGGACCGCGTCGCCCGCCCGTATGCGCCACCTGCAGCAGGTAATCGACAACGAGGGGCATCTCCCGGCACTGTCCGCCAAGGCGCGCATGGAGATGTCCGAACCTGCGCATGGGTAGTCCCTGCTGACGCGATCGATTCCTATCGCATGTTGGATGAGGGGAATCGCTTCGGATCACGCCCAAGCAATCAACTTACGACCAATACTTTGTGGGTGAGTTTGACACCGCCTCGCAACCCATCTCTGTAAAAAACCGCGATAGGCGCCGTCAACCCGGATGAGACGGAGTTTCTGGCCGAAGCCGCAGCCTCGTCTAAGCAGTTGCCGTGCCCTTCGAGGTCAGGCAGTTCAGCGGTCGTGACCTGGGACGGCCAGGAGGTCCTTTTGCCAGTATCTGCTGTGGATAAACCGTCCACACATGGGAAAAAGGGGGATGACTGGGGATAACTTCGGGGATAACACTGAAAAAAGTGGATAAGGCCTGCTAATAACCCTTGCTGTTTCTTTATCCCCATTTCCCGTGAGTTATGCTCACTCGGGCACAACTTTGGGATAATTTCTACATCTTGTGTAGCGCTTTTGTTCGGCGGATCACTCCATCCAAATCGTTCCTGCGCTTCCCTCTGAATTATCCCCACTAAAATCGCGCTCATCAGACTGCCCAGCCACTACATACAGTCACTCTTCAATCGCATTACCACATATAGTTCCTTGGATTCACATATCCACATTTCCCCAGTCCCTACGAAGTCATACTAAAATAATAAAAAAAGATCATGAACAAAAAAGTGTTTAAAAAAGTCATTGGGACTCAAAAAGAATCGAATTTGGAGGAAGGTGAGGGAGTGGATTCGAATGACCGCCCCACCCGTCGACCACAACATACGGAAAAACGCGGATGCCAAAGTGAAAATGCTGTCCTGACTCGGGCAACTGGTTGAAGTAGCCAATCAACTCCCCCCGCTCCACACGCTGCCCTGCGTCGACAACGAAGTTCTGAAAACGCGTGTAGAGAGACTCACCCCATGGGTGTGAGATGCGGATAAAGCGGCCGTATCGTTCGCCGTCATTACCGATTGTCGTGACAATACCGCTGTCCGCGGCCAAGATTCTCTCGCTGGGGTGCAGTTCAAAATCGACGCCATTATGTCCGAGGAGAGCTTTGGTGCCCACAACGAAGCGGCGGTAGTGCTCCGGGTGGGCCCCCCACTCCTGAACGATACGCCGCTGGCCTTCAAATGGCGCCGCCAGGTAGACGCCCTCCGGTTCGTAACAACCGTTTTCAATTGCGCCTTGAAGAAAGTCGAAAGACATCGGCACGGTGAGGGTCTGATCTTGAGCGGGTCGGTGCCCAGACGCAATGCCTGCGTCTGAAGAAGCTACAAACTTGGGCCGGCAGAGGCGGACGGAGTCCGCTGCAAACCGAAGTCGAATTCGCTGACAGGATTCGACAACAACTCCGCAAAAAGGTATACTTATCTAATGCGCCCTTTACGGTACAGGACGCAACAGATCGGGACATGAGAGGACTCCGAGTAGTATAGTTGTGTCCGCGGATTTGACAAAGAAAATCACGACAAAGAAGAGACTGTTCGATGCCAATCTATGAACTTGCCTGCAAAGAGTGCGGTCATCAATACGAACGCATCGTGTCATTTTCCAGCACCGTTCTTCCCGCTTGCCCGGCCTGTAGCTCGGTCGAAGTCACCCGGCTTCTCAGCCAGCCGGCCATTCATTTCAAAGGAAGTGGATGGTACATAACCGATAGCAAGAAGGAGGACGAAAAGAAGAAAGCCGCGGCCCAGAAGAAAGAGGCGCAAAAGACTGACAGCAACGGTTCCGGGCCGGAAAAGTCCGCAGAGAGCGAATCGAAGAGCGAGGCCAAGAGCGAAACCAAAGCGGAATCTAATACCAGTTCAACGGGCGAAAAGAGCGCTGCAAAGGAAAAAAGTTAGTTTTCGCCTGTTGCGGCAGCGCCCGCAGTGCGCTGGAATCCGCATACACTGGCCAGCGTAGCCGCACAACGGAGTGGAAGCGCAATGGTCTGCGCTCCTGACGATCAGCACCCTTGCCTATTCAGTAAGGGTGTTTTTGTACCATTCAAAGCAGCGTTTTGGGACGAAGGGCCCTAACTTTGCGGAACGAATCAGGGGAGTTCTGCGGGCAGTTGTTCGCTGTCAGGGAGCCGCTTCCAGTTTGTCCGCCAGAAGGGAAGCAAGAAAGGTGCGCTCCTGGTCGCCGTCGAAGAGGATTTTGATCCGTTTATCCACCCCCTCCCTGCTCACTTCCGTAACTACACCATCACCGAAATGTGTGTGCACAATCCGCTGCCCGCAAGCGATCTGTGCCAGTGCATGCTGTTGCGATCGGGTCGGCTGCGGCGCTTTCACTGCCGCCGCCTCTTGCAACGATGTCGCAATGTTCGCTTCCCGGTCCCGCCAGGCCTCCGCCAGAGTCGCAACCGTCTGCTCCGGATTCCTCGAAAGGGTGAAACGCAGTTGATTGGCGCTTTGGACCGCCGCGGCCAGCGCATCCATCGAGACGCCTTTCTCACGGTTGGTGCGGCCATCCAGGGCTGTCATTCTGCTGGCCCGGCTCAACACCATCAAGAATCGGTCCATCTGCTTGACCGGGTCTTCAAACGGGTCGATCACGGCCAGCTGAACGCCACGCAACCGGCACAGTTCATCGCGTGTCTGGTCGCGCTGCTCCTCCTCCAAGATCTCCCAGTCCCCGCGGCGGCGCCCTTTGCCGGTCAGGCCGGAGAAGCGCACCGCGACACCGACCGACTGGCACAGATAGTCCAGCTTGAGGCGGCGGCGGGTGGCAGGGTTGATCAACCAGTCCGGGCTGACATTGGACTGCAGGTCGGCGTCATCGAATACACGAGCGAAAATCTCGCGCCAGGCGTTCACCGATAGATACGCGGAGGACATAAAATAGTTACCTGAGAACCTTTCCGTTTAGAGTCTTTCGTGAGCGCTCGCCAGTCAACTGACGACTGAAAACAGCACCGAGAAGAATGTATATTGTACAGAACCGTTCCCGCAGGGCAAAAAGGGCAAGCGTTCGCCAGTATCACCACTGACCGCCATGACTACACCGGATAGCCGCAACTCAGATGCCCGGAACAACTATGGAGGCGTGCGGGCGCTGGATAGCAAGGCGATCGCCGGTGCCGCGATGCTGGTCATGTTGCTGTTCATTCTCAGCCGCGGTACGGGCCTGCTGCGCGAGATGATCATCGGTGCCCGCTTCGGCACCGCGGCCGACCTGGATGCCTATCTGGCCGCCTTCCGCATCCCGGACCTGCTCTTTCAACTGGTGGCTGGCGGCGCACTGGGCAGCGCCTTCATCCCCACCTTCGCCGCGGCCTGGACAGAGGACGGCCAGCAGCAGGCGTGGCTGCTCTTCAGCCGCGTCCTGAACCTGTTGACCCTCTTCCTCGTCCTCCTGTGCGGGCTGGCGATGCTCTTCGCCGAACCCCTCGTCGCCGGCGTGATCGCGCCGGGCTTCCCGGTCGAGCAGCAGAAACTGACCGCCTCTCTGATGCGCTGGATGCTGGCAAGTACGGTCGTCTTCGGCGCCAGCGGCCTGATCATGGGCGCACTCAACGCGGTGCAGCATTTCCTGCTGCCGGCCGTCGCGCCCGTGCTTTACAATTGCGCCATCATAACCGGCGCCTGGCTGCTCGCGCCGGTTATGGGCATTCACGGCCTGGTGATCGGCGTGGCCGCCGGCGCCGTGCTGCACCTGCTTGTGCAACTGCCGGCGCTTCTGCGGCAGAAGGTGCGCTACCGCTTCAGCTTCCGTATTGGCGACGCACAAGTACGGGAAGTGGCGCGGCTGATGGGGCCTCGCGTGCTGGGGTTACTCTTTGTCCAGCTCAACTTTCTCGTCAACACGATTCTGGCCAGCGGTCTGCCGGACGGCAGTCTCAGCGCCCTCAACTACGCTTGGCTGCTGATGCTCCTGCCGCAGGGTATCTTTGCCCAGGCCGTGGCAACCGTCGCCTTTCCCACCTTCTCGGCGCAGGTTGCCTCCGGCAACCGCGCCCAGCTTCTGGAAACGCTCTCCCGCCTGCTGCGGCTGGTCCTCTTCCTCTCGATACCGGCAGCGTTCTTGCTCTACGTTCTTGACGAGCCATTCATCGAGCTTCTCTTCCAGCGGGGCCGCTTCGACGTTGCCAGCACCCAAGCCGTCGCCTACGCTCTGCGCTTCTATGCCCTCGGGCTGGTGGCCCATGCCGTCGTCGAGATCGTGGTGCGAGTCTTCTACGCACTCCACGACACAGCAACGCCGGTGGTTGCCGGCGTTGCCACCATGGCGCTCAACATTCTCCTCAGCCTGGCCTTGATTGGCCGCTTGAGCTTTGGCGGCCTCGCCCTGGCTAACAGCATCGCCACCGCGCTGGAGATGCTCGTCCTGCTGATCCAGCTGGCGCGTAAAGTGCGCGCACCCAATCAGGAACCAGGGCACACGACGACCCTGCAAGGCCTGCCCGTGCGCCAGCTGCTGCAGAGCGGCGCTCGCTCACTGCTCGCGTCCGCTATCATGGCCGGCGCACTCCTCTTTGGTCTGGAACTTCTCCCCGCCGGCAACGCCGTATTCGGGATTCCCGCCGGCTGGGTCGCGGCTGTCGCCGGGGCCGGGCTTGGCGTACTAATCTATGCGCTGGCCAGCTATCTTCTGGGCGGCGCCGAGATCCGCCAGCTGGCGGCCCTGGCGCGCAGACGCGCGCAAACGTAGAGCTAACCGAACGCTAACACAGGGGTAAGCAACCTCAGCTATACTGGATTCGTAATGGTATAATAACGCTTCGACGCAGCCTATTCAGCCAGGTGACAGCGCCCTGTCAGGTGCGCGTCAGGAACGGAGCGCCGGGCTTGTGTAAACTCAGGACGTAGACTTGGAAAAACAGTTCCGAGCCTGCACTCAGCCTGATAACAAACGAATCGACCGCAACCGGAGATTCGTCTGCAAACTGAAAATTCTCTACGAGGTGAGATATGTTTTTCTTCGATCCACTTTATTTCATCATCAGCCTGCCTGCGTTCGCGCTGGGCCTGTGGGCACAGATGAAAGTCAAATCTGCGTTCAACAAGTATTCGCGCGTGTCGGCAGGGCGCGGCGCGGCCGGCGCACAGGTGGCGCGGCGTATTCTCGATGCGAACGGGCTGGGCCACGTCAACGTCGAAGAGTCGCGCGGCTTCCTCTCCGACCACTACGATCCGAGGTCGAGGACGCTGCGCCTTAGTCCGCAGGTCTATCAGAGCAACAGCGTGGCCGCGGTCGGCGTTGCCGCCCACGAGGCCGGACACGCCATCCAGCACAGCACCAACTACGCCCCGCTCGCCCTGCGCAGCGCCATCGTTCCCAGCGTGCAGATCGGCAGCTGGCTGGGCCCGATCATTTTTATCATCGGCATGTTCATGGGACCCGGGCTGGGGTTCACCATCTCACTGGTGGGCCTGATCCTCTTCGCCGCGGTCGCCGTGTTTACGCTGGTGACGCTGCCGGTGGAGTTTAACGCCAGCAAGCGGGCCAAGGAGATCCTGGTGACGCAAGGGTTCGTCGGCCAGCACGAGCTGAAGGGGGTTAACGCGGTGCTCGATGCCGCAGCGCTGACCTACGTGGCCGCCGCGATCCAGGCGATCACGACGCTGCTCTACTATGCCTTCATACTCTTCGGCCGCAGCCGGGACTGAGCGGCCCATTTCCGCGCGCAAAGGATAAAGCAGTGCGCAGCGCCCGTATATCGTGAACGCTGCGCATAGTTCCTACGGAGTCTGAAATATGTTTACAGGACAACAAACCTCTGTGCGCTTCTTCCGCACAGGGGAGCGAATCTCACAGAAGGCAGGCGGTTTCGGACGCTGGCTGTTTATCGCCCCGGGGCTGATACTGATTCTCTTTGGCGTTGCGATTCTTCTCTGGCCGGAGTTGTTGGCCTATATGGTGGCTGGCCTCTTCATTGCAATCGGCTTCAGCATCACCGGTTGGGGCTGGCGCCTTTCCCAGCGGCAGCGCAACAACGCGGCCCGCTGGGAAACAATCGACGAGTTCTGACAACAGCGAGCACCGGCCACCGGTGCTCGCTAATCAGTTCCCTCTGCGATCGACTGACCACTGCCGTCCTACCCGTCGTCGATCTCGATGGTGTGCTCCTCCTCGCCGGACCGCCATTCACCGTTTCGATCGCCGACCGACCACTTCGAACGAATATGGATGAACCGACTGCCCCGTCCTTTTCGGGACTGCGCCGGCGGCCGAGACGCGTTGCGGCTGAGCGCGTTGGATGCCAACTCCGGCAACTGTTTCTGGAGCAACTTCCACCCGGCCCGCAGCGCAAAGCTGGCCAGACCGGCCGCCACCGGCAAACCGACTTTCGCCACCACCGCCGGCAGGTTGCTGCGGCTCTCAAGAGGATAGCCGCCCTCCACATTGTAGCCGCATTCGCCGCAGTGCCGCGCCGCCATCGCCACATTCTGCCCGCAGTTGGGGCAAACCCGAAACACCTCGCTCATACCTGGTTCCTTTCCCCTGTAAACTGAGTATCCCAAAGTATAGCATCCTTCCCGCGGCCTCTCAAGCAGGGGCGCGGGCCTCTTTTTTCGGGTTGTTGGGGCCAATGAGTTAATGATATAATGTTGCCGGTCGTGGCCACCCCTTCACAGTCCACAGGCACAAATCATGGCTGACGTCGTGCAGACTCCACACGCTGACGCGGGCAGCATTCCATTGCATCGCACGGGTCAGGCTTCCCTGGTTCAGAGGGTATGGCGGGCGAAGCGCTACTACCTGTACCTCGTGCCGATCTTCGCGCTGCTGGGCGTCTTCTCCTACTACCCGCCACTCATGGCGCTCTACTACTCCTTCACCAACTATGACGGCCTCAGCGGCAAATTCATCGGGCTGGAAAACTTCACCGACCTCGCCAGCGACCGCATCTTTCGCGCTTCGATCAAAAACGCCATCATTCTCCTGTTTGCCAATATGGTCACCGGCCTGATCCCGCCGCTTCTGGTCGCGGAGTTGCTGTTCTCGCTGCGCAACCAGCGCATGGGGGACTTTTATCGCACGGCGTTTCTGATCCCCACGCTCGTGCCGGCCATTGTAATCATATTGACCTGGCGCTATATCTATCATGCCCGCTACGGCCTGATCAACAACGTCCTCACCGCGGTCGGGCTGGACTTTCTGACGCATGACTGGCTGGGCAGTTTCGATACGGCGCTGGCCGCGCTGGTCTTCTTCAGCTTCCCGTGGATCAACGCCACCATCATGTTGATCCTGCTGGCAGCCCTGATCGATATCCCCCGCGAGCTGATCGACGCCTTCCGCCTGGATTCCTCTTCGACGTTACAACGGATCAGACACGTCGATCTCCCCTTTATTGTTGGTGCCATCCGCCTGGTGATCGTTCTGAATGTCATCGGCACCTTGCAGGGGTTCAATCTGCAGTTCGCCATGACCGGCGGAGGCCCCGGATCAGCTACGATGGTGCCGGCGTTTCATATGTACAGCCAGGCCTTCTTTTCGTCTCGTTTCGGGTACGGCTCGGCGATTGGCACGCTCCTGTTCCTGGTCATCGTCGGCCTGACCGTTATGACGCGCCGCTATCTGCGGTCCGGCATCGAGTACGAGGCCTAGAGGAGCACTTCCGGAGGAGAACGGGATGTTGTTTAACGTGACAACAGGCGTTAGCCGCACAGGGCCATCGCAGCAAGAGGCGATTCGGGCGGGGTTGCAGCGTCTTCAGGGGCTGTTGCACCTGGTTCTGGTCCCGATGCTGTTACTGTCCATCGGGCCGCTGGTGTTGCTGCTTATTGGTGCCGGCAAAACGGCCCACCAGTTCGAAGCGCATCCCTGGACACTGACGCTGCCCTATCACTTCAAAAATTATTGGGTTATGGCCGGCGGTATGGGCCGCTATATCCTCAACAGCAGCATAATCAGCGCCATCGCGATTCCACTTGCCCTGGCGCTGGCGAGCTATACCTCCTACGTCTTCGCCCGGTTCAGTTTTCCGGGGAAAGAGATGTTCTTCTACGCGATTATCATGTTGATGATGATCCCGTTTGTCCTCTATCTCGTGCCGCAGTATCTGCTGGTGTTGAGCCTGGGGCTGATGAACACGCGCTGGGCGCTGATCTTTCCCTATGCGGCCGGTGGCGCTGTCTTCGGCGTCTTTCTCATTCGCCCTTTCATGGCCGGACTGCCCGAGGAGCTGTTCGAGGCCGCGCGCATCGACGGCGCGGGCGACTGGCAAGTGTTCTACAAGATCGCGCTGCCTCTGTGCCGGCCAATTATGGCGACGCTGATGATCATTCTGCTCCTGGGACAGTGGAATGACATCATCTGGCCGTCGGTGACGTTGACCTCGGACAAGGTGTACACGGTAACGCTGGGCATATTCAGCCTTGCCAAATCCGTTTTTCACGGGTCGAGCCTCGGCCAGACACAGTGGGGGTTCATGTTCGCCGCCTTTGTCATCTCTTCGCTGCCGCTCGTTTTCGTGTTCATACTGGCGCGCAAGGCGTTCATTCAAGGGTTGTCGAGCGGCGCGCTCAAATTCTAGACGTTCATGCAGAGCAATAGCCGTGAATGCAGGGAGTGCAGGGGAACAGAGGAGAAGCCTATCGAGCGATGCACAGCAAACGGACAGTTTCAGACGGGACTTGACCCAGCAAAGGAGAAGCTACCGATGAAATCCGAGGATACGTTTGCGCAAACGCAGAGGAAGTCGTACACAAGCCCGCGGCGCTTGATCTTCACCGTGATCGCCGTTGCGCTTGTCGCACTGATGGGCGCCTGCGCGCCGCAGGTCGTCGAAGTCGAGAGGGTTGTCGAGAAAGTGGTGGAAGTCCCGGCAACCGGCCCGCCGGTGCTTGACTATGAGGGTGAGCTTGTCGTCATGTTTGACGGGGGCTACATGCCGCCCGAGGGGCTGACAGACGCCCAGAAAGCGGCCGGTGAGACCGGCAACGAGTACATGGCCGAGCTGATCGCCCAGTGGGAAGACATGCACCCGGGCATCGACGTCGTACCCTTCGGCGTACCCGAGGCGCCGCCCGGCGCGCAGACCGCACTGATCTGGTACATGAAGACTGCGATCGCCGCCGGTCAGGGCCCCGACCTGATGCGCTACTACGGCGGTACCGGCTATGATGGCGCTGAAGGCGACAGAGGCCTGCTGGTCCCCCTGGATGCCTATTTCCGCCAGCCCAACCCGTATGTGGAGGAGGGCAGAGCCGGCAGCGACCGCTGGGTCGACCAATGGGAGAACGGGTTTGATGGCATCCTGGCGCAGAGCAAGAGCTTGGCCGGACGCTACTACTCGATTCCGCTCGAAACCGCCGCGCCATCGCTCATCTACTACAACAAGACCGCGCTTGATGAGCTGGGCCTGGAGTTCCCAAGCCCGCGCACAAACATCACAGTACTGGTCGAGTTGTTGAAAGAGTTGAAGGCGGCCGGCCATGAGACACCCATGCACCTCATGTGCTGCTCGCCCGCCGGCAACTGGGACAGCCTGATTTTCGACCATTCGATCATCGAGCCAAAAGGACTGGCGGAATGGCGGCTGGACTACAAGGTCAGCCTGAGCGAAAATGTAATTGAGGCTGAGGAGTTCTCGCGCGCCATCAAGCAGGGCCTGTTCGCGGCGACCGATACCGAATATAAGGAGACGCTACGGCTTGGAAAGCTGTGGGTGCCCTATGTGACCGAGGAGTGGAAGATCGGCGCGCCGGTGCAGTTGAGCGACTTCCTGACCGGGAAGGTGCTGATCCGCATGAGCGGCTCCTGGGAGGCCGAGGCCATTCTGGGCAATCCTGAGGTCGATTTTGAGGTGGGCGTGGCCTCCGGCCCGGTGGTCGGAGTGATAGATTCCGAGTATTCGATGGAAGAGGAGCCGGGGCCGTTTGTGGGCGGGCCGGCCGGCGCCTGGGTGGTGAATGCCGCGGCTGTCAAGCGCGGCACGCTTGAGGCTTCGATTGACTTCCTGCAATTCCTCTCCGCCAACTGGGGCCATGCGGTCAAAGGCCGCCCGGGCCTGGTCCCCGTGATCAAGGACGTGGAGCCGAACGTGCGGCCGGAGGTGGCCGAACCTGCCAAGGCGCATATTCCGACAAGTGTGATGCGCTGGTCCTATGCGGACATGGTTGATGCCGGCGCGCGCGAAGAGGCGTTCATCATCTTACAGGAGTTCTATCTGGACCAGATCACTATCGATGAGGCCGCCGAGCGCATGCAACAGGTCTGGGAAGAGTGGGCCGACCGTGCCATTGAGACGAACAGCACGGAGAACGGCGGCTCCTGGGATCTGAGCAAGTGGTAAGGCGCGGCGGGCTGCAGGGCAGCCTGCGCCGACGCTGGGAACAATTATCAACAGGCCGGTCATGGGGAACGCCGCGTGCATCTCCATGACCGGCGCACTGTTCAGGAGACGGACATGGCGCAGACGGCGATACAACAGCTTGAGGGCTGTATCGAGGCGCTGCAACAGGGGGAGCTGACGGAAGAGCGGCTGCGGCAGGTCATTGACGTCCTCCGCCGCGGCGGCGCCGGGCAGCAGGATCTGCTCTATCTGCAGGCCGGCCAGACATCGGTGGCTTCGCAAGTGATAGGGTTTTCGCTGGTGGAGGGCGGTGAGGTGGTGGAGCAGCATCCGGGCGACCCGTGGCCCTACGAGACCGTGCTTGACGCCATGCAGGACGGCTGGCGGATCGTGCAGTTCCCTAACCTGGCGCTGGTGCCCGATGAGAACCGGCCCACCGGGCTGGGCTGCGAGTTCATTCTGGAGAGGTGGAGATAGAGCGATGAAAATCTACTACGACTGTGAGCCGACCCTGAACGATATCGACGTCCTGGAGCTCTGCAAACAGGGCTATATCCGGCTCGAAGCGGTCGTGCCGGACGACGTCAACGCGCGCGCCCGCGCCTTTTTGGAGAAGAATATCTCCCATGAACCGACCGAGATCCTGTATGAAGACTGGTTCTTGGAGGGCGTGATCAAGAACCCGCAGGCCGCGGGCGCGGTGCGCTCGCTGCTGGGCGTCAATTTCGGGCTGCCGCTGCTGATGAGCAATCATCGCGTCGAATACCCGACGGAGGCGCAGGGCTGGCACCGCGACGGCAATTCAAAGTTCACGCATGAGCTGCGCAACCTGCAGGTCTTCTATCTGCCGCAGGACTGCACCATGGAGATGGGGCCGACCGAGATTATCCCCGGGACGCATCTCCTCTACTCCGCCAATGACCACCTCAAGCATCTGGACCGTGTGCGCGGCAGCGAGTTCATGGCCGGGCCGGCCGGCTCGATTTTCATCACCGTCTACTCGATCTGGCACCGGCGCTCGACTTCGACACGGGCCAAGACGCCGGGGGTCCGGAATGCGCTGAAGTACAACTATTTCCGCACCGCACCGCCGCAGCGCGACTGGTGCTTCGATCCCGACTTCGATTTCGGTAACGCGCCCTACCTACCGGAGGGGGACTCCGGCTACTATCGCGATAGATGGCTGGCCGCCAGCCATGCGGCTGAGATGTTCCTGTGGCTGTGCGGTAAGCACGCGCAGTTCAGGACTGAGGGCGGACAGACCTGGCCCCTGAACGCTGCGACGGCCCGCTTCGCCGACGCGCCCTTCGGCGTTCCCCCGGGGCTGTGAGCTGGAGGGTTATGCCGGGCAAGGAACGACGCCTTCACACAATGGCGGCGGCAACGGCCAACTGACAGACGCTGCCTCTGGAACGATAATGCTTCAGACGAAATGTTCGCCCAATGCGAACATTTTTGTTTGGGCACGGATATGTACATTGAATGGAGGACAAGGGGGACCAGGGACAGGCGCTGCCTGGGTGCACGAGCCCGCGAGTGGCTCATCACCAGGATCGAACATCATGCTATCGACCCGGCATCGCTGGCCAACTACGACCGGAAAAGCTCGGCTGGCCAGACCGGAACGCATGAGAAGTCGTGTTTTCAAACACGTGGAGTTGTGCTAAATTGACCGTCACGCAATTCCCACCCAGGAGAGCACAATGATCCACGACAAAACCAATCACACCTGCGACGGCGAACCGTCCCTGACCGACTCGCAGGTGCTCGAATTCTGTCGCGAAGGACATCTGCTGCTGAAGGGCGTCGTTCCCGAGGAAATCAACCGCCGCACCTGCGACTATCTCGAAGGCAAGCTCCCGGCCAACCCCAGCTACATTCCCGACGGCCTCACCGAAGCCGACCTCGAACGCATCCGCGCCTCCCACGAACCGAGCACCATCTTCCTCGAAGACTGGTTCGTCCAGAACGTCCTGCTCAACCCCCATGTCGTCGGCGTCATGCGCTCGCTACTGGGCCGTAGCTTCGGCCTGCCGGTCCTCGCCAGCCATCACCACGTCCAGTGCCCCATGCCCGCGCAGGGCTGGCATCACGACGCTGACCACGTCTTCGGCCCCGAGCTCAACTTCGTCGAGGTCTTCTACTTTCCCCAGGATACTCCCGTCGAGCTCGGCCCGACCGAGCTCGTGCCCGGCTCCCACATCATGCCCACCAAGCGCCCCAACGACGAGGGCGGCCTTTTCGCCGACGGCCCCGCCGGCACCATCGGCATTCACCACCAGAGCATCCTCCACCGCCGCGGCCTCTCCACCGCCAAGGGCACGCGCCACATGCTCAAATACAACTACTGGCGCACTGCCCCGCCCCAGAGAGATTGGATCACCGAGCCCGATTTCGACTTCCAGGGCGCCTACTACGGCGGCCATAACCAGGCCCGCTACGTCGCCCACATGTTTTACTGGCTCTGCGGCAAGGGAGAAGAATACCGCATCATCGGCGGCCAGGCCTGGCCGTGGACCAGTCCCAACCAGATCGGCCCCTCCTACGGTTTCGGCAGCACCAACGGCTACCAACCCGACTGGCGCAAACATAACCAGGACGGCTACGCCGTCTGAGCAAAGACATGATCCACGACAAAGCCAATCACACTTTCGACGGCGAGCCGACGCTAACCGACTCGCAGGTGCTCGAATTCTGCCGCGAAGGCCATCTTCTGCTGCGCGGTGTCGTCCCCGACGAGATCAACCGCCGTACCTGCGACTTTCTCGAAGGCAAAATCCCCGCCAACCCCAGCTACATCCCCGACGGCCTGACCGAAGCTGACCTCGAGCGCATGCGCTTCTCCATCGCGCCCAGCTCCATCTTCCTTGAGGACTGGTTTATGGAGCACGTCCTGCTCAATCCACAGGTGGTCGGCATCATGCGCTCGCTGCTGGGCCGTAACGTCGGCCTGCCCGTCCTCGCCAGCCACCACCTTGCTGAATGTCCCATGCCCGCGCAGCACTGGCATAACGACGCCGACCACGTCTTCGGCCCCGAGCTCAACTTCGTCGAGCTCTTCTATTTCCCCCAGGACACCCCTGTCGAGCTCGGGCCGACCGAACTGGTGCCCGGCTCCCACATCATGCCCACCAAGCGCCCCGACGACGAGGGCGGCGTCTTCGCCGACGGCCCCGCTGGCACCATCGGCGTCCATCACCAGAGCATCCTGCACCGCCGCGGCCTCTCCACCGCCACGGGGACCCGCCACATGCTCAAATACAACTACTGGCGCACCACGCCTCCGCAGCGCGACTGGATCACCGAGCCCGACTTCGACTTCCAGCGCGTCTACTACGGCGGCCACAATCAGGCCCGTTACGTCGCCCACATGTTTTACTGGCTCTGCGGCAAGGGAGAAGAGTACCGCATCATCGGCGGCCAGGCCTGGCCCGCGACCCACCCCAACCAGATCGGCCCCTCCTACGGCTTCGCCAGCGAGCGCGGTTACAAACCCGACTGGCGCAAGCAAAACCAGGACGGCTACGCCTCTTAAGTTGTCAGTTTCTGGGTAACGATTCAGCCGTAGTCAATCCCCGGCCCCGAGCGAGCCGGTCCCACCAGCCTGCTTCCTCACGCATCCCATGTCAGGATGATTCCCAGCCATCCCTCGCCGCCAGCGGCGGCCTGCGCGTAGATCTTCGGTGCCCGCGTGTAAGGTATCCTGTGACTGATCAGGTGGTCGACCGCCAGTGTCTGGTCAGCAATTCGGCGCAGTATGACTGCGCGATCGCGTTGCGGCGTCCAGGGCCAGTAGACGTGCGGCACTTCGAGGTCGAGTTCGTAAGCGCCTAAAACGTGCAGTTCGCGGCGCAGCAACTCGACCTGGAGACCGATTTCAGCTGTGCCGGGTGCACTGCCTACCATTACCACCTTCGCCCTCTGGCCGGCGGCCTCGAAGACTGTTTGCAAAATAGTCGGATTGGCTGAAGCGTGAAAAAGACATTGCGCGCCGCCGGAGGTGACTTCTCGAACAGTCTCCACCGGATCCTCCGCACTCGCGTTCACAACATGCGTTGCCCCGCTTTGGCGGGCAAGCTGGAGACGCTCCTCAACCAGGTCGACTGCGACGATAGGAAAGGCGCCGACAAGCCGGGCTAGCGCGGTGACAAGCTGCCCAATGACACCAACGCCGAAGACGACCACCGATTCGTCGATCTGCAGACGCGCCCGCCGGACTGCGTGCAGTACCGTGGCCCCGTTAATCGCAAACGTCGCCTGTTCGTCGGTCAGAGCGTCGTCCAGCTTCTGAATATAGCCGTTCTGCAGAGGCGAGCCGGTCACGTCGACGGTCCAGTGCGTGGCGTGGCGCCCCATGATCAAAACCCGGGAGCCCGGCGCGAAGTCGGTGATGCCCTCACCCACATCCAGGACGAGACCCACCGCGGCGTATCCCGGGTAGGCGGCGCGGTGCCCGCTTCGCTCCATGCCGCGGAGTTGGTTCAACTCAGTGCCGGCGCTGACCTGGCTGCATGAAGCCCGAACGAGCACTTCGTTGGCGCCTGGCGCCGATACATTGAACTCTTCGACTTCTACCTGCATTCCTGAGCGAAAGACGAGACGGTTGCCGTGCATGGTTCGCTGCAGCGATTACTACGCGGTCCCGAAAGTAAGCCCCAGCTCGTTCAGCCATCTACGGTAGGCAATGGCAGTGCGGTCGGACCGCAGATGCAGTTCAGCCTGCAAGTCCAGCGGAAGCATCTCAGGCCGTTGTGATTCCACGACGGGGATGTCCTGGTCGAACAGCTCGTCCTGGAAAGCGCGGATTTCATCTTCAGGAACGTCGTACGCTGTATCCGTGGAAAGCCACAGCCAGCCGCGGCTAACCAGCTTCTCCACCGGCGTGACTGTGAAGAAAAAGGCGAACCTGGTCTCAACTGTCGGTTTGACGACATAGACTGTCAAGGGGCGTTGAATGTGGAAAGTGTAGGTTGACGGATGCTCGGGGTCACTCCCGTCCGGCCTGGGTTGCCAGATACGAACATCCTTCGCAATCACGCCATTTGATCCTATCTCGACCTCATAATCCTCCATTTGCGGGTAGCGCTGGTCGCCCAACAGACCGTCATGCACGAAGGGGAAATGGGCAACATCGACAAAGTTTTCCAGGACACGGGGCGCACTGGCTCGGATATCATAGGGTCCACAGAAGGTCTTGTGATAGTGCGGCTCATCCCATTCGGGATACGAAGGAACATCGTGTGCGGGATTGCCAAGGGAGATCCAGACCATGTCATATCTCTCTTGAACCCGGTACGACCGGGCTCGCGCCTTTTGCGGAGGCACCTGGTCGGGGTGGGCCGGAATGTGTACGCATTGACCCTCGCTGTTGTAGGCCCAGCCGTGGTAAGGGCAGACGAGGTTATCATTTTCAATCCGACCAAGCGACAGGCGTGTGCCCCGGTGAAGGCACAGGTCTCTCCAGGCCAGGACCTCGCCCTTGAGACGCCACAGCACGATATCCTCCCCCAGCACACGCGCAGCGGAGATCCCTCCCTCTTTCAACTCCTGTGAGAGTTCGACCGGATGCCAGTCGTCGATCAGAACAGGGTCATTGATCATAGTAGCGTCTCTCTGCAACACTTGGGTGATACATGTGAGAATGCGATTTCGGCTTCAAGATTCCAAGGCTAACACATCTGCCTGTCAGCTATCGAAAACCAGTTGGAACGAGACCGCATTGAGATTGGCGCTAGCTACGGCGCTGCCTGACCCCGCGTCAATACCTCGCATCCGGTCTCGGTAATCAGAATGGTTTCGCTTGTGCCGGCGCCATACTCGCCCAGGACTCGCAAGGTGAAGGGCAGGTGAAAGGTCATGCCGGCCTGCAACGGGGCATGATTGTGCAGTTGGATGAAGAAATGGATCGGTTCCAACCAGTCCGGAGGGAAGCCGATTCCGACCGAATAGCCGAAATTGTAGTGGAACTGGATGCGGTCCTCAATAGGCTTGATCGCCTTTTGGAGCGCGGCCGTAGCAACATCCGAGGTCGGGACGCCGGCGCGCGCGGTTTCAACGATTGTTTGTACGGCCAGCTGGGCCGCGTCATTCAGCTCCTGACGTTCAGGCGGGGCCGGTCCCACCACGGTGGTCCGCATGATCGGCGCCGTGTAGCGCCGCACACAAGCCCCCAACTCGATGAAGACCGAGTCCCCGTGCTGAATCGGGATGTGGCCCACGGTACTGTGGGCCAGGCCGGAACGATAACCGGCCGCCACGATGGGCTCTATGCACATGAAATCGCTGCCGTTGCACCGCATGACTTCGTAAGCGGCGCTGGTCACAGTATGATCGTAGACGCCTTCAGCGACCGCCGCCAGCGCCGCTTCCGCGCCCAACTGGGTGAGCCGGCCGGCCTCGCGCATGTAGGCAATTTCTGCCTCTGACTTGACCAGCCGCACCTCATCTACAAGACCTGAAGCGTCCGTCCACTGGCTGCCGTCCAGCATCTGCCGCAGGCGGCGGTAGTTTTTCACGCCAAGATTGGGGCTGTTCTCTTCGATACCCAAGCGTCTGCTGCGCAGTTTCTGGTCATCAAGCAGGTTGACCAATGACGCAACCGGATCGTCCTGCGCCGTGTAAAGCGCCGGTTCGCTCAGCCACGAACTGGCCAGGAAACGCCCCAGTTCAAAGTTGAAAATAAGCAGTATGGGATCGCCGCTGTCGGGCACAATACAGCACTGGAAATCCCACGAGTTGACACTGTTGTAGCCGGTCAGGTAGAACACGTTGCCGGCGCCGAATATGAGCAGCACATCGATTTCCCGGTCCGCCATTTTCTTTCGTGCTGCAGCCAATCGGCTGTGATACTCCTCCAATGTGAACCAGTTCTCCTTCGGTATACCCATCGTACGGCTCCGTGAGAAAAAAAATGGTGGATAAGCAAACCTACGGGGACCAGGTCATTCGCTGGCAATACAACCTGCGGGCCGGCAGGAAGAAGTCAGAACGTGCCGCTTATTCTCGCAACTGAAAGCGATCCCCTGCCTTCGTCGTGAGGCTAGGAAGGAACGTCCAAAGAAATGGCCTGCCCGGTTTCCGTGGAACGGATGATGGCGTCGGCTACCCGTAGTATATCCAGATTGTGTCGACCACTGACATCCGGTTCCACGCTATCAACAACGTACTCATATAAGAGGCGTGCGACCCAGTTGATACCGTCTCCCGGCTCAACATCAATCCCTGCGTCGAGCGGCAAGGGAACCACGCGGCCGTCCTGGTATTCAGCGTGCAACGTGGTTGGAATGTCCTGGAGTGGGCCGCGCTGTACCAGCGTCGCCTCAGCGCACTCGATGCGGAATTCGTAAGCGCTGCCGCGAGCCTGGGAGGTCGACACCAACGTAAACGGAATGGAGCCATCGAATTCTATAGTCGCCACCGCGGTAGAGGGAGTGGGCCAGTTGCCCCAGGAAGGCTCGAATGAGTATCCGAAGACGCGCGTTACCTTGTGTTGGGCGAGCACCGACAGCAGCGAATCGATTTCATGCACCGTCATCTGCCACAGCTGCATGTGATCGCTCAAGGGGTAGTTGCCGGAGCGCGGCTTATAGTGGTGCATGTGGCCGGAGCCGGGGGGGCCATAGGCCTGCTCCAGCATCATCCGGCGCATGGTAAGTTCCGTCCGGAAGTAGCGGATCTGCTGGGTCACCACGATCTTGACTCCGTGGGCATCCGCCAATTCAACTAGCCGGACTGCTTCTTCCAGATCGCAGGTGAAGGGCTTCTCAACCAGCACGTGCTTGCCGGCGAGGATCGCCTCCCGCACAAACTGCGCGTGCAGCCGGGCGTGGGTTGTCACACCCACCGTGTCGGCCGGTATATGTCGCAGCGCGTCGGTCAGTGTGGTGAAACAGGCCGTCTCCGGTAGTCCATTGGCCAGGCGTTCACGTTCCAGGATTTCCCGGGAGATATCCACGATCGCCACCGGCCGCACATGGGGGGAGTCCTTCAGATGCTCGAGGTAGTGGCGGCCGCGCCCGCCAACCCCCACAAAGATCGCTTTCAGCGGTTCTTCAGCCATTGGGACGCCTCCCTGGATGGACTCAATCTGAATTCCCGTGCCGGTTCCAACAGTTTCCTGGCGTCCTTATCAGTACTCTGCCAGCAGGACGCCGCGCCCGAAGACGGGCGCCTTCACGCCAGCCAGGCGCAATGCTGCCCAGATGCTCACCGCCGGCGCACTTACGACCGGTTTACCCAGGTCGGTTTCCAGCGGCTCAATGATAGCGGCTGTGCGGATGCCGCTGCAGGCCAGCAGTACGCACTCGGCGCGCGGGGAATCCACCGCGCGCGCCAGGTCATACCATACCGAGGGCGCCGAGTTACCGATCTGCCATTCGGTTTCCATGCCTGCGCTCTGACTGCCGGTGACCTCGAAGCCGTGCCCTTCGAGGAAATCGACCAGGAGCTGCGTCACATCCGAGGGATAGGGGCCAGCCACGGCCACCCGCTGCACGCCCAGCGTCCGCAGAGCCTGGACCTGGGCGGTGCTTATCGTAGTCGCTGGAATGTCTACGGCTCGCCGGATGGCTGCGGAGATCTTCACGTCACCACCTACGCCGTGCACGAAGCTGCACGAATTGCAGAGAAAAACGATGGCGCCGGGTCGTGTGATGCGCAGGGTCTCCGCCGCGTCCAGGATGGGCTCCAAGTCGGCGTAGCGGTCCACCATGTCTGGACTGATCGGGTCGAAGCGGGTAGCCGTGCGGTAGCGCGTGAAAATCAGCGACACGCCGTCCGGCAGATAGAGCCAGAACTCGTCGTCGTTGATGCCATCGTCCGGGGACAGGAGACCGAGACGCGTGCGCCAGCCAGGCACGCCGCCGCTTAACGTCCGAGCCGAGGCCGTGGTCTGCGCTTCCGGCAAGTCCAACTCTGTAGGGGCAGCAATCCCGGAGCCGGCGCGGAGCCTGTCGAAGGATGCAGCCGTTTCCCGCGCGGAAGCGTGCCGTCCTCCTCGAATGTCCGGCTTGCCGTCTGCCTTCATCGCCCCATCTTATCCTTTCAAGCCGGTGAAAGTGACCCCTTCGACGAAATGCTTCTGGGCAAAGAAGAAAACGATCAGAATCGGGATAAGCGTGGCCACTGAGGCAGCCATCATCAGGTGCAAATCACCGGTGCCCTCCTGGAAATCCAGAAACATGCGCAGCCCTAGAGAGAGAGTGAGGCGACTGTCCTGGCGCAGGTAAATCAGAGGTCCTAGGAAGTCGTTCCAACTGTCAATGAAAGTGAAGGCTGTTACGGCAGCCAGGGCCGGCTTTGACAGCGGCATGACGATCCGCCAGTAGATGTTCAGTGAGTTGCAGCCGTCAATGCGAGCCGCATCATCCAACTCTTTGGGTAGGGTCAGGAAGAACTGGCGCAGCAGGAAAATGTAAAAGGCTGTGCCAAAGAAAGCGGGCACCGTGAGCGGCAGAAAAGTGTTGATCCAGCCCAAATGGTTGAAGATGAGAAAGGTGGGAATGAGGCGCACATGGTAAGGCAGCATCATGCTGCTGAGAAGAATCACAAACAGGAAATTGCGGCCGCGGAACCGCGTGTAGGCGAAGCCGTAGGCCGCCAGTGAACAGGACAGCAGCGTGCCAAAAATATTGACAACGGTAATGAAGGCCGTGTTGAAAAACCAGCGGGTGAACGGTAGGGAGGTCCAGGCAACGTAATAGTTGTCCCAGCGGATCACCTCCGGCAACAAGGGTTGTGGAATCCGCTGAATCTCTGGCAACGTTTTTAAGGAGGTTGAAACCATCCAGACGAAGGGGATCAGGAAAACGATGCCGCCGGCCACAATTAACAGATACAGGAATGCATTGAATAATAGCGCGCGCACCTGAGGCCAGCGCCACCCTGGCGACGAGAGAAGCGAACCTGAACTTCGGACTGCCCCCTGCTCTACTTCCATACTCCCTCTCTGTGAACGTGCGCGCCCCCTTGGGTATCTGCCTTGTGGTCTGTATCCCGACAGTATCGGGAGGAAAGCGCGGTTTTCACTGGCAGGTTTTGCCGTTTCAGGTCAGCTCCTCGCCGGCGTAGAACACCCAGCGCCTCGAAAGTTTGAGTTGAATCAGTGTCAGCGCCAGAATGACAAGGAACAGAATCCAAGCCATCGCCGATGCGTATCCAATGCGCAGCCATTGGAAAGCACTGCGGTACAGATAAAGGATATAGAAGAGCGTCGCGTCTGCCGGCCCGCCTTCGGTCATTACGAATGCCGCTGTGAAAATCTGAAAGGAGCCTATGATGGTCATGATCATGGTGAAGAAGATCACCGGCGACATCATTGGAATCGTCACGTTGAGCAATTTGTCCCACGCGGTCGCGCCATCAATCTCCGCCGCTTCGTAGAGCTCGCGCGGCACGCCCTGCAGGCCGGCCAGATAAAGCACCATCAGGCTGCCGAATCCCCATGTGCTCATGATGATAAATGCCGGCATCGCCCACTTGGTACTCCCGAGCCAGTTGGGACCATCGATGCCCACCAGACCAATCGCCTGATTTAGCAGACCGTAGTGATAATTGAAAATAAAGCGCCACAGGATGGCCGTGGCGACCCCCGCCGTCACCGACGGCAGGTAAAAAAGCGTGCGGAATACCCCGATTCCGGGCAGTTGGCGGTTGAGCAACAGGGCGATGAAAAGGGCCACCACGAGGATGAGGGGAACGTGGAACACGGTGAAATATACGGTGTTCACGAACGATTTTATATACTTGGGATCGTTCGTGAACATCGTGCGATAGTGCTCCAGGCCCACCCATGTGGGCGGTCGTACCAGGTTCCAGTCCGCGAAGCTGAGAAAGAACGACGCCAGGAAGGGCCCAAGCACAAAGGCTACGAAGCCGATCAGCCATGGGGCGATGAACAGGTAGCCCTCGATCCTCCGCCAGCGCCACCAGCCAAAAAGGC
Source organism: Caldilineaceae bacterium SB0664_bin_27 (assembly GCA_009838625.1). Classification (GTDB taxonomy): domain Bacteria; phylum Chloroflexota; class Anaerolineae; order Caldilineales; family Caldilineaceae; genus Bin5. The sequence continues at coordinate 59,294 of VXRG01000061.1, forward strand.
TCGCTTTTTCCGCGGGGCGCACGGCAGTCTGCGGTTGTGAAGTCATGGTTGACTCTCAGTGGCAGATGTCAGAGGGGCGGAGGCGCAACCTGTTATCGCTCACCACACAAACAGCCTGCTGCCCCTCCGCGCCTCTGTACGCCTGCTCAACTCTACTGGCGTGCCAGTATGCGATCTCCTTCTGCCACAGCCGACGTGATGGCGTCAGCCAGGGATGCCTCACCAATAAAGGCCTTGGTCAGCTCACCGCCGAAAACGGTCTGGAGCCACTCCGTCTTGCCGTTGAAGATGGGAAGATGCTGAACACCCGGCTCGGCGAACATCTCGGGCACGACGCGGATATTTTCGGGCGGTTTGGTGGCGTAATCTTCTTCCACGGCCGGCGTGTAGATCGGTACCTGAATCTTGGTGCGGCCCGCCCAACGTTGCGAACTGGGGCCGCCCAGCGCGATAGCCAGGTCGGCGTCCAGGTCGGGATGCTCCGACCAGATCGGGCCGGCGAAATTCTGCATGAAGGTCCAGAGCGCTCGCTGGCCGGTCGCTGGCGACTTCGGGAAGTGCAGAATGTCATAGGTGAAGTCGGTTACGCTCCGGTTGAAGCCTCCGACACCGCCGGTACCGCCGTATGTCATGGCGACCCTGCCGCCGTTAAAGAGGCTGCCGATGCCCAGGGCTTGCAGCGCCTCCATCTGCTCGGCCAGCGGCCAGACCTTGTGCGTGAAACGCAGGTCGTACAGGAACTCTATGGCCCCCGCTGCTTCGGGTGTATCCAGGGGCGTATGAAGCCTGTCTTCGGACACAATCTCGCCGCCGTTGGCAAAGATCCATTGGGCGAAGTGCTCGTCCCAGCGGGTGCTCTGCATGTAGCCCCATTGGTCGATCTCGCCGTCGCCGTCGGTGTCGCGCGTCAACTCCTTGGTCACGTCGACAAAGTCATCCCAGGTCCAGTCATCGGATGGCCGCTCGATGCCCGCCTCTTCGAACATGTCCACGTTGTAGTAGAGGAGCGGTGCACCGTTGATCCAGGGCATCGCGATCTGCTGGCCCTCGTGCCATACCATGCACTCGGCGCCCGTGGGAACATTGTAGTCATCCATATCCACTGGGGGGGTTTGCATCGGCAAGCGGTCGTCCAGCGGCAGAAAGACGCCCTGGGCGGCCATCTCACAGAACAGGTTGGCGTCCCAGAGCATCACCGGCAACGTCTTTGCCGCCACCTCGGTCTGCCAGCGCACGTCGATATCCGGCGCGACCTCTACCTCGACCGTGACGCCGGGGTGTGTCGCCTCGAAAATGTCCTTGACCCGTGTCGTAAACTCACGGCGTACGGGTGAACCGTAATGCGTTACCATTCGCAGGGTCACGTCTTCCATCATCGGCGCGGCAGCCCCATCTCCGGCCGGCGCCGCGACCGGAACAGCACAAGCGGCCAGTACCCCGGCTGTGCCGGCGAAAGCCGATGTGCGCAAGAACGTACGGCGTGTGATCTTCTTCGTCGAAACCATCTCTGTTCTCCCTTCCACTAGGTGGATGTCATCCGGTTGAGACCGAGGAACAACAGTGCCTTGAGCTTGTCGCATAGGCTACCTCCTTTGCCGGCACTGCCGGCGCTGCCCTGCTTCCCTCTTCCGCGATAGTTCGTGCCCTTGCCAGGCGCCGGGCTATATGCCTTCTATCCCGGCCGGCATTCAGGGCTGAGCGAGATCGGGGTGAGCACTCCGGAAACCAGGCGTTCGCTGGGCTGGCGACCCTGCCCCCAACGAGCGTCCAGCCCCCGGCTAAGAGCTGCTTTCGCAGACGTATCTCTCCCATCGTGTATTGCAATTGCATGTCCTGACACGGTTTCGACTTTCTCTGAACCGGCAGATTGAACAGACAGTGAGTAGGGCTAATCTCCCAACTGGACCTGCGCGGCATAGGCTATGGCGAGAGCGCCGGCGCAGTTGTCGCTGATCCTGCGGCCGTCGTCCATGCTGAACTCGCGTGAGGTGAATTCCGACACCACCAGTTTTTCTATCAGCGCAGCCTCCACTGCGGCGCGGGAGGATTCGGGATCGCCGGTCACCGCCTGCTTCGCTTTTGCAGCCGGCACACCCAACACGGTCAGACCCCGCTGAAAGCAGAGATTCTTGATCATCCCCTGGCTCTGTCCGTGTCGATAGGTAAATTCCAGACGGTCCTCCACTGCCTTTGTATCACTCCGGTCAATGTCTGGGCTCCAATCGGCCACGCACCCGGGCGAGTAACTGTCCATCAGATGCACGAGGCCGAGATGCATGCCGTACAGTCGACGGGTCACCAGTTCGGTGCGCGTCATGGAGTCGATGTCGGCAGGCTCCAGATAGTCGTCGCTCAGAAACACGCCGCCGTCAACAAGCTGTCGGCCTTCGAGGACCGCCCAGGTGGTCCACACAAAGCCACACTCCAACCCCAAAATACGCAACGCCGGCCCGCTTGCCGCCGACGCGGCCGCGTTGACCCACGGGAAAACTGCTGACGGCGGTGACTCTCTTTGGCTGCTCACCAGGACCTCCTTATCAACCTTCGGCCACGATAGGATTCCGCAACACGCCAACTTCAGCCACTTCCAGCTCTATCACGTCGCCGGGGTGCAGCGCCTCCGGGTGGGCCGGCGTTCCCGTCGCAATGATGTCGCCCGGTTCCAACGTCATGTACTGGCTGAGGTACTCGATCAGGAAGGGAATCCGGAACAACATCGTGTTGGTGCTGGCTTCGGCCACGACCTCGCCATTGACTCGCATGATCATCTCCAGGTCGTGCGGATCGCTCACCGCTTCGGGCAGGACTAGGTGCGGGCCGACAGGCGTGAAGGTATCAATGCTCTTGGTATATTCCCAGGGACGTTGGATATCCCATGCGGCATTCTGCAGATCGCGGGCCGTAACGTCGTTCAGCACGGTATAGCCGGCCACATATTGCATCGCTTCCTCTTCGGGTACATCGCTCGCACGGGCGCCGATCACCGCGGCCAACTCGATTTCCGGCTCCACCTGCTTCATGATTTTCTTGTAAATGATTGGCTCGTCAGATCCGATAACCGAAGTCGCGACTTTGAAGAAGAAGGGTGGCTCTTCAGGGTCCGGGTAGCCTGGGAAGGAATAGTTGCCGCCGAGAGCAATGATCTTTCCTGGCCGCCTGATGGGCGCCCGCAATGGATGATCAGCTGCCCCTTCGGGAACTGTCAGAGCTTGCCTCAGGTTGTGCCGGTCAATAAACTCCAACACCGGTTCAATGACCGCCAGATGGACCATATTCTTGTCCAACATCTCATGAATGCTGGTCACCGGCGCTGTCTGGATGTTCTTGTTGAACAGATCGTATGCCTGCATCGCGCGCGTGAGATCGAAGATGCCATCCTGCTCAACGATGCCCACATGATCTTCCTGGCCGAAAGCAAACAGAGCGAGCTTCATGTTAGGTGTCCTCCTGACGTGCAGCGCAATCAGTGATTAGGTTCCTTACTTAGCTGAGACAGTGTGCCTTCTTCATTCATCAGTGCCAGCGGGTTTTCCCCTATTGTCAGCGGAAAGTTAATACAAGCCACGCCCTGTCGTTGGGACTCAAATACGGCCATGATCATCTCCAGGGCGGCCCGTCCTTCACGTCCATTGGATTCCGGCTCACGATCATCGATAACGGCGCTCAGGAAGTCCTGGAGAACAATCGCGATCGGGTCTTCCTCGACCGTCTCGACAGGCCGCCAGTCGTCAGGCGTGTGTCCGGCGGTCCACTGATAGAAGTGAAATCTGTCCACCCCGTCGGAGAGGTGCAGCCGGCCCTTCACACCTTCGAGTTCGGCCATGAACGCAAAGGTACGGTCCGCGCGGTTGCCGCTTACTTCGAAGAATGCCTTGACACCGCTTTCCAGTCCGAAAAGTCCGGTGGCAGCATCTTCGATGTCTACGTCAGGGCGCCAGCGCTCGACATTGGCGAGGCACCAGAGAGGATCTCCGGCGTAGTAGCGGAACAGATCGAAGAGGTGAGTGCCCTGGGCCATCATCCATCCGCCGCCATTCAGCCGGTACTGTCCGGCATAGTTTTCAGGACTGCGCGGCGGCCCCACGCACTTCCCCGAAACTACGAGCAGATCACCGATTTCGCCGGCCTCCACCATTGCCTTCGCCTGGCGGAAGTTACGCTCGAAACGGTAGATGTGGTCGATCTGGAGGAGCGTCCCAGCCCGGTCACAGGCATCAAGCATCCGATCAGCCTCGGCCAGATTCATGGCCATCGGCTTCTCACAGAAGATGCCCCGTACGCTGGCCTCAGCCGCAGCGATGGTCGGAGCACAGTGGGCGAAGGGCGGTGTGCAGACACTGACGATGTCCAACTTTTCCCGCTCCAGCATGACCTCGTAGTCGAGGTAGCGGTTCTCGATACCCCACTCATCGCCAAATGATTGGAGACGCTCCGGAACGATCTCCGCGGCGGCCGCGATCTCCACCCCCCCGAGTTGACGGTATGCCCGCATGTGCGCCCCGGCAATGCCGCCACAACCGATCAAACCCGCTCGCAACGGTTTACTCATATGCGCTCTCCTGATCCTCTCAGGTCGGTTAGCGTTACGCCCTGCACGAAGTGTCTCTGCTGGGAAAAGTTAGTGGGAAAAAGTAAGTTGTTAGAGTAGGGACCTCATCGCCGAGTTGTGGTCAGTGATAAATCGGTTACCTGAATCAGGCATTCAGAATGAGCGGCTTGGGTGTTTCCGCCTTTCTCCTCGACTCCAAGACCCGATACGCGCCACAGTCTTTGCAGTGATATTGCGACTGATAGAGGAGGTTGGTCCCACTCTTGATGGTATTTGCGCTTCCGTACACTCGACAACTGCAGGTGAGCGTCTTCTGTATCAGGCTATTGTTCTATCACTGCTTACGATGCGATCACCACTCAGTGACAATAAAGGAAATTATATTTAATTTACTATGTCTGTCAAAGGGGAGATTTTCTCCTCTTCGCCAACGCGTATGCCGGATCTGTTTCGCGTCAGTGATCTCGCGCAGGCCTGGCCCGCGTCCCACCCCAACCAGATCGGCCCCTCCTACGGCTTCGCCAGCGAGCGCGGTTACAGACCCGACTGGCGCAAGCAAAACCAGGACGGCTACGCCTCTTAAGTTGTCAGTTTGTGGGTATCTACTCAGCCGCAGTCAATTCGCGCCCCAAAAACGAGGCAAGCAAAGGTGTCTCTCACTCCTCACTCCTCTTCATTCTCTCCTCGCTCTTATGGGCGTTACGTTTCGAGGTTACTGCTATGGTTCTCTTTGTCCGAATAATGCTTCCGAGGAGCGTGCTGTGCGAGGATGATCCAACCAAACTCTCACCCTGCCTGCACTCCCCATGAACATGTGCTAAAATCTCCACGCAAATTAGGCCCATGCCCCTTCATCCGAGTCACCTGTTCGCCAGGAGGGTCCAGTCACAGATATTTACTGGGAATCTCCCGCATTGAAAGAATTGGCGCGAGCGCAGAACGTACAACCATTGACTAATGTGCAGGTTCTGTTTGGCACGTGGCCGGGCGACGAAGATTACGGCTCTGAAGAGGCAGTTTGCGATCTTAGACAAGCTGCCAGCGCGAATGATCTGCATGGTCGTGTACTGACTAAGGCTGAGTAGTTACCTAGAACCTACTCCCCCCGCCCCGCCTCAATCCACCCCCCCACCCACCCGCCCCCCAGGCACGGACACGGGAAATACACCAACCGCCAAGCCCCCCCCCCCCCCCGCCCCCGACAAATAA